>NZ_BAAAIX010000015.1:0-107405 GCF_039526385.1 Luteococcus peritonei | reverse complement strand
GGGCATGACATGCATCCTCTCACCAGGCCCTCACGGACCTGAGATGTCAGTGTCAACCAAACCCGGGGCAGTCCCCTCGACCGTCACTGCCTGCGCAGCGCCCTGCTGATCGCCGCCGATCTGCGAGGCGCAACCTTCGACCGGACCGATCTGCTGGGCGCAGACCTGCGCGACGCCAACCGGTCGGGGGCCGACCTGCGTGGCGCGATCTTCCTCACTCAGCAACAGGTGGATGCGGCCCGCGGCAACGGCAGCACCCGCCTGCCCTCCGCCCTGCACACGCCCTCACACTGGAACTGACCGATAGCAGCGCCGGTCTGGACAAGATCGTGGTAGGCAACTGGGCCGGGCCCGGCGAGCGGCCCAACTCGGTCGTCAGCGCCGAGCAACCGGCAGATATTGGTGCCCGACGTTCAGGACGCCCGTTGCAACAGGCGGTCGACATCTGCCCGGTCCAGGCGCAGCATCCGTGGGCCAAGACGGTACGCCGGAAGTCTCCCGTCAGAGATCATCCGACGCACCGTCTTGGGACACACCCCCAGCCGCCGCGCAGCCGACTGCACAGTCTCGACCTCAATCTCTCGCCGTGGATGCTCCATGCCCGCCCAAGCCGTCACGCACTCTCACGTGATCGACACCTACTCGGCCGCGCCATCGCCACCGCGGGCCAGCTCGGCCAATCGCTCTGCTAGGAGTTGTTCGCGCTGCCGGCTGGCGTGCTGGTAGCGCATCGCCATCTGGGCCGTCGTGTGCCCCATGCGCGCCATCAACTCGGCGGTCGTGGCGCCATTCTGCGCGGCCATCGTGGCGGCAGTGTGCCGCAGGTCATGGAACGTAAGATCGTGCCGGTCCATCACGTCGCGTGCCTGGTCGAAGGCATACCGCAGCGCCTTCTCACTCATCGGCAGCTCACTGCGACCAGGGAAGAAGTACGCAGAGCGCGCCCTCCGCTCCCCCAGACCTGCACGCCACTCGCGAAGCGCCGGCAGCAGATGCGGCGGGATACCAACATCCCGGATCGCCGCAGGTGTCTTGGGCGGACCCACGATCACCTGCCCCTTGATCCGCGTCACGCCCTGACGAACGTGGATCCATCCGGTCGCGGTGTCGACGTCCCCCACCCGGAGCGCGCGCACCTCCCCAGAACGAAGCCCACACCACGCGGCCAACAGCACGGGAAGCGCCTGCCCCGGTGGCAACCGATCGGCCACACGGGTGAGCTCGGCCACCGTCGCCGGCTGCATCGCCCTGGTGGTCTTGCGCCGGCCCGCCGAACGGATACGGCAGGGATTGGCGACAATCAACTCCTCGTCCACACACACCGCCAGCAAGGACTTGAGCAGCGCGTAGGCGTGGCTTCGTTGCGTGGCCCGTTCCGGCCCCATCCGGTCGAACCACGCGCGAACCTGTTTCGGCGTGATCGACGCCACCGCCTGATCGCCAAACTCGGGAAGGATCAGCCGATCCAACAGACTCTCGTACAGAGCCCTCGTCCTCGGTGTCAGATCACGTCGGGCCACCTCGTCGCGGGCCAGGTCTCGGAACACCATCTCGACCGGAGCTTCCTCCTTCACCAGCTCGGGCTGGGGAGCCACGGGGGGCTGCCACTCGCCCCGACTGATCGAGCGCTCGATGTCGACGAGCCAACCTTCGGCGTCGATCTTGGCCACGAACGTGTGATCTGCCGAGTGCACCTGACCATCTGGGCCCAGATACCGGGCACGCCACTTCCCGGAGGGAAGCTTGTCCAAACGTCCAAAGCCCCGTTTGGAGCGCCCGCGGCGCTTGGAGCGTTCCCCTTGGGGAGAACGCAAGTCACTGGCGTTTCCCCCATTGCTGGTCGGTGATGAGGTTGTCCGCTTCGTCGTCATGTCGAGCCTCTCGTCGTGGGAGATACGTGGGAGATGAATGTCCCCACAAGTCCCTCGGAGGCCCCTTGGTGCTCATCGGACCGAAACATGGAACAAGGCGTTCCCCCTAGTCAACTAGGAGAAACGCCTTGTCAGATGAAGCTCTTCAATTGGTCGGGGCGACAGGACTCGAACCTGCGGTCTCCTGCTCCCAAAGATTGTCCAAAGGTTCGATTCACTACGCCTTATGCCCTACATGTAACACCGTGGATGTAACACATGGCCTCGGACAGTGTCAGAAATCCTCGTCGGGAACCAGTGACACATGCTCCTGTGCTGCCGCGAACCGTGACGCTGAATCGGGGTCGAGGATGGCGTCGAAGTCAAGCGCCACCTTCGCCAGTGCGCTGCCCACCGCCGCGTCCGTGACAGCCCCGTAGACAGCCGCCGTCACCGCTGTGCTGGCGTGACCAAGCGCGCGAGAGACGACGGGCAAGTTGCCGTGGGTGCGCTCCAGCATCGCAGCAGCAGCCGCGTGACGAAGTTGATGTGGGGAGATGCGCCGTCCAATCGCTCGCTCGCTCGCATCACGCACGATGACACCGATTTTTTCCCGGGTGAATGCAGTCCCAGTCGAGGTCTGGAAGAGCAGCTCATCCGGTCCTCGCTCCCCCACCAGTCCATGCAGCCGAGCCATGACTGACGCCGGAACAGTCAACCGGCGTCGAGATGTGGAGGTCTTGGTTCCGGGGACAAGGAGGGTGTTTTTCTCCACGTGGCGGCACCTCAGCGCGGCTGCCTCCGACACTCGCAGCCCGAGCACCCCCATCACGAGAATGAGTGCGTGGTAGGTGTCCGCGTTGGCCCGCTCCTGCTTGGGTCCGTGCTTGCTTGGTGTCGGCGTGCGCGAAGTTCGGGCAATGGCAGCGACATCCTGCAAACTCAACGGCTCGTGCAGCGGTGCAGGTGCTCGAACTGCGACGCCTACCGAAGGGTCCGGCATGCCCATGAGTCGAAAAGTCGCGCGCAGCAGGGTGAGCCTCTTTCCTGCCGAGCTGGGTGAGCAGGTCAGGTCCGATACCCACTCCTGCACCCGAGCGCGCGTCACCTCGTGCATCATCGCCGCACCCAGCGCATCAGTCACGTGTCCGGCGTGGACCTTGACGTTCTCCAGCCCACGTGCGCTCAGGTGCGATTTGCTGGCCACATAGACCGCCACGGCATCAGCAACGGTGAGTGAATGCAGGTCCCGAAGGCGATGGGCGGTCACAAGTCCCGCATCGAACCCACGCGCCAACGCCTCCTGCACAGTGGAAGCGCTGGCAGGCCTCCGGTGAGACGCGGCAAAGAAGGCTTCGGCAGCTGCATGGCCATCCATCCGCTTGCGATGCTGACGCCCATCCTCATCACGCCAGCGCACCTCCCAGCGCGCGCCACCCAGCTGCGCGCGCTGGGTCCTCGTGAGACCGGCCCATCTGTCCACCACCGCCATGGAGCGAGCCTACAAGCAGGAGACCGCAGGCAGGCCTAACCCAGTGGCGAGCAGGAGTACGCCGTCGTCGTCAATGTGCAGTTGGAGGACAGTGGCCCACTCAACACGTAGTAGCTCACCGTGTCGCTGCCCCACCCGCACACTCGATACAGGCGATAGGTGTCCCCGAACTCTTCACTGGCGGCGACCTCGGCGGCAGAGGCATAGAAGGGCGTGTGCTCATCCAGAACAGTCGTCTTGACCTCGATGAACAGTTCCTGACCGTCTGGAGTGAAGCCGTGAACGTCGTAGCCGAGACCGTCACGCTTGCCTCCAACCCGCTCCACCTTCTCAGCAAGGTCAGGTCGTCCGGCGTCCCGGAGTTCCTTCTGATGGATGCTCACGACTAGCTCCTCACCCGCAGCACCCACGTCACGCTGACGCTTGGCCTCACGAGCGAAGTCCCTCTGGAAACCTCGACGCCCAGTGGGAGTGGCAGGGATGCGCTCACCGGCGGACTTGGGCGGGTCGATGCGCTTCCATACGGAGGGCGGTGTCGGTGTTGGCTCCTCGACAGCCTCTTCCAGAGCCTTGTCCACAACCCCATCCGCAAGGGCCTTCTGGAGCAGTGGGATGAGCGACTTCTGGCCGTTGGGGAGCATTCCTGAGCCCGGCAGGACAGCCGAGCCCAGCTGTGTCAGGTAAGCGCTCACATTGGCCACCTTCAGTCCGATGGAATTGAAGCCCCGGTCTGGAAGCTCTGGCACCAGCTCACGCAGCATGTCCTGCACTGAGACCTCTTCGCCGCGCAGGTGTGCTTGCAACCTGCCCATGTAGCGGTCGATGAGGATGGCGTTCTCTTCAGGCGTCCAAGGTCCACTCATACACTGAGGCTATCCGTTCTATGGTGACCATCATGACGATTCCCGTGCTCGCCCTCATCCTCTCGGTCATCTCCCTGACATGGCAGGCGTTCACATGGGTGCAGGCGGGTGCACGACTGCACGTGAAGTACGGCTGGAGCATCCCCGTCTGGCTGGAGGAACCGGTGACGTACAGGAGCATCACCGTCACCAACAAGGGCCGGTCATCGACCATGGTCAGCAGCGTGACAACGGTGCTCCCGGACAAACACCACATCCCTCTACCCTCTGACGCCTTCGGACGCTATGCCTTGCCCTACGAGCTGAGACCGGGTGAGAGCATCTCCATCCACTATCAGCCGGATGCCATCGAGCGGGTACTGGCATCACAGGGCATCTCACCAAGTACCAAGATTCGACCCATGGCGTGCAGCGGCCACGGGGATGTCAGGGGCAAGTGGGTGCCTGCCGTCAGGGAGGCCTAATTTGCTACAGCGTCCACGTCCTTGGCGGAGATACCCAGACCCCGGTAGAGCCCCTTCAAGAACGGCTTGGCTTGTACGAGCGACTCGCCCTCGACGCCTTGAATAACGCTGGTGCTCACGAAATCATCGGCTGCGAACGCGGGCAGTCGAGTAAAGGTATCCATACTGTTGAACACTGCTCCTCTTGTGTTCGTGACTCGAACCCCGACCCGCCACAACCCGGTGTACCCCCATGCCATCGAGCGTTGGTTGACAAGCTGCAACACCTGCACCGTCAGAGTGGAGATGAGGCCAGCGAGCAGGTAGTCAGCGCTCTCGCCATTGGGAAGCTCCCACGTCGCTGTTCCTCCACCCGAGACAAGCTCAATGCTCGAATCGGAATCCTTGATGGAGAACCAGCAGAGTGACCGTTCATGATGGGCGTCCACCGGCTCACGCCGATTCATGAACGCTTGGCCGTAGGGGTCGTGCGCACGGTAGACACAATCTTGGATGGTCGCGGCCCAAGAGCTGCCCCTGATGCCTCGCCGTAGGTCGGACACATCCACATCCTCGTCGCCACGAACCACGGGGGCGCATGGTTGGGCAAGGAGGTAGACGTGCCCGTTGCCGGTTGGGTGTGCCTCAATGAAGTCGATGAGTGGGTCCCGACTCTCCATCTCCATCAGTCGCGTACGGAAGGCTTCCTCGCCTTGGTCGCGCTGAGTGAGAAGCCGTCGAACCTCTGCGTCGTCCAGTCTCCGCTTGCCGTTCGATGACCTACCCCAGTAACTGCCGTCCACCATGTGCGGAGCCAATGGTGAGGGAGGAACTTGCACGACCAAGACGTGCAAGGTCTCGTCCTCTGGGTGCTGGAGGACGTTGAGAATGTTGGGTGACAGTGGTGGGTGGATGCGAGATGCCGCGACCTGCGCAATTCGGTCATGCAGTCCGGTGATGTCGCAGCCAACAACCTCGTACGTCTTGTCTCGGACGCCATAGATGAGCAACCCACCGTCCACGCTCAGAGAGGCAAGGTCGCGCGCCATCTCCAGATTCGCGTCCTTCTTGGCTCCTCCGGGTGGGGTGGCCATCTCCTTCAGCTCGCACCACTGGCTCTCCTCCAGTAGCCCACCTCCAGCGGCCTCCACTGCCTCATCCCATGACGACAGGTTCACCACGCCACGAGTGGGACCAAGGTACTGCTGAACCATGGCTACCTCCATCGACGGTGTTGAGTTGAGCCTAGTCACTATGTCGAGCGGTAGACCGAAAAGGCTGCGGTCTTCATCGCACTTGAAGCAAAGTCACACGACTACGCTGGAGCCATGGCTCGACTGGAGAACGCCTTCTCAGAGGGTGCAGCACTTGGTGTCTTGATGTGCGGACGCGATTCCATCCCGCGTGACAAGGTTCGAGTGGAGATGGCCTTCCGACGAGCGTGGCGTGCGTGGCCATACTCCTCGCGCTTCCCCTTCGTCAGCTCCAACCGTCGAGCAGACGAGTTCTACCAGCTGACCCACGCTGACTACCGCAAGCACACTTTTGGCCTGTTCTGGGACGGATGCACCGTGGTTTCACGGAATGAGTATGACGACGAAGTGGACTTCGGCTTCATTGCGAACCTCGTGGACGAGGAGATTCCCGCAGAGGCTTGGCGGCAGTTGATGCAGGACTTCTTTGACAACTACGAGCGCTAGCCCCTCGTGTCACGAGCCGCGTCCATGAGTCGATTGAAGGTCGAGCGCGAGTTGACCACTCGCACACGCCTCTGACTAGGCATTATGCACCGTTGGGCATGCATTCGGTTCAGAAAGTCTTCAGGTTATACATTGTCGGCATGCACGAATTGTTCGGGGCGGGAATCCAGCTCCTCGGCTGCCCGGTCGAGCGTCTCGAAGAATTGCCACAAGGTGCTCGATTCTGGGCTGACATACGCGGCCTCAATCCAGACAAACCGGGGCTTCTCTGCATCCTCGAATGGTGCGGGCATGACGGCAATCATCGCTCCTCCTCGGTCAGGGCCCTGTGGACGGTGGATTTTCCGACAGACAGATGACCTGCGATGCGTCCGTAACTCCATCCGGATGCCCGCAATCCACGTGCCACGACGAGCTGTTCGCCATCGAGTGCACGTGGCCTTCCACCGACCCGCCCCTGTGCACGCGCGGCCTCCAGTCCGGAGAGGGTTCTGTCGCGCAGAGTGTCAACCTCGAACTGGGAGATTGCACTGAGCACTGTGATGAGCAGGCGTCCAGATGGGGTCGATGTGTTGATGCTCTCGCTCACGGAGACGAGGTGCACTCCCATGCTGTCGAGGCCGTCGAGCAACGTAAGCAGGTCTTTCGTGCTGCGGCTGATTCGGCTGAGTGAGTAGACGACGACCGTGTCACCATCCCTGACCCAGCTCAACATGGCCTGCAATCCGGGCCGGTCAATCCTGCGACCGGTGATGCCCTCATCCACGAACACCCTGTCGGCCTTCCATCCCACGCTCTCGATGGCATGACGCTGGGCATCGGTCGACTGGTCTCGGCTGGTGCTGACGCGGAGGTAGACCACGACCGAGCCGCGCGTCGTCCCAGAAACGTCTTCAGCTGGTTCCTGAACGCTCGGGGTTGTGGGACGACTTTCGGGACGGCTGCTCATGCGGGACCACAATGTCAGCATCTCCGTCCCGCAAACGGTCGTATGCGGGACAGGTATCAGGAGGGCAGATTGGAGATGAGGTCCTCCACTGTCGGTACAGCGACAGCATGAAGGACCTGCTGGAAGACGGGGTCGTCCGAAACCTCCCCAACCGCTCGCTTCTCCCTGTGCGAATCCCGACATTGTGCATCTCTGAGCGTGCTGTTCTGTGACGTTTCGTGCGTTTCCGGCTCACGACGCGCGCTTTTGTGACGTTGTGACGCAGGCCGGGGTAGACCGCTTGAATGGGCCTAGCGAAGAGGGAGTAGCCAGTGGATGAGCATGGACGGCCAGTAGCGGTGGAGCTGGGGGCGGGTGAGCGATATGTCCCGCTAGCCGAGGCAGCCGGGCTCATGGGTGCTCCATCAACGGCAGCTCTCAGAAACAGGGCGTACAGGGCTCAGCATCCAGAGGAGCAGGGGTTCAAGCGCATCGGCGGGCGATGGTATGTGCTCGTCCGCGACCCACAGGCGAATGGAGACACGACGGATGAACAGGCGTAAGACGATGGCAGGGCTGCTGGTCGCCGCTGCATTGATGACCACGGGCTGCGGCGGCGGTGATGAGAAGACGGCAGACCCGGCCTCCTCGACCTCGACGCAGTCCAGCAGCAGCAGCAGCACAGTGGCAACCACTGCGGTACCGGACACGGGCAGCAGCGAGGGCAGCCTGCGCGAGCGGTTCGATGCTGCGCCAGTAGGTGAGCTGAGCCCAGAACTGGTGGCCGACATCATCAAGGCGAACAAGGGCATCTCGTACTCCTCGATGATGACCCGTTTTGGAGGCAAGAAGGCGTCGAACCAGTTCCTTTACACCGACAAGGGCATGGCAGCGCGACAGACCGAGGTGACCTTCAGCAACGAGCCCGCCGCGTACGTGTACACCAACGACAGCAAGAAGTTCGTCAAGACGGATGTGAAGGGCAAGACGGCGACGATGACCGCCGATGAGGAGCAGGCCATCAAGGATTCGCTGGTGGACGCCTTCAGCTATGCGACCGAGGGGACGACGGCGACCAAGGCTGTCTCCGACTTCGACGGCAAGGGCTATGCAGAGTTCACGACGCCCTCCGGAGACAAGTTCACCGTCGACGAGTTCAATGACGAGATGAGGGCTGCGAAGGTCGCGGTCCGAGGCAAGAACCCGAACCTGTCCATGCCCGAGGAAACCCGGATTGCATGGGGCGACCAAGTCAAGGATGAGGCGTGTGCGTGGGACAAGACATCCCCGGTGAAGCGCGTCTGCTGAAGAAGGACGCACAAGACCCCGCAGTGGAGAAGGAGGCCACTGCGGGGTCTTGCTGTTTCCGACGCGCTCTTTGCACGGAGCCCCAAAGGATGAGGGTGCGCCGGGAAGTCTCGGTCAGACGCCAGTAGCAGGCAGCTCGGTTGGGCGCTTCTGCTCGACCGGCTTGCTCACGGTCGGGGTGGGCTTCGGTGTCTCGACGGGCTCGCTCACGCTCACGGTAGGTGTCGGAGCAGGTGTCTCGACCTGCTTACTCGGGGTCGGGGTGGGCTTCGGTGTCTCGACGGGCTTGCTCGGTGTCGGCTCAGGTGCCTTCTCGTTGACGATGCTGCCCGAGACGGCCTTCTCGATGGTGAACTCGCCCATGGTCGGCGCGAAGGTCTTCACTGTCTCGTCGAGTACGTAGCCCTGCGGAGCCTCGACCTCAGCGGCCTTGACAGTCATCAGAGCCGGAGTGCACTCGCCCGAGTTGTACATGGCCTCGGAGTCGACCATGGAGAAGGCCGAGAAGGAGCCGTCACTTCCGCTGGTCAGGGTGAGCGACGTGGGCAGGCCCTTGAACTGCTCAGCCAGCGCTACCTCGTCGGCAGTGGGCTCGGCCACCCCGGAGGCAGCACCCGCGCCGTTGTCCCACATGGCCACCGCGTTGACGGCGGTGCGCATGGATTGCAGCTGGGTCTCGGTCAGTCCCTGTGCGAAGCGGCTCGACGCAGAGCCGGTGAAGGTGACCGTGGCCCCGACGAGCGGGGTCTTGGCAGCGTCGGTCTTGATGATGGAGGCGTTGACGTAACAGGGAACGCCGCCACCCTCCTGTGCGTGTGCGGAAGGCGCAAGCCCGAGAGCGAGGCCGGTGGATGCGAGAGCAGCAGCGGTAAGGCCAGCTGCGATGCGCTTTGAAATGGTCATGATGGGATTTCTTTCTGGTGTGGGGCAGCTTCTTGCGGCCCTTCACCTCTGTCTGACCCCGACCGAGGCAGAAGCGGAAACGAAGAAGCCCCCGATGGAGACAACTTCTCCATCGGGGGCATCTCTCCTTGTCAGACACCAAATGGGTTCGATTCGCTGTCGTCCAGAGTGAAGCCGTCGTCCACCACGGGAGTGTCGAAACCGGCACTGGCGAATGGGTCGTAGTCGTCCACTACCCTGACGCCGCCCTTCGCTGCTGGGGCGGGCATCCACGGCAGTTCGATGCGGAGATGGGCGACGCTGTCCACGATGGCCGGAACATCCTCGTCGGGCACCCAGAAGGACTTCATCCGTCGGGGGTAGCGGGAACTCTCGTCCACGACGTACCCGACGCCCTTCATCGAGCGCGACGACGGGATTTCATGGCACAGTCCGCCATTCCTACTCATGCCACTACCCAGAACGGTGTCGGTCATCTCGGGTGTGGCCGTAGCGAACCCAACGCGGAGCTGAATCAAGTCACGCAGGGAGGTGGGGATGACATCCGAGCTGGGCTTCTGGGTGGCAAAGACGCAGCAGACTCCCGATGCGCGTCCAAGGGCAACGATGCGGCGCATGAGGGTGGCCCTTTCCTGCTCCGACGCCTTCTCCTCCTTGGTGGCCCCCACACTCACGAGGTCGGCCAGCTCGTCCACGTGCAGCAGGATGAGCGGCATGGCGGTTGTGAAGTCCGTGGGCCCGAACTTTTTCTTGCCCACCTCTTGCAGGTACTCATAGCGCCGGTCAACCTCCTGCATGACGGCCCTGAGAACCTCGGTGGCATCGTCAGGCGTGGTGGCGATGCGGGAGAAGCGGGCCTTCCACGGGGCCAGTTCGACGCGTTTTGGGTCGAGTCCAATCATGGCGATGGGCACACTGGTGATGCGGGAAACTCCACAGAGGTAGGACGTTGCGCCACCACTCTTGCCACTACCGGGCTGGCCACCCATGAGGATGTTGCTTTCGAGGAGACCGAGGTTGACAAGGCGTGACTGGTAGTCCAGCCCGAAGGGGATGCTGGTCACCGTGGGTGCACTCTCCCACAGGTACGGCAGGATTTGGCCGAGCGGGTCCTCAGCACGACGGGCAGTCAGACAGCTGTGCATCGAGTCCATCTCCAGCCACCAGTTCGTATTGGCGGGGGCCGGGAGAAGCTGCGTGATGACCTCCTGCCATGTACTCCTGCGCTTCTCCTCGTCCAGCACAGCGGGCATGCGGACAACTCGCACCACGGTGGGGGCCCAGCTACCGTCGGACTGCTCGCTCCATTCGATGGACAGCTCGATGTCCCATGGTGAGCACGACAGCATCGCCGCTGCTCGGTCACGCACGCTGGCAGTGAATGGGTCGAGGCGGGCAAGGACGGCGGCACGGCGACTGGCATCGAAACGGACGAGATTCATCCGCTCGGTCATCATCATGGTCGCGGCATAGCGGCGGTCATCGGCAGGCCGGACATCGCTGGTGAGACGACGGGTCTGTGCAAACGGCCTCATCTCAGGCTCGCCATCGCGCTGGAAGGCCACCCACACCTCAGCTCCGGTCTGCACGACGGTACATGCTCCGTACTGCTGACGGACTGCGGCGGCACCGGAGGCCGTGCTGGGGTCGCCATCCACCGAGTGCGGGACTGTATCGGGGCACAGCTCCTCGGCCAGTGTCCAGACCTCACCCTCGTCCACGCCGAGTCGAGCGAGGGTGTCGGTCAGCTCACGAGAGAGGGCAGAGTCACCGACGAAGTTGGCGCGCATGAGGTCTCGCAACAGGTTGGTGACATGCAACTGCCACTCCTCATTGGTGCGGTCGAATACGGGGGTTGCGGGGGTTGTCTTCGTCTTGAATGGGTTTCGCATGATGTCAATGCTTTCGTTGTAGATAAGGGAAGGCGGGGCGTCTAGGTGAGACGCCCCGCCATGGGTGTTAGAAGTCGTTCAAGTCGTCGATGGTCTCGCCACTGTCCAGACCCCCACTGCGTGCGAGGGCCTCACGACGTGTGATGGTCTCGTCACTGAGCGGGGTCAGGTGCAGGCCGTTTCTGGTGACAGATGCAGAAGATGCCAACTCCCACTCAGGGAGGGCGATACTCACGGCCTCGGCGAGCTTCTGAGGACTGCGGGCGAGCGTGGTGTTGGCCGATGCAGGTACCCAGATGCTGCCGTCGCTCAGAACCTTGCTTCTCCAGAGCCACTCCCTGCTCTCCCCGGTGACCGCAGACAAAGCCTCAATCAGCGGGGCGATGGTCTGCTGAGCCTCAGTTCCACGAGATGCGGTGTGGAAACTCAGGCCCCAAAAGACGATGCCTCCCAGTGCGACGAGCATGCCCAAATGCATGTACCCGAGTACGGCGGCGAGCAGGAGGAGCCCGGTGCAGATGAGGGGCTGCCACATCTCCAACCCCATCTTGGGCAGTCGTCCAAGACGGGTGATGCGCATGGGGGCAACGCTGACGCGGTAGAGCGAGCGCACTCCGAGGTAGGTCAGTGCAAGCGTGGTCATCCCTGCGACAGCACCGGGCTCACCGAATGTCAGCAACAGCCCAACCCCGCACGCGGCGGTGCAGGCCCATGAGGTCAAACGGTCGCCCACGGTCGCGGGTCTCTCAGTGCGGTAGTTCCCGTTGAGCGTCAGCGTGCTCCACCCGTACAGGAGGGCAGCGGGGGCGAGGGTGAGGGCAATTGTGCTCATCACGCCTCCCTCAGGATTTGCTGGGCCATGGATGAGCGCTCGTAGGTGACGGGCATGGCCTTGGCGTCTGCACGAAGGCCTTGCTCGATGCGCAGGACAGCGGCTTGGGCGGCGTGCTCGTCCGTGGGGCTCGCCGTGCGGTGGCCGAACTCGTCCTCAGCGGGCACCTCCACCAGCTCCATGACCGAGCGTGCGCGTTCGGGGTCGCGGTGGGCGAGGTACTGGAAGCACTCCGTGGCCTGCTCACGCGACCCGGCCACATCAGCCGAGGCGAGGTCGAGGGTGGTGCAGGAGACAGACGGGCTCGGTGCAGGGGCAGGTTCGCTACGCACGGAGGCACACCCCGTGAGTGCGATGGATGCTGCAACGACGGCAGCGGTATGAATGTGCTTCATCTCAGCGCACCTCCACGAGGGTGCGGACATCGGCTCCGTGAGTGACCACGAGCACGACGTTGGGGTTGCGCAGGGCAGCATGGAACGCGGGCGTGAGCGTAGCCTTGTGCATGAGATTGTCGAGGTCGTCAATGGCGAGCAGGACAGGCTCGGTGGCGGTGGCAGCATCTGTCAGGGCCTGCTCCACCGTCTCGCGGCTGGCGACGACGGCATTGAGATGCCGGATGACTGTGTCTCCGTTGGTCATGGCGTGAATGGTGGTCATGGGATTTCCCTTGGTATGGGCCCCTTCTGGGCCTTCACAAAGACCTGACCCCCGCGCGGGCAAATCCGGAAATGAGAGAGCCCCTTCTCTATGACTCGTAGAGAAGGGGCTCTTCGCGTCACGGGGCTGTAGTGACGGCCTTCACCGTGCACCGAGTAACCTCTCGCACCGTCGGCTCGCCCTCGCTCGCGTACAGTGAGAGCTTGTTCATACCCGCCTGCACCGGAACCTTGTGAACGCTCGACTGACTGCCCCAGTTCATCGTGATGCTCAGGGTGGCTGCCTCACTCACATCCACGACGAGTGCAGCTCCGGCGTAGGGCGACACCTCGGACAGGCGGCAGTCCTGCACTGTCACACGCGGAGGTGTGACAGCAGCGGGGGTGCTCGCTTCGCTCGTGTGCTCGCTCGTCTCAGGCTCGATTCCACCGTGACCGAGAGACGGAGAGGGTGACGCCTGCTGTTGGGCCTTAATCTCCTCCTCGGTCTCGGTGGTGCTCGCGGAGGATGACACGGAGGGAGTGAGTGGCTCGCTCGTGGCCTGCCCATCCACCATCCAGCCACCCAGCACAATGAGGCTGGACAGGGCTGCTGCGGACGACTTGACGATGAAGGGGTTGCGGGGGTTGATGTTCATGCTGCTGTCTTCCTCTGCTCACGGGCCAGCCTTGCCAGCTCCTGATTTTCCTCGGTGCTCACCAGACGCAGGCCGTTCAACTCAGTGACACGTGCGAGATGCCAAGCCGCGAACTGGGCTGGGTCGTACCACACCCTCTGTCCGCGTGCTTGGCAGTCCTGCTCCACGAGGGCCTTCCATTCCTGCAAGAGGTCGTGGAACGAGGCCGGGTAGTGGTCAACATCCGCCTCGTACCATGGCAATGTCTCTCCGCTGATTGCGGAGTAGTTCTGGCCCAGCTCGAAAATGGCGCTCTTGTACAACTTCATCTGTGGAGCAATCGCACGACGGCAAGCCCGGACAAGCCACTCGTCTCTGGACGCACGCTGGCGGATGCTGACGACCTGCCCACCGACGGTGTAGGCCCGGGTGAGTGGAACTCCGGGCGCAGGGTGGAAGCTGATGATTGAAATGTCACCCTTCATGCCACGGCTGCGCTTCAGGACGGCCTCACAGATGGTGGGGTCAATGACGGGCCCCAGCTCTGCCTCATGGAGGAACGAGGAGAGCATCTTCCTCTCCTCGTACTGCTCAGGTGTCTCGGGTGCTGGCATCATGACCACCCCAGTACGAGTAGCTCGATGTCGTGGTGCGAGGCATCCATCTCGGTCAGCTCGTCTGCCACGGCCTGCATCAGCTCGATGACGCTGTCGGAGGTGATGGCGGCATCCACGGCAACGGCATTCCCATCGTCGTGTGTACGTAGGTAAACGGTCTCGGTGTCTCGGTCAACGACGATGTAGCGAGAGGCTGAGACCGCTACATCGTCTGCGGGTAGGTGAATGGTGAACATCTGTTGTCCTTGTGTGTGGCCCCCAGTTCGGGGCTTCACAGAGACCTGACCCGGCGATGCTCAAATCCGGAAATAGAGCAAGTCCCCATCCAGCCGTATCTGGATGGGGACTGTTCATTGACTCAGAGCGCGTCGTCCTTGATGGATGCCGTCACGCCGAGTAGGTACTGACGATGAGCACGGGCCAGCTCTCGACCGGCCTCGAACGTTTGCAGCTCATCCCACAGCATGGTGAGGCTCTCGACTGCCGTCACGTACTGCTCTGGGGTTGCCTGCTCATGAGCGACCATGGAGAACCGCACTCGCGGGGCACTCCTCATCGTGGGAGTGCGGCCTCTCCATGACAGCAGCAGGTGACGGGCACGGACTGCGGCCATGACGACTGCGGGGTAGACGCCGGGGCCATCGAGATGCCGGTCGAGCATGGGGCTGATGGGGTCAAGCTGTGCGAGCAGGCCGGGCAGCTCACGCCATTCGCGGGTAGGTGCGGGGATGATGTTGCTCATGCTGAGATACCCCTCTCACGGAGCCAGTCGGTCATAGCGTGGCTGTACTCCTCCAGATGCTCGTAGGTCCACTCCGTCCACTGAGCATCCATCTCCCGGTCGGCCAGCACGGTGTGGATGTACTCGCTCCAGCGCAGAGAGCTGGCTGTGTCCAGAACGCTTCCCCAGTCTGGGCAGTCTGCGTACAGAGCCTCCCAGTCCTCAATCTGCCCCCAGTGCAGGACACCGATTTCCAGACCGAGGATGAGGTCGAGTGCGGAGCTGCGGCTGTCGGGGCGGTGGTGGGTGTAGCCGACGAGGTTGCATCGGTCATCCGCGTCGTTGATGTCGAAGGGCTCGTTCAGTCGGGGGTCGCTCTGGGCGATGGTGTACAACACGCTTGCGTTCATCTGGAGCAGTCGGTGGCCATCGGTAGAAATGTCGAACATGTCAGTCCTCTGTGTGTGGTTCCCCGTGGTGGGGCTCACACAGACCTGACCCTGTGATGGCTGAATGCGGAAATGAAGCTTGGTTGCTTGCCAATGTGCCTCTGACTAGGCCTGTAACGCTCCAATGGGGCTGTAACGCATGTGTAACGCTCCATTTTGCGTAGCGTTACAGGCAAAACCCCTAGCCAGCGGCATATTGAGAGCCATTTGTAACGCTGTAACGCTCCACAGGAAAACATAGAGCCCTGCACATGCGCAGACATGGCCTATCCCCCCGAGAGGGGGTTAAGAGAAAACTCTGCTGTGCAAGGTCATATGTTTTTTGGCGTTACAGCGTTACAGAAGACCTATTTTCTTCAAAAACATGCCTCTGACTAGGGGTTTTGCCTGTAACGCTTCACTTTTCTGTAGCGTTACACAGCGTTACACAGCGTTACAGGCCTAGTCAGAGGCACATTGGCAAGCAACGAAGCCCTCTCTGAGCTGCTCAGAGAGGGCTTCGTTGGACTTGTTTCGTTCGTCAGCCGACGTTTGCCCCTGCTTGATAGATGCCCACCAGCTCAGCAGGCAGCAGGTAACCCCGCATGGGCTGCGTCTTGCCCTGCCCATCCTTGAACATCGGCAGACGCTTCAACTTCGGTGCCTTACCCTGCTCAATGGCCGAGCGGTAGTGCTCGATAATGTCCTCGGGCAGGTCGTCGCGGTCGAGGGTGTGCTTGGCCATCAGGTCCGCCAGCGCTGTGGCGGTCTGCTCCTTGCCCATCACGCCACCGGACTCCTTGACGGCCTTGCGGGCGTCCTCCACCGTCAGCAGCACCCACTTGCCCTCGTCGTCACCACGGTTGCTCACGGTGCCGATGGGGTCGGTGACGTCCATCCAGTCACCGCTCGCGGAACGTCGCCAGCCCATCGCCGCAGTAATGCCATCATCAGCGCAGCTCATATGGGACAGGGTGGTCAGTCCAAAGCCACGGTTGCCAGTCACCGCGCGCACGGCGTTGAGGATGCGGGTGCCATGGTCACGCTCGGCACTCATCTCGCGGTTGATGTCGATGAGCCCAGCAAGGTCGCGGCGCATCTCCTCAGGGTCTTCGAGGAATGGTTCGCCGTAGACCTCATGCATGAAGCGCTGGCCCATCTCCAGACCTGCGGCGGCGTAGGACACGGACATCGCTGCACGGTCGGACGACGGCAAGGGGAAGATGTTGGCCACGAGGTCATTGAACTCCTCGCTCAGCATCTCCGTACCTCCGTCAGCCTGCACACGCGCACTCAGCCACGCGACATAGCTGGTGAAGACCTTGCCAGCCAGCCACCTCCAGCGCCGCATCCACGCCATGAGCGGGATGTCCATGACGGGCTCACCACTTGGCATGACCATGGGCTCGCCGTTGGAGTCCTTGCACTGCACCTTGGTCAGTGAGATGTCGCCTGCGCGAATCTCACGCGGGATGAGCCCGCGCTCAATGGTGGCCGGGTCTTCCACCGGAATTTCGGCAGTCACCAGTCCACTGATGTGCTGGGCTCCCACCGCAGTCTCACGCACCTCGCCACCAGCGCCACCCAGTGCCTTGCCCTTGCGGTTGTAGGCCATGCGGACGACCTCGGCAACGTAGGTGATGCGCTCCCGGTTGAGCTGTTCGGAGACGGACTGGTCGTACTTCAGGTCGTCAATCCACAGCCAGCCGTTCTGCATGGCCGTGGCCGTCTGCATGAAGGGTGCCAGCGAGGTCTGCTTGGTCACGTCCAGAGCGGCCACCAAATCCTCGCTCGGTGCGTAGGTGAAGCACGCGCCAGTCATGCCCAGCAGCGTCTTGCCCAGTCCGTGCTTGCCGTAGACGTAGGCGACGTGCTGGTGGGTCGCCGGAATGGGAGAGGCGAAGATGGTGCCGATGATGCCCAGCATGGTGGACAAGTCAGCGTTCTTCTGACCCCAGCAGTCGAAAAGCTCATCGAACATGATGAAAACCTGCTCAGCCTCCTCCTGCGTCATGAGGTCGCTAAAGCCTCCCGGGTGGGCATTGGAGCGGCGACGGACTTCCGGGTCTACCGCTGTCGGCGTGACCGAGCTGCGCTGACCCACGAAGCGCCAGCCATCATCAAGTTCCACCCATCCCGGGACGCCGACCGATACGTCGTTGCGCACTCCTGCCGAGCCTGCGAGCAGGATGGCATTGAGCATGTCGGTCTCATTCGCACGCGTCGGGACCCCGGCACCAACCATGGCCTTGCTCAGGAGGTACTTGATGTCCGTGGACTTGGTGAGCGGAACCTCGGAGCTGCGCCACACACCATTCGGGCCCACTACGACCACGGAGAAGACGCCATCCTCCTCGACGCCACCGATGGGCTGTACAACCTTACGGTAGGCCGTACGGACGATGACACCCGCGCTGAGCTGTTCCCACTTGTCGTAGCCGTCATCCGAGCTGGAGGTGTTGACGTAGGTGCCGCAGTTTGCCCCACCGACGACCAGCTTGTAGCGGTCGCCAATGATGAACTCCTGTCCCTGCGGCTTGGTCAGGGCCTCGTGGAGCCGCTCGCACTCCGACTGGGCGTCACTGGCCGCAACCTCCCGAAGGGCCTCGCTCAGCGCGTTGAAGTTGCGGGCCTGCCAGTCAACTCGGCGGGAGTCCAGCTTGCTCAGGTGACTGGTGGCGAAGTTCAACAACTCGTCCAGAGTGAAACCCTTCACCACCTCCAGCACCTTCCGGTAGAGCGCTCCAGACGGCTTGTCGCTCCAGTCGCCCAGAGCAAACCGGAGCAGTGTGGACGTGGTGAAGCAGCTCTCGGTCGACTTGCCGAGGTCATGGGCGGGGGTGTTGCCGTTGACGAACAGCAGCCACGCCTGCATGGTCTCGTCCCACACCTGCTCAGTGCTGGGAGGGGTTGTGGCACCCGTCCACTCGTGGCGGCAGGCGTCGTCAGCATTGCCAGCGAACAGCTGGAGGGGGAACAACACCTCCGCCAGACGCGCGACGGGCAGCCGGTCGATGTCCTTCTCCACGTAGGAGCGCCTGTCTTCACTCGGCGAGGCCTTCTTGCCCTTCTTGGTGGGGCGCAGGTCACGAGCACTGGCGATGCTGCTCAGTGCAGGCAGTACGGCGTCAAGTTGTTCGGCAGAGACACGCGAAGCGGGGTTGAGACGCAGCAACGTCGAGGTTTCAGGCTGCATGCGACCACCTGTGGCGCGCTTGACCTTGGCCCCGTCAGCGTCGAAGCCCGTCCAGTCTGGGTCGTGGGGGTAGCCATCCTTGACCCGGTTGTTGCCCGGGAAGCGCATGAGTGAGGCAGCATCACCACAGCGGGTCAAGTCGAGCTTCACGCCCATGTCTGTACCCACTTGCTCGCACAGGGCCTTGTAACGGATGAGGATGTCCGAGTCGGTAGGGACGATGCCTTCGGTCGCCCAGAACGACTGAAGCCCCTCGGAGGAGCTGCGCACTACTGCGGTGGGCTGGCCAAGGACTTCCGTGAGCTTCGCAATGGCCTTCCACGCCTGCGCCTCTGTGGGGAGTTCATCGAGGTTCTCGGCATGCCCCGTCAGCTGCCCGGGTTCGATGTCGTCGCGGCGGGTGTCGAGGTCGAGCACAAGCACGCCGATGTTGGCCACGTCAGCAGCCTTGCCCCGCCCCTTCTCCGGGCGGTGTGAGAACAGGTTCACCGTTGTCCATGAAGTGATGCTGGCTGGGTTGGGGTTGGCCATCACTGCATTGGTGAAGGCATCGAGTGCACCGGGCTGGCGCATGTCGATGAACTGAGCACGGGGGGCGTACTTGTCATCGAGGTTCTTCGTGCACACGGTTCCCCACAACTCGCCATCCACCGTGGCCAGCTGAGGGGCAATGATGGCATCAACCATGGCGCGGGCTTGCTGCGCGATGGGCATACCATCCACGACGACGGTGCTGGTCACGATGTTCTCGGCCTTCTTCGCAGTCATCGTGCATCACCCTCGAACGGAGCGTCGGGGTTCAGGACGACACAGGAGCCGGTGTTGATGGTCTGGATACGACCAAACTGGGCGTAGGTGCGGACTGTTTGGGTGACGAGACCATGCTCAGCCGCGTACTCAGCGACGGGCTGGGTCAGGGTGGAAAGCTCTGCGAGGAGCTGGGCAACGCGTTCGGCGTTGGTGAGGGTGTTTTCCATGGTGCGAGGTGCACCGTCATGGACAGGGAGCGAACATCGTCGTAAGGAATGGCGTCTGACGGTGCTAGACCTTTCGGAGTAGGAATGCCGTGAAATTACGAGAGTTCTTCCCTCGCAATCTCCAACGACACCCCACGCATACGCTGCCAGCCGCTCCCGCGCGCCCGCGTATTCACCACGCCCTGAACAAGGTTGGGGTCCTACTCCTTCATCCCTTGTCGCGCTCGCAACTCGGGACATAGATGAGAGGTTCCGGAGTATCTACACGCGAGGGCCTCACCCATCTACCTCACGTGTCCTCAGTGCAATCGCTAATCGGCCTGCACCCTGCCGTGCGGGTCTCCGAGTTGCCTCGTTGTTCGTTCCCGCCGTTCGCGCCCTGTTGAGTTCTTATACCTCTAATATAGGCCCTTAGCATGGACATTGCAAACACGCAAGTCGAAATCCCGCCTCAGTCTTCAGGAAAGTCAGGCGGCAACACGGAGGCGACGATTGGAGCGAGCCCAGTCGAGCACAGCATCCTGAGCAGCCACGACCTCATTGCGCACGGTCCTGTCAGTCACGTCAGCCATGCGTGCGACCTGCACTTGTGTGTAACCGAGCCCCAACAGCGTGAGGATGACCACGCGCTGCTGCCTACGCTGCTCAACGCGGCGTCCTGTGATGGATTCGCACGCACGGTCGATGAGGAAGCCCTCATCGACGGCTTCTTCGTACTCCCGTGACGCCTCGCATGTGCTGGCGTCATGTACCTCTGCATCAAACTCGGTGCCGACGAGGGTGAGCGACGTGCGGTAGCTGCGGTTGTCCTCGCCACCCTCGGTCACGGACGGGACATCGGTCAGGCCGTCGAGGGAGGAATGGCGCTGGTAGACGAGCTTCTGCGCCCATCCTGACGCGCGCTTGCTGATGTGCTCCCAGTCATGCCCTGCTGCGATGCCCACGAGGGCGTGCTCTACGAGTACCTCATAGAGGTATATGAGACGAGCCGTGTCGAGACATCCATGCTTGTAGACCGCGTTGACCACATGCGGAGCGACGAGGTGACAGATGAGACGAGAGCTGTCCTCGCCTGCACGCACCCTCTCCAGCTCGCGTGCGGCTTCGGCGTCTGAGGAGATGGTTCGGCCCAGTTCTCGCATGGCCGGTGGGACGATGCTGTCAATAACTTCTGCTGGGTTGTTGCCCATGATGGCTTCCCGCGCATCCCACCCTGACTACACGTTCCATCAGGATTTTCAGCGGGAGATGCCATGGCTTATCGGGATGCGCGTTGGAGGTTCAAAAAAATGACTGCCTCTGTTGCATCGCCCGACGCCGCAAGCCTTTTTTCACATCATGTGAAGTGGCTCTGTTGCCATCACCTCCGCCGCACCCTGAGCTATCAGGAGGGAGCGGGCTGCCGGAGGATTTCGTTCCCTGTTGCTCTACTACTAATTTACCGCCTCGCGCCGCCCCCTGCATAGACCCCAGTCATGCGCAAGCACCTCCGCAGCATCAAAACGCTCTGACTAGGGGAAACGCAATCTGCGGTTCAGAAACCCTTCAGCAACGGCATTTCATCTTCAGAATTCGCTCGTCAGATGAGGTCGAAAAGCCCACCGAACAGCTCGTCCAAGAGGCTGGCCTGCTGTGCATGCTGGGGCTCAGGATGCTGCTCAATCCACTGCACGGCCTTCTCACGTGCCGCCGTGCGTAGGTCGTCATCAGCATCGTCATGGAACAGGGCAATGCACGCTGCTTCACCCCCGGCTTCTCCAAAGAGCAGCGCTTCGCGTACTGACCTGTCCTCATCACCCGCCAGATGAAGAACAGCCTCCCGATTGCGCTCCATGCTTACCCTGCTGGCCACCTCACGACGGACTCGTGGAGCCCTGTCCGATGCCATGATGTTGTGTGTCTCGGGGATGAGCTTGGCTACCTCAATACGCTCCCTGACTGACCCGGACTGTGCGACTTCCTCGACCGAACGGATGCCTTTTTTGAGCATCGTATTCAACGCCGTCGCCCTGACCGCTGGCGTGCCATTCATCTCTGCCTGTCTGAGCACCTCGATTGACGCGCGTGGGTTTCCTGCGACGTGCATGAGTGTCAGATGGTCGCCCCTGTCTCGACAGACCTGCGCGAGAACCGAGAGTTCATAACGGTCGGCAGTTTGTGCACGTCGGCGCAGCTCCTGCGTTGTCATGCGATGCCACTCCGGTTCCCGTCCGGCGATGCGCTCGGCCTCGATGCGTACGTCCATGTCTGGGTCGGTGAGTGCGTTCTCCGGCGGTTCCTCACCGGACTGAAGCATGGCCACGCGCTGCTCTGCTGTCGCCCCTCGATAGGCCCGGCTGGCATGAGGCATGACCGCACTCATGCGTGCAGCACGTCGCCTCTCAGAGCGGGCTGCACTACTGCAACATGTGCACGTGCAGGCACTGTGACTACCGCACATCAGGCTGCCCTCGCACCTTCAGCAGGGCGGACACTTTCTTGCTTGCGTGTACCCCATCCGATTTGCTCGCGCACCCACATCGCACCCGCGTCAATGGCTGCGAGTGCTTGCGGGTTGTCCGTTGTCGGGGCCGTACCCATGAGCACACGCGCCACGTCACCGGCGATGGACAGACGGGCCTTCTTGACCTGCTCACTGGGGCGCGTTCCATCGGGCATCGGAGCGAAGCGCGTCCACTGCCCGGCCATGAACATCCACCAGCGCGCAGAGGCGTTTGAGTGCTTCTTCTCGATGCGCTTAATGATGGTCTTCGCTGCGTCACGTTGCAGTGCTGCATCCCCGCGATGACTGAGCACGACACGCAGCATGGCCTGCATCCACTCCTGCAATTCGTCGGGGTTCTTCGGTGCGGGAGTGATGTCATTCCGCGTGCTCTTGACTGCTGCGAGTGAGGCCACGCGCTCGGCCTTCTTGGTGTCGTAGGAGGCCTGCAACTCGCAGCGCTTCTCGACTGCTCCATGACGCTGCGCCACATCATCGAGCCATGTCGTGAGCCACTGTGCATCCCATGCCATCCATGCGTCGAAACCCTCGGCCTTCAGGAGCGAGCGAGCCTTCGAGTGCGCTTGCCTCCCCATGGTCTCGGGCAGCTCATCGAACCCGAGGTCGCACTGTCGAACGGCCTCCACGAATGCTGCGCCCCCAAGTGCGTCCCACCCCTCATGGGAGGCTGACAGGATGACGCGGGCAAGCGGGCTCTTGACTGCGAGGCATGTGGGGTCAGCGAGCACGTCGATGGCGTCCATGCAGGTGGCGTTGGCGAGCACGGACGGACGGCGTGCTCGGGTGACCTTCCAGACGCTCGCATGCCCGGCGCGCTTGCGATGCTCGGTAATCCATCCCTGCTGCACGGCATGGCGCAGTTGCGGGGCGGCGCTCTGCAAACCAAGGCGCAGACCAAGCGTCAGGGCGGAGGTCTGCACACAGGATTGAAGAGCGACGCCATCTGCATCGCGTGAGGAGAGGAGTTGTGTCCCAAGGACGGCCATGGCGCGGCGTGTCAATGGGGTGCCCTTTGAGCGTTGGTCAGATGGGGCCACTACGGAATAGAGAACCCGGCGTGCGTTGGAAATTGCGCGACGGTCGGAAGAGGAAGCCCGCGAATCGCGGCATGCCGTCCAGACCGAGGGCATGCGGTACGCAAATGGCTTCATGTCCGGGCGAGCCTTGCACAGGGTGCGCAGCGTCTTGGTTCTTGACCAGTTCTGCGATTGGGCCCATGTGGATACTGACCACAGACAGGGCATGGGGTCTCCTGTAAGGAGATGCTTCGGAATTATGTCGTTCATACTTAAACCATACATTGCGTCGAGACGAAGTCGTAGACGCAAGTGTGTTGGTTGTGATATGGGCGGCATTGATTACGAGCTTTCACGCTTACGGAGGCACAATTTGTCGTGGTGTGGTACAGGAAACCTTCAGGGAACGTCATTCGAGGTACTGACAAGGACAGCAAGAAGCACGCTCTCCGTGGCAACGCGTCGCATCGTCATGAATGGATTTGATTACAGCAGCACTACGGAATGACGCTGGGGATGTCTAGTGATGAGCGTGGCTGACGATGGTTACTTATTCTCCTCCTTCTCCCTCTCACCCTCGATGAAACGCGAGATGTAACCGTCCATGTCCTGCATCTCTCCCGTCGCGTCGCCCACCGTGACCGAGAGGCACGCCAGATGCATACGCGGTGAAAGCCGACGCCTCTCCCGAGCCATCCAGCACACCACACGCAGTGCAATTTCCCAGTGCTCAGGTGCATCGTCTTCAAGGTCGAGCAGTGCGGAGAAGACTGGCCCCAACGCGACGCACGACGCATGCACAAGCACGGCCACACGTGGGTCAAGATAAGCGGGAAGACATGACTGGAAAAGCGTCAGGTCGGCGTCATCACCGGCGGCGGAACACCCGAGGTCTTCGCGTGTCATGAGCGCAGTTCCATCGGCTGTCCAGACACCCCACGAACCGATGGCATCCTCGGGCACATTGTCGGTGCGATGTGACGGCGTGAGCATGGCCCAACCCGGTGCAAGCTCGATGTTTGCGACGCATCCATACGCGCGCAACAGCATGGCCATGGACGCGCACGCATCGACGCGAGCCTGCATCACCTCGCGCCCCAAAATGCACCGAGCACGATGCGCAGTGGAGGGGTGTGTGAGTGGGTCAGCCAGCGAGAAAACAGTGGCCGCAAGTGCGTCACTGAGCGTCCATGGATTGGAGACGCTGAGTGTTCCAGAGCGGGTGGAAAGTGGCGTCGTCATGCAGCATCACAATGTCAGCCTCGACCCGTCTTCCTACGGCAGGGTGAGGGGTGCTCTGGGTAGTACGGGATTGGTCGGACCACATGTCTGGAAGCGCGCCCCGGCCCAACCCCCTCCTGACTGCATACCGAAAATTGAGAGACGTGCAGGGTGGAAGGGTGTCGGGACCGGATAGCGCAACCCGGCCAACACGCTGCTGCACAGGGCTCTCTCGACATCTGCGCACTCGACTGCCTCGGTGTGTGGATGGCTGCGCAGGCAGGGTCGCTACGCGGGAGCTGCGCAGGCCATTGAAGAGTTGCGCAGATGCTCAGCGTCATGAGGGCGAAAGGGGTGCTGCGCAGGCAGGGGGGGTGCTGCGCGTCATGAGTGGGTGAGTAGATGCTGCGCAGGGGTGCGGGGAGCAGGGCAGAGACGGGCGGAGATGTACTCGCTGCGTTCGTGCTGACGAGGTCGCACATGAGCGCGGCAAGAGCACGCGATGAGAGCCCGAGAGCAGTGCAAGAAGGCGAAGAGCGACGGGCACCAGAGCGCCAAGACGAGCACCGAAGGAGAGTGGAACGGCGACAAGACGAGTAGTGATGGGGGGTGAGCAGACGCAATGAGAGAAGAGCAATCGAGTTGCGTCATGGCGAGGCGAGCGATGAGCCATCAGGACGCCGCGCGAGCGCCAGCGAGCGCCTCATCATTGACTCATCGCCGCCGCCAGCGCATCTTCATCACGTACGTCACCGCCACCACACGGCTATCGCCGGAACCGTGCTCGCGTACGCTCGCAGCCATGGACGGACTCGACCTGCTGCTGGTCAGTGATGCTCTGAGAGAGTGGTGCATCCGTCATGGTCTCGATGCACCGAGGGTGGCCGGACTACTTGCATCAGGGCGCACTCTGATGCCCGGGATGCCTGCCGAAATCTACGCCGTGCCACGTCAGGAGATGACGGCATCAGACCTCGCTCGCCTGTCCCGTGAAGCCTCCGAAGTGCTCGGGTGGGAGTGCCTGCTGTGGTGCGCCATGCCCGGCGAGGAGAACCTGCTGCCGGGCGAGCGCGTGACCTACCTGTGAGACGTTGTCGAGCGCTGGATGTACAGGTTCATCGCCGTGAGTTGCATCAGTGCAGAGGCGTAGCAAGCGGTCACGAACGCGTCGTCGTTGAGGGAGACAACCGCCGTTGACCCACCCGGGATGTCCAGCCGGTAGGCCTTGTCCGTGAGTCCCAGCGTTGCACCCATGTCACCGTGCATCACACCCGAGAGTTCACGCCAGCGCAGCAGGTGAAAGGTCGCCTCATCGGGGAAGCGGTCGAACACGCTGGTGAGTTTTGGCAACTCGTTGGTGACCACAATCTTCTGACCCATCTGGTCCTTCGTCATGCCCAACGAGGTGGCTTCCTCGATGTACCGCTGTCGTATCTGGCCATCACGCGCCCGCGCCTTGGCTACCTCCTCGTGGTCATCAGCCTTGGCCAGCTTCACCTTCAGGTCAAAGCGCGCCGTGTGTGACTTCTGCTCTGACCACGCGACACGAAGAGCCCTTCGCAGCCGTTCCTCCCGGGTGTCCGGCGAGAGCATCCAGACGGGGTAGAAGGCCGCTTCAAAGGCTGGCCTGATGAGGTTCCATGGGGCATGCGGACGGATGGGTGAGCCGCTCTGCAACATCTCCTCCAGCGCCTTCTGGTTGTCCCGTGCCACACCGATGAAAGTGCTGGCGTGGATGTACGCACGTTGGCCAGTCTTGTCTCGCTCGTCAAAGGCGCGGTCGGTCAAAGGCATCTGCGTCATGGCATAGGTGTCTGCCCGCCCGACTTCCTCATCACGCTGGTCAAGTGCCTGCCAGACGCGGGGTAAATCACCCAGTTGCAACGGCTCGCCAGTGACGAACCCTCTACTGCTCATACGGGCCGAGGAAGCGCGAGCCGTTGAAGTGCATCATGTGGTCCGGCGAGTCTGCACACCATGCCTCGCTTTCCCACGCGATGGACGCCAGATACTTGCGCATGATGGCGCGGGTGGGGAAGCACGAGACGAAAACAAGGCCAGCTGAGCAGTCCTTGAACAGCGCGCTCAACTCCCGGTGGCGCTTGGCATCGACGGGACCGTGTGAGGAACAAGCCTCCATGAGGAAGAGCCAGTTCCTGTCCCGCAGGTAGACCACGAGGTCGGGCATCTTGCCATGTGCGTCAACGGTGACACCCAGCTCGGCGAAGACATCTGCGTCGTGATGGGCCCACTTGTCTGAAGCATCCCCGATGTAGAGCACCTCTCCACCGGGAGTGAAGCGAGGGCAGAAGTCTTCAACCATGTCCCGCACGAGCACGTTCTGACCACCCGGGGACAGGGCGACCTGCTCACCACCCGGCATGGTCACTGGGATGAGGTCGAGTTCCCGTGCCTTGGCGTAGGCAGCGACGAGCCCCGGCTGGTCTTCTAGGTACTGGTCCCGGGCAGACTCCCAGACATCAGTGCCATAGGTCTGGATGGCAGCAAGCGCGGCGTCAGTGATGCGGTAGTTCCACTTTGGGCTGTTCACTGGGCGGTCGGGCTTGTCCGCGTTCTCCTCCACCATGCCTGCCTCGACGAACTGGTGCAGAGTGAAGCGCCTGACGGTCTCGCGCGTGTTGGCCGCATACTCGACGCCGTACTCGTCACGAATCCAGTCCATGATGGCCCGAGTGCCCAGCATGGGATTGGACGAACCAGCCCACCCCGAGCCTTGCTTCAACTTCAGCAGTGCGAGGAAGACGTGGGCTGAGCGTTCATTGGACCTCTCAGCGTCGAATCCCAGCTCGGACAGCAGTTCTCGGGCTTCCTCGGTGCGGGTCATAGCAACTCCTCAACAGCGCTGTCGATGGCTTCCTGTGAGGGCATTCTGACACCTCGACCCGAACCGAGCTGCCGCAACACGTCGAGGGATGGGTACGGCATTCCTCGCAGGTCGGTCGCGTTCACCTGCGTGTGCCCGGAGAATGACCGGAAGTAGGTATCCACTGCCGTCGAGTTCAGCCACAGCGCCAGCCCCACTGCCGTGTCTTGGTCAGGGCATGCGACGACGTTGGTCTTGTTGTCGTAGGCAACCGGGGTCTCGCTCACATGCACCCCAGCAACCACGCGACGCTTCTCCTCCTTGGCCGAGAAGCGTTTCACAATGACATACACGCCTGCGGGAACGAGGTACTTACGCTCCTCTTCGGGTGAGCAGACGAACCCCTGTGGCTTGCCAACCTCTCGCGGCCACTCCACCATCCCGCCATGGACGTTGCCTTGGTAGACCATGGGAAATGTGTTCTCCCCCGGCTCCACAAGGTGGTCGCGGCTACGGAAGTCCACCACCTTGCCAGTCGAGACTGTCAATCCCACAGCCGAAAGAGGAACACCGGGCAGCTCTCGTTCGGCACCAGTAGGGATGCGCACGAAACGCTCAGGGTCAGTGGGCACCACCACACGGCACACTGACACCGACTGGGGCTCGCCATCATCAAAGACCAACTCAATGTCTCCCTGTGGTGCTCCTCGGGTACCGGTGAGGATGACATTCTCTTGAAGCACCTTGGCGTCCGAGAACAGCGATGAGCGAGAGGCAAAACTCTGCAAACGGTCGATGCTGATGTGGTCGAGCATGTGGTGACGGAAGCGCTTGAAGTACGGCCCGTTTGCCCATGAGCGGGGAACAATCGCTGCCATCTGCCCACACTCACGCAGATGCAGGTAACCCACGGCCATGAAAGCCGCATAGAAGTTCGGCGTCTCGACCCCCAGATGAGCCATGGCCCGACGCTCGGCAGATGCGGCAGCGAGCTTGCCGTAGGGAGGATTCATCACCACCACGTCGTAGTCTTCACCCAGCTCGCCCGTAACAGCCAGCTCCAGCACATCACCATGGATGACACGGGCATTGAGAGCGTCAACAGTCTGGTGTAGGTAGGGAACGACATCGCCGTCCAGCTCCACACACGTGATGTCCAGCGACAGGCCCGGGATGTCGCATGCACGGTCTGCCAGTGCAGCAGTCAGTGCCCCCGCTCCCGCACCGATGTCGAGAACTCGCAGCGTGCCTTGTTCAGGGAGTCGAAGCCCCTTCACCACCTGCTCGGCAAGGCGTGCAGGTGTGAAGAACTGCCCGTGCTCGGACTTCATGGTTGGCAGAACTTCGACGCGGATGGCCTCGGCAACGCTCAATGACATGCTCGCCAGACTAGTGCCGTGGACCGACAGACCAACTGACCTCACCCTGCGGCCCTCGCGGATGTAACACCCAGGTGTAACACTTGGCCTCAGAATCGGCTGTTTCGTGTCATTGGCAGGCCCACAACACAACACTCGCCCGAGAGCCAAGGAAGCTCTCGGGCGAGTGTTTCACCTAGTCACCGCGTATGGAGTGGTGACCTTCTTGTTGTCGGGGCGACAGGACTCGAACCTGCGGTCTCCTGCTCCCAAAGCAGGCGCGCTAGCCACTACGCTACGCCCCGGTGTCCGGCCCCCGAGGGGACTGCGAACTCCACGAGTCTAGACCACGCGGCGGCGCGGAGCACCCAGGCCGATCCCCCGCGCGGCAGCGACCAGCGGCCCTGGCACCCGGACATGCCCTCCCCAGCGCCCAGACGCAACGAAGGGCGGGCTGGAAATCCAGCCCGCCCCTCGTCGTGCGTCCAAGCCCTCGAGGCTCAGAAGCGGAAGGGAATCGGGATCGGGCCGCAGCAGCAGACGCCCTCCACCCGGGTGTCCATGCCGCCGGCGCGCAGGCCACGCGCGGAGCTGGCGCAGCGGGCGAACTGGGCGGCGGCCGGAACGGCAGCACCCAGGGCGCCACGGTTGGCCACGGCCTCGCGGATCACGGTGGAGCAGGTGCCCTTGCCGGCCACGCCGGAGGCGCAGCGCCAGCCCTTGCGGGCCGACAGGTGCGTGCGGTAGCCGTCCACCAGCTTGAGGGCAGCGGTGTCGATGAATCCCATGTCAGTTCCTCACTTCTTCTTGAGCAGCTTGACGACGGCCTCGCCGACGCCAGTGGCACTCATCGGGTTCTGTCCGGTGACGAGCTTGCCGTCCACCACGACCTTCTCCGCCATCGGGCGCAGCGCCTTGGTGTACTTCGCACCGCGCTCCTTGAGCCGGTCCTGCAGGCTGAAGGGCACCACGTCGTCGCGCCCGGCCAGCTTCTCCTCGGTCCAGGAGAAGCCGGTCACCTTGCGACCCTTGACCAGCGGCACGCCGTCGACGTCCACCTCCACCAGGCCGCACGGGCCGTGGCAGACGGCGGAGACCACCTTGTCCTGGCGGGCGAAGTCGGCCACCAGCTCCTGCAGCGCCGGGTCGGCGAAGTCGAACATGGTGCCGTGGCCACCGGTCAGGTAGATGGCGTCGTAGTCCTCGGCGCGCACCTGGCGCACGCTGCGGGTACGGTCCAGCAGGTCCATGAAGGAACGGTCCTGGTAGTGCTTCTTGGTGCCGCCCATCGCCAGCACCGGCGCGCTCAGGCTCTCCGGGTCCAGCGGCACGTCGCCACCGGCGATGCTCACCACGTCCACCGGGTGCCCGGCCTTGGTCAGCACGTCCCAGAAGTGGGTCAGCTCCCCCAGCCACAGGCCGGTGCGGTAGCCGGCGTCACGGTACTCCGAAGCGCTCGTCACGACGGCGAGCACCTTCTTGGTCTTGGCCATGATCGTCCTTTCGTCGGCCATCCATGCTGACCGAATCCTGCCCGCACCACGGCACCCCCACGGGTGGGAGCGGCCCCGGTTCGTCATGGGCGAACAGTCACCGCAGCCCCTTGACGGCCCGGGCGATGGCATCGGGGCGGTCCAGCATCATCAGGTGCTTGGAGCCGTCCACCACCACCTGCCCCCCGCCCAGCAGCCGGGCCAGCCGCAGCTGGTCGGGGATCTCACGTCCCCCGTCGGAGTCGGCCGCGCTCAGCACCACCACGGGCACGGCGGGCCAGGGCCGCTGGGTGCGCAGCTGCTGCAGGTCCCAGCCCTGGTGCTCGTAGGCGAAACTCTCCGCGGTGGCCATCAGCAGGCTCTGCCGATCGGCGTAGATCGCGGGCAACCTCCCGTAGCCGAGCCGGGAGAACTGCCAGGTGCTCTGCAGCGCCGTCCCCAGCCGCCACACCAGCCCTGCCAGCCGGTTCAGGTTGAGGGTGTCCACCAGCTCGACTCCCCGGGTCGCCAGACCCGCCGTGGGCGTCGACGGCGCCCGGGAGTACCACTCCACCGAACCGTCCACCATCACGATCCCCGACACCAGGTCGGGCCGGATCCGGGCCAGGGCCTCGGCGTGGAAGGAGGCCATCGAGTGCGCCACCAGCACTGCCCCGCGCACTCCCCGCGAGTCCAGCAGCGCCGCCAAGGAGTCGACCTCCTCCAGCAGCGTCGGCATCCGGCCGGGCCAGCGGGTACCACCCATGCCCGGCCGGTCGTAGGCCAGCACGTGGCGGCCCTCCAGCAGCCGGTTCAGCTCACGCCAGTACTCCATCGCCAGACCGCAGCCGCTCATCAGCACGACGGCAGGCCCGTCTCCGCGACGCTCGCGCCAGTGCATCCATCGTCCGGCGAAACGCCCCACCTGTCCCCGGGGATCGATCATCGTGCCTCTCCAGTCTCAGCGGCGCGGCCGCACCAGCGGGAAGGCGATCACCTCGCGGATCGAGCCCCCCGCCACCAGCATGGCGAGCCGGTCAAGCCCGATGCCCAGGCCACCGGTGGGCGGCATGCCGTACTCCAGCGCCTCCAGGAAGTCCTCGTCCACCTCCATCGCCTCCGGGTCCCCACCTGCGGCCAGCAGCGACTGCTCGGTGAGCCGCTGGCGCTGCACCACCGGGTCCACCAGCTCGGAATAGGCGGTGCCCAGCTCGGAGCCGAAGACCACCAGGTCCCAGCGCTCAGCCAGCCGGGCGTCGTCGCGGTGGGGCCGGGTCAGCGGCGAGACCTCGGCCGGGAAGTCGCAGTAGAAGGTGGGCTCCACGGTCACCTTCTCGCACAGCCGCTCGTAGAGCTCGTCGAGCACGGCACCACGGCTGGCTCGCGGGTCCACCTCGATGCCCAGTCGGGAGCAGTGGCGCACCAGCTCGGACCTGGGGGTGTCGGCGCTCACCTGCTCCCCCAGCCCGGCCGAGATGCCCTCGTGCACCGGCACCCAGCGCCACGGAGCGGCCAGATCCACCTCGTGCACCTGCCCGTCGGGTCCGGTGCCGCGCACCAGGGTGCTGCCGGTGGCCTCCAGCGCGGCGCGACGCACGAACTCCTGCGTCAGGTCGCGCATCGTGTGGTAGTCGCCGTGGGCCTGGTAGGCCTCGATGACGCTGAACTCCGGGTTGTGCGTGGCGTCGGCGCCCTCGTTGCGAAAGTTGCGCCCGATCTCGAAGACCCGGTCGAAGCCGCCCACCATCAGCCGCTTCAGGAAGAGCTCGGGCGCGATGCGCAGGTAGAGGTCCAGGTCGTAGGCATTGATGTGGGTGCGGAAGGGCCGCGCATTCGCGCCGCCGTGCACGGTCTGCAGGATCGGGGTCTCCACCTCCAGGAAGTCGTGATCCAGCATGGTGGCGCGGACCGCCTGGATGGCGCGGCTGCGGGCGGTGATCCGGTCACGGCTGGAGGCATTGACGATGAAGTCCAGGTAGCGACGGCGCACCAGCTGCTCCGGGTCGCTGATGCCGGCGTGCTTGTCGGGCAGCGGTCGCAGGCACTTGCTGGTGAGCTGCCAGCCGTCCACCAGCAGGCTCGGGGTGCCGGTGCGCGAGGCGCCGACGACACCAGTGAGCGCCACCTGGTCGCCCAGGCTGGTGGTGCGGTTGAAGCGGGCCAGCTCCTGGCGGCCCAGCGTGGCGGCGTCCAGCAGGGCCTGCCCGGCGCCGCTGGAGTCCTGCAGTCGCACGAAGACCACCCCGCCGTGGTTGCTCACCCCGACGATCCGTCCGCCGACGTGCAGCGGGCTTCCTGCCGGCTCCCCGATCCGCACCAGGTGGTCGACCACACCGGTGGTCACCGGGTAGGGCTGGACGTCCTCGGCCAGCAGGCGGCGACGGGTCTCCATCCGCACCCTCATCTGCTCGGGCAGCCGAGGCGCCGGCAGTTCCAGGGCCGGGCGCTCCAGGAAGGAGACCACCCGCGGGTCCTCGGGGCTGACGGGGCGCTGCTCCAGCGGGGGCAGCGGGTTCATCCAGCGCGGCAGCTCGATCTGGCCCTCGGCCACGCCCATCGCGGTGCCCACCTGGGCCAGGTCGGCGGGGTCCTCGTAGACCAGGTAGCGCGGTTGCCAGGTGGGGGCGTACTTCACGTTGGAGCGGTAGAGCTGCTCGATCTGGAACCAGCGCGACAGGCCCACCACGGCCCGTCGTTGGGCCCGCTGCAGGGCCGTGGCACCCACCCGCTCGCCCTCCTCGAGCGTGCTGCGCAGCACGGCGAAGTTCATCGACACCCGACGCAGGCCCATCTCGCGACCGGCGGCCATCAGCCCGCAGACCATCAGCTCGGTGATGCCGTTGTCAGCTTCCGGGTTGCGACGCATCACGTCCAGCGACAACCCGTCGCGCCCCCACGGCACGAAGGAGAGCAGCCCCGCGGTCCGCTCCCCCTCATGGCCCTCGGGGAAGATGGCCTGCACCATCAGGCAGCGCCCGTCGAGCGGGTCGCCCAGCCGGTTCAGCGCCATGGAGAAACCACGGTCCTCCCCCTCTCGCCAGGCATCGGCCAGGTCGATCAGGTGCTCCAGCTCGGCGGCGGGGATGTTCTCGTGGCGCCGCACCTGCACGGTGTAGCCGGCGCGCTGCAGGCGACGCACGGCGGTGCGCACGGCATGCAGCTCGCGAGCCTCCAGGTCGAAGCTGGCGGGCTTCAGGATCGCCTCGTCGCCCACCCGCACGGCCCGCAGGCCGGCCTGGACGTAGGCGGCGGCACCGGTCTCGGAGGCGCCCACCACGCCGGGCGTCCAGCCGTAGTGACGGCTCAGCTCTAGCCAGGCCTCGATCGCCTCGGGCCAGTCCTCGCGTCGTCCCAGTGGGTCACCGGCCGCCAGGCAGGTGCCCATCTCGACCCGGTAGGCCACCGCAGAGCTGTGACGCGCGCCGAAGACGGCCTGCTTGTCGCGTCGCAGCGCGAAGTAGCCCAGCGAGTCCTCCGGGTTCTCCTCCAGCAGACGACGCAGCTCCAGCTCGTCGTCCAGCTGCAGGTGCGCCCGGGAGCGCTGGGAGCGCAGCAGCACCAGCAGCGAGACCAACAGGCTCGCGGCCGCCAGCAGGCCCACCAGCAGCTGCACCCAGCCGGGCACCATCCGGGGCCCCTGGGCGGCGCTGCCGTTGACCATGTGCTCGATGATGCTGAGCAGGCGCGAGCGTGGGCGGCCCTCGTGCCCGGTCACCGATCCCAGCAGGTAGCCGACGGTCAGCGTCGCGGACATGGTGACCAGCAGGGTGAGCAGCGCCTTGCGGATGTTGCCGGGGGTCAACCGGGCCGAGAACTGGCGACGCGAGAGCAGCAGGGCCAGCAGCAGGATCCCGACGCTGACGGTGTTGAACAGGTAGGGGACCAGGGCGGTGTCCAGCTCGCCCATCGCCTCGCCCCGCAGCCGGCGCCAGCCGAACAGCCCCCACAGGCTCACCGAGGTCAGCCAGGCCAGGCCCAGCCAGATGGTGGCCATCCACCAGGCGGCGCGCTTGCGGCGCATCAGGGAGGCGCCGACGATGGCGAAGAGCGCCGCCAGGCCGAGCCCGCCCTCGTCGACCGGGAAGACCACCGTGCTGAAGACATCCACCAGCAGGTGCACCCAGCGGGTCCCCCGGAAGACCTCGCGCAGCACGATCAGCATCGCGGCGACGTAGAAGAGGCGGGAGACCAGGTGCGGCGCGAGCCGGCGGAGCTTGTCGGTCATGCGCCCAGTCTTCCACCGCGCGGGCTCGCCACCGGGCCTGCGCCACGCCCCGGGGAGCGACCCTCGGACCGCGGTCCCACTACTGAGGACGGGAGTCGTACCTGTGCCGGCGCCGGGGTCCGACGGCACTCACCACTGCAGCCAGGCCAGCGCCTCGTCCTCGCAGTGCTCGGCGAGCAGCCGGCCCTTGGCCAGGTCGCGGGCGCTGCCCAGGGCGACGGGCCAGCGGTCCTGTCCCCCGGGCACGCACCAGTTCTCGGCCAGGGCGCCGGTGACCGCCCAGACCAGGGCCCGGGTGACCTGGTCGACGGTGCGACCCGGCAGTCCGGCTCCGAGCAGGGCTGCCAGGCGCAGTGCCTCGTCGGGCAGCTCCCCGCCAGGCCGCATCGCCAGCAGCTCCGTGCGCCGGATGGCGTCGGCCACCTGGGCCAGCCCCACCGGCTGGCGCACACCGTCGCCGGGGGTCCGCTCCGGGACGGCCGGCGGCTGTCCGGCGAGCTGCAGGGCGAGGTTGGCGTGCAGCATCGCCAGGGTGGCACCGGGCACCGGCGCGAGCCGGCGCACCAGGGGGGCCAGCGCATCCACCATGTCGGGCTCTGCGGTGCGCATCACCTGGTCGGCCAGGGCTGCGACGGCCAGCGGTTCCGCGGCGCCGGGTCGGGCCACCAGCTCCTCGACGGACTGGCTCAGCAGCTCTGCGGCCTCCTGGCCGCTGGCCTCGGCCGCCAGCGCACGCCCCAGCAGGAAGACCTGCGGTGCGCTCAGGGTGCGCGGGTCGGCCGCCAGCAGCCGCTCGCCGGCCCGGGCCACCACCTCCCGCTCCGGTGGCACCCAGGCCAGCTCCATGTCGGTGGTGCCGCGCCCGGCATGCACCTGGGCGATGTGGACGCCCGGCTGCGCCGTGAGCACGGTGGCCTCGTCGTCCTCCAGGATGCCGATCCCGGCGGCCTCGACGGCGGCATCGGGCAGGTGCAGCTCCACCACGTCGTCGGCGGCCAGCACGGTGCGCTCGGGCCACCAGGCGGGCAGGGCTGCCGCCTGCATCCGCTCGTCGCGCAGCCAGTCGGCCCGCCAGCCCACCTGGTAGACCGCCCCCGGGCTGCCCTTCGGGGCGAGGCGCACGGGAAGGTCGGTGAGCCAGATGCAGTCCTCGCTGAAGCGGCTGCGGCCGCGCAGCTGGGTGAAGGTGAGCAGCCGTCCGTCGGGGTCGCCCATGTCGATGCTGATGCTGCCCTCCGCCCCGGCGAGCCAGGTGCGCGCGGGCCAGGCGGTGTCCAGCTCCAGCCAGCAGGCGGGCACGGTGATCTGGTTCGCGGTCTGGTTGCTGATCTGCACCCGCAGGGTCCAGGTGTCGTCCAGCACCTGGCGCACCACGGCGGTGGCGCCCTCGCAGCTGAAGCGCTGCTCGATCTCGTCGGCCAGCAGCTCGCAGCCCACCTGCCGCCAGCCGGGGGCGAAGCGCACCACCAGTCGCGCGATGGCGTCGGTCTCTGAACCCGCCAGACGCACGTGCGTGAGCGCGCCGTCGTCGGTGACCTGGAGCTCCAGGCCCTGCCAGGCGATCATCGGCCGCGCTGGCAGGTCGGGCACCAGTACAGGTTGCGTCCCTCCAGGTCCTGGGTGCGCACCTCGGTGCCGCAGACCCAGCAGGGCAGGCCGGCACGCCGGTAGACGTAGACCTCTCCCCCGTGCCGGTCGACGCGCGGCTCGCGGCCCATCTGCTCCGGGGTGTGCTCCAGCTCCACGGTGTCGATCCGTCCCACCTCGACCCCGGCACGCATCAGCACCACCAGGTCGGCCCAGATGGCTTCCCAGGTGGAGCGCTTCAGTCGGTTGCCGGGCGTGGTGGGACGCACCCGGTGCCGGAAGAGCACCTCTGCGCGGTAGATGTTGCCCACGCCCGCGGTGACCTTCTGGTCCATCAGCAGCGAGGCGATCGAGCGATTGGAGCGGTGGATCCGCTGCCAGGCCACCTCCGGGTCGGCGTCCAGCCGGATCGGGTCGGGGCCCAGCTTCGCGATCTGCTCCTGCTGCTCGACGGCGCCGATCAGCCGGCACATCTGGGGGCCGTGCAGGTCCGCCGCGGTGGAGCCGTCGGTGATCCGCAGCCGCACCGCGCCGCGCGGCTCGGCCAGCGGAGCGAAGAAGAACTTGCCGATCAGGCCCAGGTGGATGTGCACCACGTGCTCGGGTGCATCGGCGTCGAAGTCGATGAACAGGTGCTTGCCGCAGGCGCTGGCGCCCTGCACCCGGCTGCCGTCCAGCAGGGCGGCGGCCTCGGCGAAGCGGCCCTGCGGCGAGCTCACGCGCACCGGCTGGTCGCCGAAGTGCTGCATGGTGGCCTGCGCGAGGCGGTGGATGACGTGGCCCTCTGGCATGGTTTCCCTCCTGCTCGGACTAGCATTCCACCATGGCAGACGAGCGCAGCTTCATCCGGGGACGCGGCGACGGTCAGCGCCGCGAGTTCGGACGCGACGGGATCTCCGGGCTGGTGGACGCCGACCGGGCGGTGCGGGCGCGCGAGGTCAGCCGTCCGCGCGAGCAGGACCGGGTGCAGGCCTCCCTCGTGCTCGACTCCCTGCTGCGCCGGGCCACCGGACGTCGCCGCTGAACCGGCGTCGCCGACGGCCCGACGGCCAGCGCGCTCAGCCGCGGTGGGCGTCCTCGTAGCTGCTCATCTTGGCCACGCGACGGGCGTGGCGCTCCTCCTGGGTGAAGGGCTGCTCCAGGAAGGCCTGGACAATCTCCCAGCCCTCCTCGTTGCCGGTGAAGCGCGCGCCCAGCGAGACCACGTTGGCATTGTTGTGCTCGCGGCCCAGGCGGGCGATCTCCACGCTGTAGGCCAGGATCGCGCGGCAGCCCTTGACCCGGTTGGCGGCCAGCTGCTCGCCGTTGCCGGAGCCGCCCAGCACGATGCCGAGGCTCTCGGGGTCGGCCACCACGGCCTCGGCGCAGGGGATGCAGGTGTCGGGGTAGTCGTCCTCGGCGTCGTAGGCGGCCGCACCGTGGTCGACGACCTCGTGACCGGCGCCGCGCAGCTGCTCGACGAGGTACTCCTTCAGCTCGAAGGCTGCATGGTCGGTGGCAATGTGTACGCGCATGCCGCAACTATTCCAGATGCGCCCGCCTCTGGGCAGCCGCTAGCCTCCCCGCCATGGAGATGCAGCACGACATCCACACCCGCACCGCCACCGGTGAGCTCGACCCGAGCGACCGCGCCCTGCTGGGCGCCATCCGGACCGGCTTCAACCAGGGCGCCTCGAGCGAGGAGAACGACCAGCGCTGGTGGGCCACCTCGGTGCAGGACGCGCACCGCTTCCGCTATGCCACCCGCCGACCGCTGGTCACCGGTCTGGGGCTCGACGAGCGCCCGGTGGCCACCTTCGGCTCCTTCACCCACACCGTGAACGTGGGCGGCGGCCGGCTGCTGGAGGCCGACTTCATCACCGACGTGACCGTGCGCACCACCGACCGCCGGCAGGGACTGCTGCGGCGGATGATGACCGACGAGCTCACCTGTGCACGCGACCAGGGCCTGGCCCTGGCCACGCTGACCGCCAGCGAGGGCAGCATCTACGGGCGTTTCGGCTTCGGTGTCGCCACCCGCGCCCAGCGCGTCGAGGTGGAGGCCAGCGAACGATTCCAGCTGCGACGACAGCCGGCGGCCGTGGTGGAGCAGGCCGATCCCCCCGCCATCGCGGACCTGCTGGAGCGGCTCCACGCCGAGGCGCATGCCCGCTACCGGGGCAGCCACCAGCCTCCGGCCTTCCGGCGCGCCTGGCTGAGCGGGGAATGGGACTGGGACACCATGGCGGCCTCCACCAAGCTGCGCGCCGCCGTCGCCGTGCGCGACGGGCAGGTGGTGGGGGCACTCACCCACGAGCTCACCGACGAGGCGGAGCACACCACCGTGCTGGACCTGGTGGGCGACGACGACGCGGCGCTGGCGCTGTGGCAGCACCTGGCCCGGCTCGACCTGGTCAGCACGATCCGCTACGGCTGCCTGCAGGACGGCAGCCCGCTGCGCGCCGCCCTGGTCGACCAGCGCGTGGTCACCACCAAGGCCGACCGCGACCAGTGCTGGCTGCGGCTGCTCGACGTGCCGCGGGCGCTGGCCGAACGTGGCTGGGACGGCGACGGCGAGGTGGTGCTCAAGGTCGGCGACCCGATGGGCCTGGCCGACGGCTGCTCGCGGCTGCACGTGAGCCAGGGCCGGGCCACCGTGGAGGCCGCCGCGGCCGACCAGGCGGAGGTGGACTGCCCGGTGGACGCCCTGGCCGAGGCCTACCTCGGGCTCACCTCGATCGCGGTGCTGGCCGCGGCCGGGCGCGTGACGGGCGAACCGGAGGCGATGCGGCGACTGGGCCGGATGCTCGCCGTGGACCGGCCGCCGCGCAACAGCATCGTCTTCTGAGCCCTACCTCCGCAGGGGGTGGGAGCGTCGTCGGGATCAGGCCCGGGCTGCTGCAAGCGGCGGCTGGCTAGCCTTCTGCCATGGACTTCAGCCGCACCCTGCTCAGCGACGACGACCGCGCCCGGGCGCTCGACGCCCTCACCGAGCACTACGTCGACCGGCGGCTCGGCCTGGACGAGCACGACCGGCGCTCCACCGCCGTCCTGCAGGCCCGCACCGTGGCCGACCTGGACGAGCCCTTCGACGGGCTGCCCGGCGGCGCCCCCTTCGAGGCGGGCCCCAGCGGGCAGCCGGTGCTGCGCCCGGCGGTGGTGGCCAGCAGCAGCCAGCAGGCCGAGGCCGAGCGCGCCGAACTGGCCGAGCTGGTCCGCAAGGGCAAGGTGATGGACAAGGTGGACGCCGTGGTGGGCACCCTGTGCTTCGGCACCTTCGTGGTGCTGCAGTTCTTCACCGAGGTGGACCACGCCTGGCTCGCCATCGTGGTGGGCCTGGTGCTCAGCCTCACGGCCCGCGCCGTCGTCGGTTTCGACGATGACGACGAGGAGGACTACGAGCAGATCAAGGAGCAGCAGGCCGAGGAACGCGCCGAGCGGCGCCGGCTGGCGATGCAGCACCGCGCCGAGCTGGAGCGCTGAGCCCGCAGCCGGCCACCACAGCCCCAGCTGACCGCGCCCTGTGGGCTGACCGCACCGTCCTCAGCTGACCGCCTGCGGCCCGCCCTCCAGCAGCCGCACGAAGCCCGCCTCGTCCAGGATCGGACGGCCCAGCTCCTCAGCCTTGGCCGCCTTGGAGCCGGCATTCTCCCCCACCACGACGAAGTCGGTCTTCTTGCTGACGCTGCCCGAGGCCTTGCCGCCGCGCTGGATGATCGCCTCCTTGGCCCCGTCGCGGGTGAAGCCCTCCAGCCCGCCGGTGACCACGACGGTGAGCCCCTCCAGGGTGCGCTCGATGGACTCGTCGCGCTCGTCAGCCATCCGCACCCCCGCCTGACGCCAGCGCTCGACGATGTCGAGGTGCCAGTCGACGGTGAACCACTCCACCACCGCCTCGGCGATCACCCGCCCGACGCCCTCGGTGTCGGCCAGCTGGTCCACGTCGGCCTCGCGGATGGCGTCCAGCGAGGCGAAACGGGTGGCCAGCGCGCGCGCCGCAGTGGGCCCCACATGGCGGATGGACAGCGCCACCAGCACCCGCCACAGCGGCTGGTCCTTGGCCCTGGCCAGGTTGTCGAGCAGCTTGGTGCCGTTGGCCGAGAGCACGCGTCCCGCCACGATGCCGGGAGCGGGCACCTTCTCCGGGGCCTTCAGCTCGGCCGGCTTGGCCGCCCGGGTGTAGGCCTCGACGCGCACCAGGTCGGTGGCGGTCAGGTCGAACAGGGTGGACTCGTCGGTCAGCACGCCGGAGGCCAGCAGGGCGTCGGCGCCCTGGAAGCCGAGCGCCTCGATGTCGAAGCCGGAACGTGAGGCCAGCGCGAACAGCCGCTCACGCAGCTGGCTGGGGCAGGTGCGCGAGTTCGGACAGCGGATGTCCTTGTCGCCCTCTTTCTCCGGGCGCAGCTCGGCGCCGCAGGAGGGGCAGTGGGTGGGCATCACGAACTCGCGCTCGCTGCCGTCGCGCAGCTCGGTGACCGGGCCCAGGATCTCCGGGATCACATCACCGGCCTTGCGCAGCACGACGGTGTCGCCGATCAGCACCCCTTTGCGCTTCACGTCGTAGCCGTTGTGCAGGGTGGCCATGGAGACCGTCGAGCCGGCCACCTTCACCGGCTGCATCACGCCGAAGGGCGTCACCCGGCCGGTGCGACCCACGTTCACCTGGATGTCCAGCAGCGTGGTGTTCACCTCCTCCGGCGGGTACTTGTAGGCGATCGCCCAGCGCGGCGCGCGGCTGGTGGTGCCCAGCCGGCCCTGGTGGGCCAGCTCGTCCACCTTGACGACGATGCCGTCGATCTCATGGCTCACGTCGTGGCGGTGCTCGCCGTAGTGGGCGACGAAGTCCTGCACCTGGGCGGGCTCGTCCAGCACCTTGTAGTAGGGCGAGGTGGGCAGGCCCCAGCTCTTGAGCAGCTCGTAGGCCTCGGACTGGCGGGTGATCTCCAGGCCGGTGCGCGCCCCGATGCCGTGCACCAGCATGTCCAGCGGGCGGGTGGCGGTCACGGACGGGTCCTTCTGGCGCAGCGAGCCGGCCGCCGCATTGCGCGGGTTCGCGAAGGGCGCCTTGCCGGCCTCCACCAGCGAGGCGTTCAGGTCCGCGAAGGCTTCCACCGGGAAGAAGACCTCACCGCGCACCTCCAGCAGCTCGGGCAGGTCGGTGCCGTGCAGCTCGTGCGGGATCGAGGCCACCGTCATGATGTTCGGGGTCACGTCCTCCCCCACCCGGCCGTCACCGCGGGTGGCCGCCCGCACCAGGCGGCCCTTCTCGTAGGTGAGGTTGATGGCCAGGCCGTCGATCTTGAGCTCGCACAGGTAGTGCGCACCGGCGCCGACGGTGCGCTCGGTGCGGGCCAGCCACTCGTCCAGCTCGTCGGCGCTGAAGACATTGTCCAGGCTGAGCATCCGCTCGGCGTGGGTGACGGGCGCGAAGTCGGTCATCCGCTGCGCCGCGCCCACCTTCTGGGTGGGCGAGTCGGGCGTGCGCAGCTCCGGGAAGTCGTCCTCCAGGCGCTGCAGCTCGCGCATCAACTGGTCGTACTCCGCATCGGAGATGGTGGGCGCGTCGGCGGCGTAGTAGGCCTCCTGCGCGTCGGTGATCCGCTCGGCCAGCTCGTGCCAACGGTGCCGCTCGTCACTGCCCGCCTCCGGCGCGGCCTGGGTCTGCTCGGCCGCCTGCTGCAGGGCCTCGGCGGAGATCTCGGCGCCCTCGTCGGTGGGCTGCAGCTCGACGGGCTGGGTGGTGGAAGGCTCGGTCACGGCGTCCATGATGCCGCAGGCCACCGACAATTCCGCCACCCCGCGGCCGGTGGTCCCAGGGCTGCTGGACCCGGACAGCCGCCCGCTTGGTCACGAAGCGGTCACGAAGCCCGTCGCCCGGCCCGATCATCCTTGCCAAGCGGTGCCCGAGACGCTTGGCTCTGACGAAATTCGTCCACTTCCCCGGCCTGCACACATCCACCCGTCTGGAGTTCGCCCATGAACGACTTCCTCGTCGCCGTCGACGACGTCCTGTGGGGACCCTTCGTCCTCATCCCGCTGCTGCTCGGCACCGGCATCTGGCTCACCGCCAGGCTGCGCGGCGTCCAGTTCACCAAGCTCGTCCCCGCCCTGGCGCTCGCCTTCGTGCGCCGCCACGACGGCCATGAGGAGGAGGGCGACGTCTCGCACTACCAGGCGCTCGCCACCGCCCTGGCTGCCACCGTGGGCGTCGGCAACATCGCCGGCGTCGCCACCGCCATCCACCTGGGCGGCCCCGGCGCCCTGTTCTGGATGTGGATCAGCGCCATCTTCGGCATGGCTGCCAAGTACTCCGAGGCCTTCATGGGCGTGCGCTTCCGCACCATGGACGCCAAGGGCGAGGTCTCCGGCGGCCCGCAGTACTACCTGCAGCGCGCCATCCCCGGCCCGCTGGGCAAGTTCCTGGCCCTCTTCTTCGCGATCGCCGCCGTGGTGGCCAGCTTCGGCATCGGCAACATGACCCAGTCCAACTCGGTGGCCTCGGCCATGCATGACACCTTCGGCATCTCCCCCATGGTGGTGGGCCTGGTGCTGGCCGTCCTGACAGCGCTCGTGCTGCTCGGCGGCATCAAGTCGATCTCCCGGGTGACCAGCGCCTTCGTCCCCTTCATGATCGTCTTCTACGTGGTGGCCGGCGCCGTCGTGCTCGCCATCAACTTCCGCGGCATCATCCCCGCCCTGGGCCTGGTCTTCACCGACGCCTTCACCGGCACCGCCGCGGTTGGTGGCTTCGCCGGTGCCGCCATGGCCCAGGCCATCCAGTTCGGCATCGCCCGCGGCATCTTCTCCAACGAGTCCGGCATGGGCTCGGCGGCCATCGTCGCGGCCGCCGCCAAGACCAAGCACCCGGTGCGGCAGGGCCTGGTGTCCATGACCCAGACCTTCATCGACACCATCATCGTCGTCTCGATGACCGGTCTGGTGATCCTCACCACCGGCGTCTGGCGTGAGGGCAAGACCGGCGCGGCGCTCACCGCCCAGGGCTTCTCCACCGGCCTGCCCGGCACCTGGGGCGGCATCATCGTCGCCCTCTCGCTGATCTTCTTCGCCTACTCCACCGTGCTCGGCTGGGCCTACTACGGCGAGCGCAACGTGGAGCGGCTGGTGGGCGTCAAGGGCGTGCTGCCCTACCGGCTGATCTTCTCCGCCATCGTCTTCGTGGGCGCGACCATGGAGCTGTCGACGGTGTGGACCTTCTCCGACATCGCCAACGGGTTGATGGCCATCCCGAACCTGATCGGCCTGCTGATCTGCTCCGGCCTGATCGCCCGCGAGACCAAGGCCTACCTGTCGGTGGACCCCACCCTGCACCACGAGCCGGCGGTCTCCACCCTGGAGGGCACCGAGCACCTGGAGGCCGGGCGCCGGGAGCGCTGAGCCCCGAAGCTGGCGCCGCCCGGGGCCCCGGGACCGCCCGGACATGATTGTGGGGATGATTTGAGTGCGTAGTCGACTCAAATCATCCCCACAATCCGTCAGGGGGCTCCTACCAGGGCCTCAGTCGAGGATCGGACCCACGGTGCGGGTGCGCTTCAGCTCGTAGAAGCCGTCGTACTCGGTGACCAGGGCGAAGCCGTCGAACAGGCGGCCGGCCTGCTCACCCTTGGGGGCGGGGCTGATCACGGGGCCGAACAGGGCCTTGCCGTTGATGTGGATCACGGGGGTGCCCACCTCGTCGCCCACCGGGTCCATGCCCTCATGGTGGCTCTTGCGCAGCGCAGCATCGAGCTCGTCGGGCTCGTCACCGGGCTTCCAGGCGTCGGCCCGGTCGGCGATGGAGGCGTCCAGGCCGCACTCGGCCAGCGCGGCGCGCACCGTCTCCACCGTCTTGGGCTCCTTGCCCAGGTGGTAGCGAGTCCCCAGGGCGGTGTAGAACTCGCGCAGCTTCTCGCTGCCCGCCTCCTGCTCCACCAGGATGCAGGCTCGCACGCCGATCCAGCCCTCGAGCATGTGCTGGACATACTCCTCCGGCAGGTCACGCCCGTCGTTGAGGACCGACAGGCTCATCACGTGGAAGGTGGTGCGCACGTCGCGGACCTTCTCCACCTCGAGCATCCAGCGCGAGGTCATCCAGGCCCACGGGCACAGCGGGTCGAACCAGAAGTCAACAGCAGTCGTCATGCAGCCAGCCTAGTCGCCGGGGCCCGTGCCATCGGCCGGCCCGGATTGAACACTTGACCATGAGGGCTGCCGCGCTAGGCTCAACCGGTTCAGGTTCGCAGCTCCCGCTCCGGGAGATCCGCCATCCACCGCGACGAGCCGTCGCCAGAAAGGTTTGCGATGAAGCCGGCAAACATCACCCGCGCGACCGCACGGGAACGCTCCCAGGTCATCACCGCGGAGTCCTACGAGGTCACCGTGGACCTGTCAGGCCTGGGCATGGACGGCGAGCCGCTCGCGGATGCCGAGACCTTCCTGTCCACCAGCAGCATCGTCTTCCACTCCACCGGGGGCGCCAGCCACGTCGATGTGATCGCCGACCAGGTGGTCGAGGCCTGGCTGGACGACGAGCACGCCGTGGACGTGAGCGGTTACGCCGACGGCAAGCTGCCCTTCACCACCGAGCCGGGCGACCACCGGCTCACCGTGGTGGCGCTGTGCCGCTACTCCCACACCGGCGAGGGGCTGCACCGCTTCGTCGACCCGGCCGACGGGCGCACCTACCTCTACACCCAGTTCGAGACCGCCGACGCGCGTCGGATGTATGCCAACGTCGAGCAGCCCGACCAGAAGGCCACCTTCCAGCTGACCGTCGTGGCGCCCGCCCACTGGACCGTGGTGAGCAACCAGCTGGCCGTCGAGCCGGAGGAGGGCGCGAACGGCTGCGGCATCTGGGAGTTCGAGCCCACCCTGCGGATGTCCAGCTACATCACCGCCCTCGTGGCCGGCGAGTACCACCGCGTGGAGCACACCATCGCCTCGAAGGCCGGTGACATCCCCGCCTCGGTGATGTGCCGTCAGTCGATGGTGGAGCACCTGGACGACGAGCGGATCATGCGCACCACCCAGCGCGGCTTCGAGGTCTTCGAGGAGGCCTTCGGCCATCCCTACCCCTTCGGCAGCTATGACCAGGTCTTCGTGCCGGAGTTCAATGCCGGCGCCATGGAGAATGCCGGCTGCGTCACCTTCCGCGACGAGTACCTGTTCCGCTCCCGGGTCTCCGCGGACCGCTACGAGGCCCGCGACAACACGATCCTGCACGAGCTGGCCCACATGTGGTTCGGCGACCTGGTCACCATGACCTGGTGGGACGACCTGTGGCTGAACGAGAGCTTCGCCGAGTGGGCCAGCCACTTCGCGATGCACCGGATCAACGCGGCCGACGGGGGCTCCGACCCATGGGTGGGCTTCTGCAATGCCCGCAAGACCTGGGCCTACCGCCAGGACCAGCTGCCCACCACCCACCCGATCGCCGCGGACATGGTGGACCTGGAGGCCGTCGAGCAGAACTTCGACGGCATCACCTACGCCAAGGGCGCCTCCACGCTGAAGCAGCTGGTGGCGCAGGTGGGCGAGGAGAACTTCCTGCAGGGCGTGCGCGCCTACTTCGCCGAGCACGCCTTCGGCAACACCGAGCTTGCCGACCTGCTGGGCGCGCTGGAGCAGGCCTCCGGCCGTGACCTGTCGAACTTCGCCGGCGAATGGCTCGAGACCACCGGTGTGAACACCCTGCGCGCCGACTTCGACCTCGACGAGCAGGGCCGCTTCACCCGCTTCGATGTGGTGCAGTCCGCCGCCCCCGAGCACCCGACGCTGCGCAGTCACCGGCTGGCCATCGGCATCTTCACGCTCCAGGGCGAGGGCGAGCAGCGGGTGCTGAGCCGCACCGACGAGATCGAGGTGGACATCTCGGGCGAGCGCACCGCCGTGCCCGCGCTGGTGGGTTCCCACCGCGGCGACCTGGTGCTGCTCAACGACCGTGACCTGACCTATGCCAAGGTGCGCCTCGACGAGGCCTCGCTGGCCACGCTGGTGGACCACATCCACCAGCTCGACGACCCGCTGGCCCGCGCGGTCTGCTGGTCGGCGGCCTGGGACATGTGCCGCGACGCGGAGATGCGCTCCGACGACTACCTGGCCCTGGTGCTTCGCGGCATCGCCACCGAGACCGACCCGAATGCTCTCTCGGCGCTGCGGATGCAGGCCCAGACCGCCGCCGTGGCCTACACCCCCGCCGAGCGCCGCTCCGAGACCCGGGCGCGTCTGGTGGCCGGTCTGGCCGGGTTGCTGAAGCAGGCCGAGCCGGGAACCGACCACCAGCTCGCCTTCGCCAGTCAGCTGATCACCGCCGTGGACAGCGAGGCGGGGGCGGCGCTGCTGAAGGCCTGGCTGGTGGGCGAGGAGGTGCCCGAGGGCCTCGAGGTGGATGCCGACCTGCGGTGGCGGATCGTGTGCACCCTGGCCCGGATGGGCCAGATCGACGCCGCCGGGATCGACGCCGAGGCGCAGCGTGACCAGACCATCGCCGGTGCCCAGTGGGCCGCCGGTGCCCGTTCCGCGCTGCGCGACGAGCAGACCAAGGCCGAGGCCTGGCGCCTGGCCACCGAGGATGAGAGCGTCCCGAACGGTACCCACGGCGCCATCTGCAGCTGGTTCTGGAGCTACAACCAGGCCGAGATGCTGCGCGGCTACGAGGAGCGCTACCTCGACGTGGTGCGCCGGATCAGCGCCGCCGAGGGCCTCTGGGCCACCCGCGGCCATTCCGCCAGCCAGAACGTGCTGGTGCTGCTCTTCCCCACTCCGCTGGCCGACGAGGCCTTCCTGGGCAAGGTGGACGAGCTGCTGGCCGAGCCCGGCCTGTCGGACCAGGTGCGCCGGGTGCTGCTGGAGCAGCAGGACAATGCCCGCCGCACCCTGCGCTGCCAGGCCGCCAGCCGCTGACAGCCTGCAGACGAGCACCGACGAGGGGCCGACCGGAGATCCGGTCGGCCCCTCGTCGTGTGCTGATGCCGCACCTGAGGCAGCCCGACAAGTTGACACCACCAACCCCTTCACATGACACCATGATGGTGTCATGCTGATGTCATGCAACTGGACGCACACCTCGCCTCGTTGGCTCGCGAGCTGGCCCACGCCACCGCCCTGGCCGACCAGGAGACCCGCTCCGTCGTGGAGCGGCTGGCCCCCACCCTGGACGCCTCGTTGCGCCTGATGCTGCTGGAGGTGCTCGTCGAGGCCGCCGCGGAGGTCAGCGCCCAGCTCGGCGACGAGCAGGTCAGTGTCCGGATGGTCGGCCGCGAACCCGAGCTGGTGCTGGACCGCAGCATCGTGGCCCCACCCGCACCGGCCGGCCCCGTCGAGGAGGACGAGACCACCAGCCGGATCACCCTGCGCCTGCCCGAGGGGGTCAAGAGTCGCGCCGAGGCGGCCGCCCAGGCGCAGGGCACCTCCCTGAACAGCTGGATCACCGAGGCCTGCCGCCAGGCCCTCGAACCGCAGAAGAACAGCCACCGAGGCCAGCGCCGGATCACCGGCTGGGCCTGATTGGAGACCATCATGACCACGCAGACCGAACCCACCACCACCGCCACCACCCATCCGTTCACCCCGGGCATGCGCCTCGACCTGGTGGCCTCCGAGGCCGACGTCGAGCTCTTCTTCGACCGCACGACGCCCGAGGCCGAGGTGGTCATCACGGCCAGCGAACCGGCCTATCTGGAGCACTCGTTGAAGACCAGCCGCAGCGACGACCGCCTGGAGGTGGTCGTGCCTCCCCTGCTGACCGCCGGTCCGGAGAAGGGCTTCGCCCTGCAGATCGGACGCTTCAGCCTCTCGCTGGGCCACACCGCGGGCGTCACGGTGGAGGTCCACCTGCCCGCCGGGAGTGCGGTGCGCGTCGACGGCGGCTCCGGCGACCTGCGGCTGGAGGGCCGCCCGGGCACCGTGCAGCTGGACACCAGGTCCGGCGACATCACCCTCGACGTGCTGGAGGCCGGACAGCTGCGCTCCGCCTCCGGTGACATCACGGTGGACGAGATCGCGGCAGAGCGCCCGGTCACCCTCGCCTCCAGCTCCGGAGACCTGGCGGTGGAGCGCTGCACGGGCCCGGTGGAGCTGGGAACCTCCTCGGGTGACATCACACTGAGCAGCATGGGGGCGGGTGAGCTGACCGCCCGCACCAGCTCCGGCGACATCACCGTCGGCGTCGTGGCGGGGCTGCCGGTCTGGCAGGAGCTCTCCACCGCCAGCGGAGACCTGGACAACCGGCTCAGCTCGCGCGGCGAGCCGGTGGGCGGGGCCCCGCGGCTGCAGGCCCGGATCCGTACCGCCTCGGGAGACCTGTCCCTGCACGACGCCTGACAACCGCCAGGTCTCCACGGCACCCATGGCCGTTCGGTCAGAGCAGGCGGCATTGTCCTTTCGGTGCTGGCAGTGCCCGCGAGGACCGTGATTGGCTGCAGGCATGGGAACCGTGGAGATGCTCGCCGCCGTGATGGGAAGCTTCCTGGCCCCCGTGCTGGGTGCGGCCGTGCTCTACGTGCTGGTCCGCCTGGGCGTCCGTCATGGCATGCGCGACGCCTTCCTGGAGCGTGACGCCCAGCTGCAGGAGCCGGTCCGCGAGCGTCGCTGATCGCCCCGGCCGGACCGGGCGGAATCCGCTCAGGCCGTGCGCAGCGCCAAGGGGGCCCGCACCCGCTCGCAGAGCAGGTCCACCAGGCAGGGGTGTGCCCCGATCGGCGCGGAGCAGCCGTCGGCACCGCCGTCGGCCAGCTTGTCGGCGAAGAAGCCCGGGGCCAGCAGGTAGCTGGCCACCCCGACCCGTTCGAACCCTTCCGCCCGTCCGGCGGCGACGGCCTGCGGCAGTTCGGCGGGAGTGACCACCCGAACCGTGACGCCCCAGCGGGAGGCCAGCAGCGCCGCAGCGGTGCCGGCCTCCGCGCGGCTCTCCGGATCGGAGGAGCCGGCCCACCCCAGCAGGGTCAGCGGCCAAGGCCCGCCCGCCTCCACGACGCGCTGGTGCACCGCATCCAGCACCAGCTCGTGGGGGCCCAGGTGGGCGGTCAGGACGGCGCCATCCGCGCGCGCCACCGACCGGGGCAGGTCGTGCTTGACGTGGTAGCCCGCGCCCAGGAAGGCCGGGACCACCAGATCACCGGGTGCGATCAGCTCGTCGACGTGCGGTTCGGCCACATCCACCCAGCCCAGCCGCACCGGCTCGGACAGGCGCTGCTCCAACTGGCTGCGCAGCTGCTCCACCACCGCCCGTCCCTGCGCCGAACGGGTGCCGTGGGCGGCCAGCAGGATCCCCGACGGCCACATCAGACACCCACCAGGTGGTCATCGGGCACCGAGGTCTCCGCCTGTTCGGCCCGGTCGCGACGCAGCCGTCGCAGTCCCACGCCCACTGCGACGGCCCAGGCCAGCAGCACCAGCAGGGTGATCGGCAACCGCGCGGAACCCGGCACGTCGAAGGCCCGGAACAGGGTGGCCAGGTTGGTGAGGACCACGAAACCGCCCACCAGCGAGCCCATCACCTGGGCGGGGATCCGGCTCACCAGCCAGGCCGCCACGGGGGCGGCCACCAAGCCACCGGCCAGCAGGGCGAGCACCAGGTCGAGCCGGACGCCGGTGCTGCCCAGGCTGAGCAGGAAGCCGAGCGAGGCGGCCAGCGAGACCAGGAACTCGCTGGTGTCCACCGACCCGATCACGGTGCGCGGGCTGGTGCGTCCCGCGCTGACCAGGGCGGTGGTGGAGATCGGGCCCCAGCCCCCACCACCGGTGGCGTCGACGAAGCCACCCAGCAGGCCGAGCGGCGCCAGGAAGCGACGCCCGTGCGGCGAGGTGGTGGCCGTCGCCACCTGCGGCGGGCGCCAGGTGAAGCGGCTCAGGATGAAGACACCCAGCGAGACCAGGATCAGCGCCATCACCGGCTGCGCGGCCTCGGTGGAGATCCGGGAGAGCACCGTGGCGCCCAGGAAGGAGCCGACGGCACCGGGCACGCCGAGGCGCGCCACCAGCCACCAGTCCACATTCTTGAGCCGCCAGTGCGAGACCCCGGAGGCCACATTGGTGCCCAGCTCGGCCAGGTGCACCGAGGCCGAGGCCACCGCCGGCGTCATCCCGGCGGCCAGCAGCACCGAGGTGGAGGTGACGCCGTAGCCCATGCCCAACGAGCCGTCGATCAGCTGCGCCACCAGGCCGGCCAGCGCGAAGGTGAGCAGCCGCCTCATCGTTGCCCGCCCCGCTGGTCCAGCACCGGGCGCTGGTCGAGACCGACGGACTCCATCACCATGCCCGGCATGGCGCACGGCTCGTCGCGGCGGGGGCGAAGGCTCACCGCGACGGCGGCGACCCAGAGCACGAGCAGGGCCAGGCTGATGATCGAGTTCATGGTCTCGTTCCTTTCAGGGGGTGGGCTAGATGGACCAGTTGATGGCGGAGGCGGCGTGCACGATGCCCGGCGCGCCCGGGTCGGTGACCATGCCGGCGGCCAGGGTGAGGCCCTGCTGGGCGTCGATGAGCAGGAAGGCACCGGTGACGCGAGAGGTGCGGTAGTCCTCGGCCATGACGGGTTGGGCGAGCTTGATCCGCACCCGGCCGATGTCATTGAGCGACAGCTGCTCGGTGGGCTGTGGGGTCATGGTGTCGAGGTCGAGTCGACCCTCGATGTCGCGCACGATGGCCTGCACGGTGCGGGTGGTCTGCTTCAGCAGCACCCGCTGGCCGATCCGCAGCGGGGCGTCGCCCAGCCAGGCCACCATGGCGTCCACCTCGGTGACCGGCTGCGGGGCGTCGCCGGCGGCGGCGATCAGCTCGCCGCGGGTGATGTCGATCTCGTCGGCCAGCCGCAGGCTCACCGACTCCCCCGCCGCGGCCTGCTCCAGGCTGCCGGTGGCGGTGTCGATGCCCACGACCCTGGTGGTGCGACCGCCGGGCAGCACCACCACCTCGTCGCCCACGCGCACCGTGCCCTGCCCCACCTGGCCGGCATAGCCGCGGTACTCGACGTGCTCGGGGCTGATGGCGGCCTGCTGCGGACGCAGCACGTACTGCACACCGAAGCGCAGCGGCAGCTCCTCGCGGCCCTGCTCGGGGCTGATGGTGACCAGCAGCTCCAGCAGGCTGGGGCCGGTGTACCAGCCCATCCGCTCGGAGCGCTCCACCACGTTGTCGCCCTGCAGCGCCGAGACCGGGATGGTGGTCAGCGCCTCGACGGCCAGCTCACGGCCCACCTGCTGGATCTCGGCGGCCACCTGCTCGTAGCGCTGCTGGTCGAAGTCCACCAGGTCGAGCTTGTTCACCGCCACCACCACGTGCGGCACGCGCAGCAGGGCCGCGACGGCCAGGTGGCGCCGGGTCTGCTCCAGCACGCCGCGACGCACGTCCACCAGCAGCACCAGCACGTCGGCGGTGGAGGCGCCGGTGACGGTGTTGCGGGTGTACTGCACGTGCCCGGGGCAGTCGGCCAGGATGAAGGTGCGTTCCGGGGTGGCGAAGTAGCGGTAGGCCACGTCGATGGTGATGCCCTGCTCGCGTTCGGCGCGCAGGCCGTCGGTGAGCAGCGCCAGGTCGGCGCCGGTCAGGCCGCGCTCGCGGCTGACCCGCTCCACGGCGTCGAGCTGGTCGGCCAGGATGTTCTTGCTGTCGAAGAGCAGCCGGCCCACCAGGGTGGACTTGCCGTCGTCGACGCTGCCGGCCGTGGCCAGCCGCAGCAGGGTGGACTCCCCCAGCGTGGTGTCGGTCGTGGTGGCACTCATCAGAAGTAGCCCTCCTTCTTGCGGTCCTCCATGGCCGCCTCGGTCATCCGGTCGTCGGCGCGGGTGGCGCCCCGCTCGGTGATGGTGGTGGCGGCCACCTCGGCCACCACGTCGTGCACGTCCATCGCCTCGGAGTCGACGGCGCCGGTGCAGGACATGTCGCCGACGGTGCGGTAGCGCACCTGGCGGGTCTCCACCTGCTCGCCCTCGCGGGGCTGGGAGACCGCGCCGACGGCCAGCCACATCCCGTCGCGGCAGAAGACCTCGCGCTGGTGGGCGTAGTACAGGCCGGGCAGCTCGATGCCCTCGCGCTCGATGTAGCGCCAGACGTCCAGCTCGGTCCAGTTGGACAGCGGGAAGACGCGGACGTGCTCGCCGGGGCGGTGGCGGGCGTTGTAGAGGTTCCACAGCTCCGGGCGCTGGTTGCGCGGGTCCCACTGGCCGAACTCGTCGCGCAGGCTGACGATGCGCTCCTTGGCGCGCGCCTTCTCCTCGTCGCGACGGCCACCGCCGTAGACCGCGTCGAACCGGTTCTCCGCGATGCCGTCCAGCAGCGGGACGGTCTGCAGCGGGTTGCGGGTGCCGTCGGGGCGCTCGGTGAGGCGGCCGTCGTCGATGTAGTCCTGCACCTTCTTGACCACCAGGCGCAGGCCCATCCGCTCGACGGTGCGGTCGCGGTAGTCGATCACCTCGTCGAAGTTGTGGCCGGTGTCGACGTGCATCACCGGGAAGGGGACGGGTGCCGGCCAGAAGGCCTTGGCGGCCAGGTGCAGCATGACGATCGAGTCCTTGCCGCCGCTGAACAGCAGCACCGGGCGCTCCAGCTCGGCGGTGACCTCTCGGAAGATGTGGATGGACTCGCTCTCGAGGGCATCCAGATGGCTCATGGTGTGGCTCACAGGTGGATTCCGCATTCTGTCTTGGCGAGACCGGCCCAGCGGCCGGCTCGGGGGTCTTCTCCGGGGGCGACGCGACGGGTGCACGGCTGGCAGCCGATCGACGGGTAGCCGTCAGCCAGCAGCGGGTTGGTGGGCACCCCGTGGCCGGTGGCGAAGTCGAGGACGTCCTCGAAGCTCCAGGCCGCGATCGGGTTGAGCTTGACCAGCTCGTGGGTGGCGTCCCACTCGAGCAGCTGGGCGTTGGCGCGCAGCGCATTGTCCTCGCGACGGATGCCGGTCACCCAGGCCTCGTAGCCGGACAGCGCGCGGGCCAGCGGTTCCACCTTGCGGATGCCGCAGCAGGCGCCCGGGTCACGCTCGTAGAGCCTCGGCCCGTACTGCTCGTCCTGCTGCTCGACGGTGATGGCGGGCAGCACGTCGACCACGTTCACCGGCCAGCTGGTGGCCAGCGCGTCGCGGGTCTGGTGGGTCTCGGGGAAGTGGAAGCCGGTCTCCAGGAAGAGCACGTCCACGTCCGGGATGGTCTGGCTGACCAGGGCCGGCAGGATGGTGTCGGCCGCCATCGAGCAGGCCACCGCCAGCGCCTCGCCGAACTCCTCGGCGGCCCAGCCCAGCAGCTCCTCGGCGCTCGAGGTGGCCAGCCGCTGCTGGTTGGCGTCCACCAGGGCGCGCAGCTCCTCGGTGCTGCGGCGCGGGCCGGTCCGCAGGCTGCCGGCTGCCGGCACCACGGGTGCGCCAAGCTGCAGTCCGGGCGCCACGAATCCCTCGCGGGCCGCGGCCCCCAGGCTGTCCCCCTGGCGGGTGAGGTCCTTCGGCTTTCCGTCGACGGGTGCATCGCTCATCGCAGCACGTCCTCCTCGGCGCGGTGCGCCCATTCGGCGAAGGTCTCGTCGCCCTCGCGGTGGGACAGGTAGTTGCGGGTGACGCGCTCGACGTAGTCGGGCAGGTCGTCGGCGGTCACCTTGAGCCCGCGCACGGTGCGACCCAGGCCGGCCTCCTCGCGGTCGGCACTGGCCAGACCGCCGCCCAGGTGCACCTGGAAGGCGAAGTCGTCGCCGGCCAGCTGGCCCTTGAGGCCGATGTCGGCGATCTGGATCCGGGCACAGGAGTTGGGGCAGCCGTTGATGTTCAGGCTGATCGGGCGGTCCAGTTCCACGTCGCCGAGGCGCTGCTCCAGGTCGGTGATGGTGCGCGCCGCCAGGCCCTTGGTCTCGACGAAGGCGAGCTTGCAGAACTCGATGCCGGTGCAGGCCATGGTGGCCTGCCGGAAGGGCGAGGGGTGGGCGGTCAGCCCGATGGCGTCCATCCCGGCCACCAGCTGGTCCACCTTCTCGGGATCCACATCGAGCACCAGGATCTTCTGCTTGACGGTGAAGGCGATCCGGCCCGAACCGGCGGCCTCGGCCAGGTCGGCGATCTGGTTCAGCAGGGTGCCCGACAGCCGTCCCACCACCGGGGCGAAGCCGACATAGGCGCGGCCGTCCTTCTGCTGGTGCACGCCCAGGTGCTCGGCCGAGCCGGTGGGGCGGGCCGGGGCGGGGCCGTCGGCGAGCCGGTAGCCCAGGTACTCGGTCTCCAGCACCTCACGGAACTTCTCCGGCCCCCACTCGGCCAGCAGGAACTTCAGCCGGGCCTTGGTGCGCTGCTTGCGATAGCCGTAGTCACGGAAGATGCCGGTGACGCCGGCCCAGACCTCGACGGCCTGCTCGGGCGTCACGAAGGCGCCGAGGCGCTCGGCCAGCCGCGGCGTGGTGGACAGCGCGCCGCCCACCCACAGGTCGTAGCCGGCGCCCAGCTCGGGGTGCTGCACGCCGACGAAGGAGATGTCGTTGATCTCGTGCACCACGTCGAGGCTGGGATGGCCGGTGAGCGCGGTCTTGAACTTGCGCGGCAGGTTGGCGAAGGACTCGTCGCCGATCCAGCGCTCCGCGATGGCGCGGGCCTGCGGGGTGGGGTCGATGATCTCGTCGGCGGCGATGCCGGCCACCGGGCTGACCAGGAAGCCACGCGGCGTGTCGCCGCAGGCCTCCGTGGTGCTCAGGCCCACCGCGGCCAGCCGGGTCCAGATCTCGGGCAGGTCCTCGACCCGCAGCCAGTGGAACTGGATGTTCTGCCGGTCGGTGATGTCGGCGGTCTCCCGGGCGAAGTCGACGCCGATGCCGCCCAGGGTGCGGACCTGGTCCAGGGTGAGTTGCTGGCCGTCGATGCGCACCCGCATCATGAAGTAGTCGTCGCTCAGCGCATCCGCGTCCAGCTTGGAGGTCTGGCGGGCGTCGATGCCCTGCTTGCGCTGGGTGTAGACGCCCAGCCAGCGGAAGCGGCCGTGCAGGTCATCGGTGGGGATCGACTCCAGGCCCAGCTTGGAGTAGGTGTCGATCACCCGCTGGCGCACGTCCAGCGGGTTGGACTCGGCCTTGAACTCCTCGTTGTGGTTCAGCGGCTCGTGGCCGTCCACCTTCCACTGGCCCTTGGACTGCCCGGCCCTGGGAAGGCGCACGCGACTCGGCGCGGTCTCGGTTGCGGGATTCTGGCTCACTGTGGCTCACCTCGGTTGGAGATGGCGCGTGAGCACGGGCGGCAGGTTCTGACAGACCTGCTGGTGGGGGTGTCCGGGCGTCACGCGCCCGGACGGTTTCTGCCCTGTGGGAGGGCTCGTCAGACGCGGGTCAACGCATCCAACACATGCAGCCATTGAGGCGCAGCAGGTCCACGTGACGACGGGTCACGAGGAGCGGGTTGCTGGCGGTCTGCATGTCCGTGAGTCAACCACGCGACCTCCCGATTTCCAATCTGGTCTCAACTTCTGGGATCTCGTCGAGGACGCCGGGAACGACGAGAGGCCCCCGGCCGGGTGGCCGGGGACCTCTCGCGAAGGCCTTGCTGGACGGGCGCCGCAGGCGCCGCAGGATCAGTGGCGGAACTGGTCCGCCGCGGTGGCGCCACCCCGGCGACCCGGCTCGGGGTCCACCTCCAGCTCGTCGTGGCGGGCATCGGTGTCGACGGCGCGCGCGGGCGCACCCTCGACGGCGCGCGAGGGCTGGGCGCGGCGCAGCGCGGGGCGGTCGGGATCGTCGACCAGGCCGACGGCGGCCTCCTCCTGCGCCACGGCGTGGCGGCGGCTGCCGCCCAGGAAGAAGGCGGTGACCAGGGCGCCGAGCAGCAGCGGGCCGAGGATGCAGATCAGGAACAGGTGCCACAGCGAGGGCTCGGGAACCTCGGGCCAGCCGGGGAAGGTGAAGGTGTCCAGCAGCGTCCATGCGTTCATGTCCCGGATCCTAGCGAATCCGGCCCCCGGTCGGTGTGCGACCACCCCTCGGCTGTTGCTAGATTGGCGGTTCGAGGACCTTCGTCCCCGAACCGCGGTGACATCGGGGTCCCAGAGCGGAGACCCATCGTGACATCCGAAGCCCCACCGCCCGAGCGTGCCGACGATCCCGGCGCCGATGTCGGCCCGGTGCGGACCATCCTCGACTCCGCCGAGATCGCGCGATCGCTGACCCGCATGGCCCACCAGGTGGTGGAGCTGAACCATGGCGCGGACGACCTGATCGTGCTCGGCATCCCCACCCGAGGCGTGCCGCTGAGCCGTCGCCTGGCCGCCCTGGTGGGCCAGGTGGAGGGCGTCGAGGTGCCGGTGGGAACGCTGGACATCACCATGTACCGCGACGACCTGCGCAAGAACCCCACCCGCAAGGTGGGCCCCACCCATGTCCCGGGCAGCATCGAGGGCAAGAACCTGGTGATCGTCGACGACGTGCTGCAGTCCGGCCGCACCGTGCTGGCCGCGCTGGACGCGCTCAAGGACATCGGCCGCCCGGCCCGGGTGATGCTGGCCGTCCTGGTGGACCGCGGTCACCGCGAGCTGCCGCTGCAGGCCGACGTGACCGGCCTGGCCATCGGCACCGCCGCCGACGAGCGGGTCAGCGTGCACCTGTCCGAGGCCGACGGCACCGACGAGGTCACCATCCAGCGTGTGGGAGGAGTGCGATGAAGAACCTGCTGGCGGCATCCAACCTGGACCGCGCCGAGGTGCTCGGCATCCTGGACCTGGCCGAGGAGATGCACGAGGTGCAGGGCCGCGAGATCAAGAAGCTGCCCACCCTGCGCGGTCGCACCATCATCAACATGTTCTTCGAGGACTCCACCCGCACCCGCACCTCCTTCGAGATCGCGGGCAAGTGGATGAGCGCGGACACCATCAACGTCTCCGCCAAGGGCTCCAGCGTCAGCAAGGGCGAGTCCATGAAGGACACCATGCTCACCCTGGACGCGATGGGGGTGGACTGCTTCGTGATCCGCCATGCCGGCTCCGGCACGGTGCAGCAGGCCGCCGACTGGGTGCGCGCCAGCGTGGTCAATGCCGGCGACGGCTCCCACGAGCATCCCACCCAGGCGCTGCTCGACGCCTATGCCATGCGCCAGCACTTCCGCAGCCTCGACGGCGGTCCGGTGGACGGTTTCGAGGGCCGCACGGTGGCCATCACCGGCGACCTGCTGCACTCCCGCGTGGTGCGCTCGAACGTGAGCCTGCTCAACACCCTGGGCGCCGAGGTGCTGCTCTGCGCTCCCCCGACCCTGATGCCCACCGGCGCGGACCAGTGGGGTGTCGAGGTGGTGCAGGACTTCGACGAGGCGCTGCAGCGCGCCGACGTCGCCATGATGCTGCGGGTGCAGCGCGAGCGGATGAGCTCGGGCTTCTTCCCCAGCGCCCGGGAGTACATCGCCGGCTGGGGGCTCACAGCCAACCGCCTGCGCCGGCTGCGCGAGGGCGTCGCGATCATGCATCCGGGCCCGATGAACCGTGGCCTGGAGATCTCCAGCGAGGCGGCCGATGCCGCGAGCTCGCTGATCCTTGACCAGGTCTCAGCCGGTGTCGCCGTCCGGATGAGCGTCCTGTACCACGTGCTCGGCGGCTCGAACGAGGGATCCAAGTGACCAACTACCTGATCAGCGGCGCCCGACTGGCCGACGGCACCACCACCGACCTGCACCTGCACGAGGGGCGGATCGTCGACGAACCGGTGCCCGGCGCCGAGCGGATCGACGCCGACGGCCTGCTGGCCCTGCCCGGCCTGGTGGACCTGCACACCCACCTGCGCGAACCCGGCCGTGAGGATGCCGAGACGGTGCGCACCGGCACCCTGGCCGCGGCGCGCGGCGGCTTCACCGCCGTCTTCGCCATGGCCAACACCGACCCGGTCACCGACGACGCCGAGAAGGCGGAGTACATCCAGCTGCTGGGCCGTCGCGACGGCTCGGCCCAGGTGGTGCCGATCGGTGCCGTCACCAAGAACCTGGACGGCAAGGAACTGGCGGAGATGGGCCTGATGGCCCGCTCCGAGGCGGCGGTGCGGGTCTTCAGCGACGACGGCAGGTGCGTCATGGACTCGCTGCTGATGCGTCGCGCGCTGGAATGGGTGCGCCCCTTCGACGGCGTCATCGCCCAGCACTCCCAGGACGCCGGCCTGGCCGGCCCCGGCGCCTGCTGCCACGAGTCGGAGATCTCGGGCCGGCTCGGCCTGGGCGGCTGGCCCGCGGTGGCGGAGAGCGTCATCATCGCCCGCGACGTGCAGCTGGCCGAGCTGACCCGCTCGCGGCTCCACGTCTGCCACATCTCCACCGCCGAGGGCGTCGAGGTGGTGCGCTGGGCCAAGCAGCGCGGCATCAACGTGACCGCCGAGGTGACCCCGCACCACCTGCTGCTCGGCACCCGTGAGGTGGAGGGCTACGACACCACCTTCAAGGTCAATCCCCCGCTGCGCACCGACGAGCACATCGAGGCGGTCCGCGAGGCGCTGGCCGACGGCACCATCGACGTGGTGGGCACCGACCACGCCCCGCACGCCGCGCAGGACAAGGACCACGCCTTCGCCGACGCGCGCCCCGGCATGCTCGGGCTGGAGCAGGCCCTGGCGGTGGTGATGGAGACCATGGTGGAGACCGGCCGGATGGACTGGCCCACCCTGGTGGAGCGGATGAGCACCGCCCCGGCACGCATCGGCCGGATCGCCGACCAGCAGGGCCAGCCCCTGGTGCCCGGCTCGGTGGCCAACCTGGTGCTGGTGGACCCCTCCGCCCGCGGCACCGTCGACCGCGAGGCCTCGGCCTCGATGAGCCGTAACAACCCCTACCACGGCCGCGAGCTGCCCGATCCGGTGGTGGCCACCTTCTGGCAGGGACGGCGCACCTTCCAGCGCTGACCCCGCATGCCTGCTGCACCTCGGTCTGCCCTGTCCTCGCCGGTCCCCGGTCCGCCCCTGCGGCGGCCCGGGGACCGTCGTGCTCCCGGTGCGGGAATGCGCCGCCCCGCCGCGACGTTGTACCGTCCCGGAGCGCAGGACAGCGGCCGGCGCGACACCAGCACCGCAGGGCATCGACAGGAAGGGGACGGCCATGGGCATCCTGGGCCTGCCCCTGGAGGGCGTCGGCCTGCTGCTGGCCATCGACCCGATCCTCGACATGATGCGCACCGCCACCAATGTGGCCGGCCAGGCCGCGATCCCCGTGATCGTCGCCAAGCGCCACGGCATCCTGGACGAGGAGGTCTACAACGGCCGGCACCTGGCCCAGGACCGCGTCGAGGAGCGGGAGTTCTCCCCCGCGCTGTGACACCTCCTGGCATGACACGGGCGCCCGGGAGCAGTTGCTCCCGGGCGCCCGTGGTGTCCGTGCCGGTCGAGGTGAGACCGGCGTCGGATCAGATGTCGCGACGACCGTCGTTGTTCAGGTCGCCCTGACGCAGGTTGTCGGTGCGGCTGTTCAGGTTGTCGGTGCGGTTGACGTCGTGACGGACATCGTTGCGCACGTCGTGGTTGGTCTCCACGCGACGGGTCTCCACGTGGGCGGGACGCACGGTGGTGTGGTGCTCCGGCTTCTTGCGGAGACCAGCCAGGCCGGCCAGGCCCAGCAGACCGGTGAGGCCCCACAGGCCGGTGCGATCCTTCTCGTGCACGGTCTTGGTGGTGGTCTCGGTCTCGGTCGCGGTGGCGGTCGCGGTCGGCGAGGGGGTCGGGGTGGCGGTCTGGGCCTCGGCGATCTGGGGGGCACCCAGGACGACGACACCGGCCAGAGCGGAAGCGGCGAGAGTCTTGCGCATGATTTTTCTCCTCGTTTTTCGGGGAAGGAATTACTGCGGTCCTCCGTCCGGCAATTACCCCCGGACGACGCTTGGAAACACTAGGTGCAAACAACTCCACAGTGCCTACCCAATCCACTCACAGCGAACGCCAAGCGGCTTGTGAGCGGCGATTCCACCCCAGAAGATGCACCCAAAGGGGTGGGAATCGACGATTTTGGTCAGCCAGTGATCGACATGGGTGCCGCAATTCTTCACCGCATGACAAATGGCACCCGATCATCGGGTGCCATTGGTCTGTCCCCGGTCGATTGCAGCTGCCGGGGGCGAGAAATCAGACGATCTCGAGGGTCTTCGGGACCGAGGCAAGGGCCTGCGAGACCGGGCAGTTCTCCTTCGCCCACTCGGCCTTCTCGGCGAAGTCGTCGGCGCTCAGGCCGGGCACGTCGCCCGACACCTTCAGCGTGATGCCGGTGATCCCCTGGCCGGGCTGGAAGCTCACCTCGGCGGCGGTGTCCAGGCTGGTGGCGGGCGTGCCGTCCTGGGCCAGCTTGTTGCTCAGCGCCATCGAGTAGCAGGTGGCGTGCGCGGCCGCGATCAGCTCCTCGGGGTTCGTGGTGCCCTGGCCGGCCTCGGCGCGGGCGGCCCACTTCACGTCGAAGCCGGCGACGCCGGAGGTGGCCAGCTCGGTGCGGCCCTGGCCCTCCATGAGGGTGCCTTCCCAGTGTGTGGTGGCGGTGTTGGTGGTGGCCATGTCGGTTCTCCTTCTGGGGTTCTGGACGGGACAGGGCCCACCCTGCCACACGGGTGCGTGGCCGGGCAGGCCCTGTCCGGGGAGGGGTCAGCGCTTGATACGGGCGTTGCCCTTCCAGATGCTCCAGACCTGTTCCTCGTCGGCCGGGGCGCCGTAGTCGGTCATCATGGTGGCGGCCAGGGCTCCGGTGGCCCAGCCGAACTGCATGCACTTCTCGGCCGGCCAGCCCTGCAGGATGCCGTAGAGCAGGCCACCCACCGAGCCATCGCCGCCGCCGACGCGGTCCAGTACGCCGATCTCGCGCAGCTCGGCCACGTGGAAGTCGTCGTCGCCGTAGACCACCATGCCCCACTTGTGGGTGTTCACGCTGACCACCTCACGCAGCGTGGTGGCGTAGAAGGAGGCCTTCGGGTAGGCCTCCTGCAGGCGTCCGATCATGTCCTTGAAGCCGTCGATCTTGCTCTCGATGCCCTCGCCGCCGGGCGGGGGGCCCTGGATGCCCAGGCAGAGCTGGAAGTCCTCCTCGTTGCCGATCAGGACGTCGCACAGCTCGGCGATCTCGTGGAAGGCCTTGCCCAGCTCCTCCTCGCGGCCCTTCCAGAAGGAGGCGCGGTAGTTCATGTCCATGCTGACCACGGTGCCGTTGGCCTTGGCCTTCTTGGCCAGCTCGACGCAGAAGGCGCTGGTCTTCGGGCTGATCGCGGCCACCAGGCCGGACAGGTGCAGGATCTTGACGCCCTCCTCGACGAAGAGCTTGTCCAGGTCGAAGTCCTTGACGTCGAGTTCGCGGCCCACCTCGCCGGCACGGTCGTTCCACACGCGCGCGCCGCGCATGCCGTAGCCGGAGTCGGCGATGTTGAACTGGTGGCGGAAGCCCCAGGCGTCGCCCTGCGGGATGTCGGGTCCCTCGAAGGCCATGCCGCGGGCGCGCAGGTTCTGCTTGATGAAGGCGCTGATCGGCGAGCCCTCCACGAAATTGGTCAGCACCTTGGTGGGCAGGCCCAGGTAGCTGGACACCGAGGCGACATTGGTCTCGGCGGAGGTGGCCTGCATCAGGAAGCGGTCGGAGGTGTGGACCGGCTGGCCGTTCTCGGGTGTGATGCGGATACCCATGCTGGTGGGCACCACCAGCGCCCAGCGGGCGTCTTCTCGAAGCTGCATGTCATTCGTCCTTCGCTGTCGTGGCCGTCAGGCCTGGATCTCGGCCATCTGTCGCCTGACGCTATCGAAGATGCGTCCATCGTCGATCCCCAGGTGGCCGAGAACCCGGTGGACCGCAGTGTCCTCGTCGCCCTGCACCAGGGCCAGCACCTCCTCGGCACGGGCATCGGTGACCGGGGCGCCGGCGCCGCGCAGGTGCAGCACCCAGGCCGCGACGGCGCGGGTGGCACCCTCGGCCACCTCGCCCTGGGCCAACGAGGCCTTGATGGTGGGCACATGACGGATCAGCACCTTCTGCGAGCCGTCACCGGCGATCTGGGCCAACAGGTGCTTGATACGGGGGTTGCGGTAGCGAGCCAGCAGGGCCTCGCGGTAGTCGGCCAGCTCCTGGGCGGGCAGCTCCAGGTGCTTGACGGCATCGTCCCAGAAGTCGTTGACCCAACCGAGCACGGTCTCGTCGCTGATCGCCTCGTAGACGGTCTCGTGGCCGCGGATCGAGCCGGCATAGGCCATCAGGGAGTGCGAGCCGTTCAGCAGGGTGAGCTTGCGGGCCTCGTGCGGAGCCACGTCGTCGACGAAGCGGGCGCCCTTCGTCTCCCACTGCGGGCGGCCAGCCGTGAAGTCACCGCAGAGCACCCACTCGGAGAAGGGCTCGGTGACCACCAGGGCCGGGTCCTCGACGCCGGTCTCGGAGGCGACGCGCTCGCGGTCCTCGTCGGTGGTGCGCGGGGTGATCCGGTCCACCATCGTGGTGACCACGCCGACGTGCTGCTCGATCCACTCCACCAGGGAGGGGTCCACCCGCTCGGCGGCCTGGCTGACCAGGCGCTTCACCATCGGGCCGTTCTCCGGGATGTTGTCGCAGGGGCAGAAGGTGATGTCACCGGCGCCGGCCTCGCGACGGGCCAGCAGGCCGGCCACGAACTTCGCCGGTGCGGTGGAGACATCGGCCCTCGGATCGGCGGCCAGGGCGGTCAGGTCTGCGGTGAGCTGCTGGTTGGACGCGTCGAGGTTGCCCTCGGCATCGCGCAGGTAACCGGCCTCGGTGATGGTCGAGGTGACGATCGCCAGCTGCGGGTCGGCGAAGTAGCCGCGCCAGGCGTCCAGGTCGTCGGCGGCGTGCACCTCGGACAGGCAGCTGATCACCTCCACCTCGTCGCCCTCGGGGGTGGCGGTGCAGAGCTGGTAGAGGCCCTCGGAGGGGCGCAGGGTCTCGGCGATGGCGGCGGAGCGGCCGGTGAAGGCGGCGATCCCCCAGTCGGCCGCGTCGGCGGCGTGCTCGGTGTACCAGGCCTGGTGGGCGCGGGTGAAGTTGCCGATGCCCAGGTGCAGGATGCGCACCGGGGCCTTGGGACGGCCGTGGGTCTGTCGGGAGAGCGTGGTCACAGCTTGAACACCTTCTTCGGGTTGTTGCTGACGAGGTCCAGCAGGGAGTCGAGCGCCTCGTCCTCGTCGAGGCGGTGCTTGACCACCAGGTCGGCCAGGTGGGCGCAGTCCAGGCGACGGCTCATGTCGTGCCGGGCGGGGATGGAGCAGAAGGCGCGGGTGTCGTCGATCATGCCGGAGACGCGGCTGAAGCCGCCCATCTCGGTCACCGACTGCTTGAAGCGCATGATCGACTCCGGGGCGTCGATGAACCACCACGGGACACCGATGTAGACGCTGCGATACCAGCCGGCCAGCGGTGCGATCTCACGGCTGAAGACGTCCTCGTCCAGGGTGAAGATCACCAGGTTCAGGTTGGGGTGGTTGCCGAACTGGTCCAGCGCCGGCTGCAGGGCGTTGGTCACCTCGAGCTTGACCGGGATGTCATTGCCCACGTCGGCCCCGTAGCGACGGGTGGCCTCGGTGTCGTGGCCCCGGCGCACCGCCGGGTGCAGGGTGAGGGTGAGGCCGTCCTCGGTGGCCATCCGGATCTGGTCGGTGAGCAGCCAGCGGCGCAGCAGGGTGCACTCCTGCTCGCTCGCCTCGCCGCGACGGGCCTTGTCGTACAGGGAGGCAGCATCCACCTCGTCGAGGCGCACGGTGCCCAGGTCGGCATGGGAGTGGTCGGTGGAGACCGCCCCGTGCTGCTTGAAGAAGGCACGACGGTTCTCCATGGCGGCGGTGTAGCCGGCCAGGCTGTCCACGGCCACGCCGGCGGCCTCGCCGAGCGCGTCGACGAGCTGGTTCCAGTCCTCGCGCGCCGGCTCCAGGTACTTGTCGGGCCGGAAGGTGGGCACCACGCGACGGGTGAAGCCGGCGTCCTGGGCGATCTTCTCGTGGTGCTCCAGGCTGTCGCAGGGGTCGTCGGTGGTGGCGATGAAGGCGATGTCGAAGCTCTCCATCAGGGCCCTGGGCCGCATCGCCGGGGTGGCGAGCTGGGCGGCCACCTGGTCGTAGATCTGGTCAGCGGTCTCGGCAGAGGGGCGCACGTCGACGCCGAAGATGCCGCACAGCTGGTCCTGCATCCAGTAGCGCATCGCGGTGCCGTTGAAGTCGCGCCAGTGGGAGCAGAAGATCCGCCAGGCCTCGCGCGACTGCTGCTCGCTGAAGTCGCTGCCCACCGGCACCCCGAGCTGGGAGAGTTCCACGCCGTTGGCGTGCAGGATCCGGTTGATGTAGTGGTCGGGCGTCAGGAAGAGCGCGGTGGGATTGGTGAAGGGGACGTCGTCGGCGATCCACGCCGGCGGCACGTGGCCGTGGGGCGAGATGATCGGGAGGTGCTCCACCTCCGCGTAGAGACGCCGGGCCACCTCGCGGGTGGCAGCATCGGGCGGCAGGAGTCGGTCTGGGTTGAGCGTCATTGCACGGGCCATGGCGGCAATCCTGCTCAGGGCACGGCGCGGCCACCACGGGTTGCCAGTTGTTGCAGCCTTTCGACTGCGCGAAAACCCCTTCCCACAAGGGAGTTCGCGCCCCTTCGAGCGGAGGCGAGGGGGACCCTCCTCCGCCAACCGGCGGCAACCGCTTGCCGCGCCCCATCACCGCGGCTTGGATGGGGCCATGACCACTGCGATCCCCTGCGAGTCCATCGGCGGCCCCCACCAGCACGTCCAGGAGGCCGACTTCGAGGCCTTCGTCGAGCGCAACCTGGCCGCCCTCCCGCTGGACGGCAAGAAGGTGGTGCTGGTGGTGCCCGACGGCACCCGCTCGATGCCGCTGCCCCAAGTGATGCGCGTGGTGCACCGCTGCCTGGTCGACCGGGTGGGCCAGCTCACCGCCGTGATCGCGCTGGGCACCCACTCCTACATGGAGCCCGAGGAGATCGACCGGATGTTCGGGGTGGGCGGCGAGGGCCAGCCCGCCAGCCTCGCCGAGGCCTACCCCGGCCTGACGGTGGTCAACCACGAGTGGCAGGACCCCGAGCAGATCGTGAAGGTGGGCACCCTCACCGCGGACCGGATCGCCGAGCTGAGCCAGGGTGCGCAGAAGGTGGACGTGGACGTGGAGATCAACCGCCACGTCGTCGAGGCCGACTACAACATCGTGATCGGGCCGGTCTTCCCGCACGAGGTGGTGGGCATCTCCGGCGGCAACAAGTACTTCATCCCCGGCTGCGCCACCCACGACGCGATCGACCTGAGCCACTGGGTGGGCGCCCTGCTGGGCGTCGAGAAGGTGATCGGCACCACCGGCATCACCCCGATGCGCGCGATCATCAATGCCGGCACCGACCTGATCCAGAACGAGAAGCTGGCGCTCTGCCTGGTGGTGGAGTCCGGCACCGGGGAGCTGGAGGCCGCGGCCTTCGGCACCAGCGAGGATGCCTGGGCCGCGATGGCCGAGGTGGCCGCGGAGAGCCACATCGTCTGGGTGGACGAGCCCTTCCAGAAGATGGTGGCCTGCATGCCCACCCGCTATGACGACATCTGGACCGCCGCCAAGGGCTGCTACAAGGCGCAGCCCGCGATGGCCGACGGCGGCGAGGTGATCATCTACGCCCCGCACGTCACCGAGGTGAGCGAGACCCACCACGAGATCTACGAGATCGGCTACCACTGCATCGACTACTTCACCAAGCAGTGGGACCGCTTCTCCGAGGTGCCCAAGGGGGTGCTGGCCCATTCCACCCACGTGCGCGGCGCCGGCACCTGGGACCCGGCCACCGGCGAGCAGAACCGGATCAAGGTGACGCTGGCCACCCAGATCCCGCCGGAGGTCTGTGCGCAGGTCAACCTGGGCTATCTGGACCCGGCCACCGTCGACCTGGAGGCGCTGGCCGCCGAGCCCGGCACCACGGTGGTCGAGAATGCCGGCGAGGTCCTCTTCAAGCTCGCCAGGGACCGACGCGGCTGAGCCCCACCCCGCGACGGGCAGGGCGGCTCAGCGGCGCGCCGCCCGGGGCGCGGGGCCGGTGGACTCCCGCACCACCAGCTTCATCGGCATGGTGGACAGGGCGTCCTGCGGCAGCGGCTTCTGGGAGCGCAGCATGGCCAGCACCGCCTTGGTGGCGCTCTCCCCCAGCTGGCGCAGCGGGGCGGCGACGGTGGTGAGCGCCGGGCTGACCAGGTCGGAGGCGAAGGTGTTGTCGAAGCCCATCACGGAGTAGTCCCGCGGCACCTCGATCCCGCGGTGGGCCAGGCCCCGCAGCACGCCGATGGCGGTCAGGTCGTTGTAGCAGACCACCGCGCTCTCGCCGTGCGAGCCGAGCTGCTGGGCGGCCACCAGGCCGCCGCGCACCGTCGGGGCCACCGGGCCGTAGCGGCAGTCGTCGAGCTCCAGCTCGGAGCAGGCCTCGCGGAAGGCGCGCCAGCGGGTGCCATCCACCCAGGAGGCCTCCGGCCCGGCGAGGTAGGCCACCTTGCGATGCCCCAGCTCGCCCAGGTGCTCGAGCGCCCGGCGCATGCCGCGCTGGTTGTCGCTGGTCAGGCAGGGCAGGCCGGAGACCTGGCGGTTCAGCACCACGGTGGGCAGCTTCTTCGCCACACCGCGCAGCGCGGTGTCCGAGACCCGCGAGGTGACGATCACCAGGCCGTCCAGGGCCGGCAGGGTGCGCTCGAAGAAGGCGCGCTCCAGGTCGCTGGACTCCTGCGCATCGGCCAGCACGATCGAGAAGCCGGCCTCGTTGGCCACCTGCTCGGCGCCGCGGATGATGTTGAAGTAGAAGGGATTGGTGATGTCGCTGATCGCCAGGCCGATCATCTGGGTGCGCGGGGGCCGTTCGGCGCGGAAGACCGCGTCGGTGCGGTAGCCCAGCTCGCGGGCGATCTGGTGGATCCGGGCGGCCGTCTTGTCGCTCACCCGTCCCGGGCGCGAGAAGGCCCGGGAGACGGTGGAGGGGCTGACGCCGGCGGCCTCGGCCACCTGGTAGATCGTCGCGGAGCGTTCGCCGCCGCCATCGTTGTCCATGGGAGGACGTTAACTTTGGGCATGGTCCTTGGCAAGCGCTCTGGCAAGCCATTTCACAGCGTGGGGAGGCCCGTCCCGGTGGGTGGACGAGAGGTCAACAGATGGCAAGGGATGCAGCGGTGCACCCGGTGGTGGTTGCATGGGCCCATGGCCCGCCGCACCGAGGCGCGCGGCACCGGACGAGCAAGACCTGCAGCACCGACGGAATGGAGATCTGATGACCGAGACCACCCCCACCCCCAGCGGCGAGCTGGCCGACGTCGGCGTCATCGGCATGGCCGTGATGGGCTCCTCGCTGGCCCGCAACATGGCCCACAAGGGCTACACCGTGGCCGTCTACAACCGCACCTATGCCAAGACCGAGGAGGTCATCGCCGACCACGGCTCCGAGGGCCGCTTCATCGCCTCGGAGAAGATCGAGGACTTCGTCGCCTCGCTGGAGCGCCCCCGCCGCATCGTCATCATGGTGCAGGCCGGCAAGGGCACCGACGCCGTGATCGAGCAGCTGATCCCGCTGCTGGAGCAGGGCGACATCATCGTCGACGGCGGCAACGCCTTCTACGAGGACACCATCCGCCGCGAGAAGGAGGTCAGCTCCCACGGCCTGCACTTCGTCGGCTGCGGCATCTCCGGCGGTGAGGTCGGCGCCCTCGAGGGCCCCTCGATGATGCCCGGCGGCACCCAGGAGGCCTACGCGGCACTCGGCCCGATCCTGGAGAAGATCGCGGCCCAGTACGACGGCGAGCCCTGCTGCACCTACATCGGCACCGACGGCGCCGGTCACTTCGTGAAGATGGTGCACAACGGCATCGAGTACGCCGACATGCAGTTCATCGGCGAGGCCTACACCCTGCTCAAGGCCGCCGGCCTGGACAACGACGCGATGGCCGATGTCTTCGCCGAGTGGAACACCGGTGACCTGGACTCCTACCTGATCGAGATCACCTCCGAGGTGCTGCGCCAGAAGGACGCGAAGACCGGCGGGCACCTGCTCGACGTGATCGTGGACCAGGCCGGCATGAAGGGCACCGGCACCTGGACCGTGCAGTCCGCGCTGAAGCTGGGCGTGCCGGTCAATGCCATCTCCGAGGCCGTCTTCGCCCGCGCCATCTCCTCCAGCCCCGAGCTGCGCGAGCACGCGCAGGCCGCGCTCGAGGGCCCCGACGGCAGCCTGTCGGTGGACGACCTGCACGCCTTCACCGACGACATCCGCCAGGCCCTGTGGTCGGCCAAGGTGATCGCCTATGCCCAGGGCCTGGACGAGATCCGCATCGCCGGCCAGGAGTACGGCTGGGACATCGATGTCGCCGAGGTGGCCAAGATCTGGCGCGACGGCTGCATCATCCGCGCCAAGCTGCTGGACCGCATCTCCAACGAGTACGCGGCCCACAACCTGGTCACCCTGCTGGAGGCCCCCTCCATCAAGGCCGAGCTGGCCAAGGGCCAGGACGCCTGGCGTCGGGTGGTCACCACCGCCATCACCGCCGGCGTCCCGGTGCCCGGCTTCAGCTCCGCGCTGGCCTACTACGACCAGGTGCGCGCCCCGCGCCTGAACGCGGCCATGACCCAGGGCCTGCGCGACTACTTCGGCGCGCACACCTACAAGCGCACCGACGCCGAGGGCGCCTTCCACACCCTGTGGTCCGGCGACCGCAGCGAGGTGGGCGGCTCGGTCACCGGTCACTGAGCTGGACCACGAGGGGGCGCATCCTGCGGGATGCGCCCCCTCGTCGTGCCGGGGTCACTTCGTCGGGGCCGTGGGGGTGGCCGCCCCGCTGGCGCGTACCCCGGGGTCTGGCCATAGGCTTGACCGGTGAGATTCGACGACCCGAACTGGTGGCGCCATGCCGTCACCTACCAGATCTACCCGCGCAGCTTCGCCGACAGCAACAACGACGCCACCGGCGACATCCGGGGCATCATCGACAAGCTGGACCACCTGGCCAGCCTGGGCGTCGATGCCATCTGGGTCTCGCCCTGGTACCCCAGCCCGCTGTGGGACGGCGGTTACGACGTCTCCGACTACGGCGACATCAACCCCGACTTCGGCACCCTCGCCGAGGCCGACGAGTTCATCGCCAAGGCCCACGAGCTGGGCCTGCGGGTGCTGATCGACCTGGTGCCCAACCACTGCTCCATCGACCACCCGCTCTTCCAAAAGGCGCTGGCGGCCGGGCCCGGCTCGCCCGAGCGCGACTGGTTCATCTTCCGCGACGGCAAGGGCCCCCAGGGCGACGAGCCGCCCACCAACTGGGGCGGCATGTTCGGCGGTCCCGGCTGGGAGCGCGTCACCGAGGCCGACGGCCGTCCGGGCCAGTGGTACCTGCACATGTTCGCCCCCGAGCAGCCGGACTGGAACTGGGACAACGAGCAGGTGCGCGCCGAGATCGACCGCGTGCTGCGCTTCTGGTTCGACCGGGGCGTGGACGGCTTCCGCGTCGACGTGGCCGACTCGCTGGTCAAGGACCCCTCCTTCAAGGACATGCCGATCGACCCGCTCACCGGGCACGGCTCGTTGCAGAAGGTGGCAGGGTCCCCGCTGTGGGACCAGCCCGGCCTGGCCGAGGTGCAGCGTCGCTGGCGTCGGCTGGCCGACTCCTATGCCGGCACCGAGCTGGGCGCGCGGATCTTCGTCTCCGAGGCCTACCTGCCGCTGGAGCAGCTGGTGGAGTACGTGCGCCCCGACCGGCTGCACACCTCCTTCAACTTCGAGTTCCTGCAGTCGGAGTGGACCCCCACCTCGATGCGCACCGTGATCGACGCCTCCATCACGGGCCACGACGCCGTGGGGGCGCCCACCACCTGGGTGCTGGAGAACCACGACGTGATCCGCGTCCCGAGCCGCTACGGCAAGCCGGTCAGCGGCCGCCCCTTCACCGGCGCGGACCAGGAGGAGGACGGCCACTGGCAGGAGCGTCTGGCGGGCCAGCCCACCGACCTGGAGCTGGGCCGTCGTCGGGCCCGCGCGGCCGCTGCGCTGATGCTGGCGCTGCCCGGCGGCGCCTATGTCTATCAGGGCCAGGAGCTGGGTCTGGAGGAGGTCGAGGACCTTCCCGACGAGGCACTGCAGGATCCCACCTGGGTGCGCTCCAACCACACCGTGCGGGGCCGCGACGGCTGCCGCGTGCCGCTGCCCTGGGGCGGCGACCAGCCGCCCTTCGGCTTCGGCACCGACGCGGAGCCGTGGCTGCCGCAGCCCGAGGGCTGGGGCGAGCTGAGCGTCGAGGCGCAGGACGGCGACCCGTCGAGCACCCTCAACCTGTTCCGCACCCTGCTGCGGCTGCGCCACGAGCTGGAGGCGCTGGGCGACGGAGCGATGGCCTGGGACCAGAGCGCCCCCGAGGTGCTCAGCTTCACCCGTGAGCCGGGCTTCCGCTGCGTGGTGAACTTCGGCGCCACCCCGGTGGAGCTGGACGGGGAGCTGCTGGTCAGCACGGTCGAGCTGGTGGACGGCAAGCTGCCCGTCGACGCGGCGGCCTGGCTGCGCGTCTGAGCCGGCACGAGGCCCCGGGACCGCCATCGCGGTTCCGGGGCCTCGTCGTCTGCGGACCTCTTGGTCTTGCGGGGTCGTGGCTCAGGCGGTGACCAGGGCCGCGGAGAGGGCGGCGCGGGTGGACTGTGACAGCGGCTGCGGGCGTCCCTGGGCATCGGCGCAGACCAGCACGGTGCGGCCCCGGGCCAGCACCAGGCCGGAGCCGTCGGCGTGCGGGTGCAGCGGGTCGGTCACCTCGGCGGCGAGCACGATGGAGGAAGTGCCCAGCCGCACCGGCGCCGTCACCACCTGGTAGGGCTCGAGCCGGTGGTCCATCTGCACCACGTAGTCGATGTCCTGGCGGGCCACCAACCACATCTGCTCATCCAGCCCGGCCTGGCGGCCGTCGTCGAGCTGGCTGCCGGCACGCACCATGCCCGGGTCCAGCGCGGTGGTCATGGCGATCCGCGCCTCCTGCAGGTAGTCGAAGTAGCGCACATTGTTGACATGGCCGTAGGAGTCCAGGTCGCTCCAGCGCACCCGGAAGGAGTGCACGTGGCCGCGGCCCCGCAGCGGCGGGGCGGACAGCTCGCGCTGCGGCTCCACGGGGGCGCTCAGCGAGGCGAAGTGCTCCCGCTCGGCGTCGGTGAGCCGGCGGGGCCGCTGCCGGGTGAAGTCGAAGGGGCACAGCGTGGTGCGGGCCCGGCCCACCGGCTCACCCTCGTGGAAGAGCTCGTAGGCCAGCCGGAAGCGGGAGGCGCCCACCTCGGTGACCTGCAGTTCGACCCGCAGCGGCTCGGCGGAGAAGACCACCGGGCGCAGGAAGTCCACGCTGTGGCCCACCACGACGACTCCCCCACCCAGCAGGTGGCGGTTCGGGCCGTGGAGCAGGAAGTCGGCGCGGGCCTCCTGCAGGTAGTCCACGTAGGTGCCGTTGTTCACGTGCGCCTGGGCGTCCATGTCGCCCCAGCGCAGCGGGACCTCCACCACGTGCCTCACCTGGGCTCAGTCCTCCTTGTCGTAGAGCGAGTCCACGACGTGGGCGTACTTCTTGTCCACCGCGCCGCGGCGCACCTTCATGTTCGGGGTGACGCCGCCGTCGTCGACGCTGAACTCGTGGTCCAGGATCGCGAAACGCTTGACAGTCTCCCACTTCTCCAGCTTGGCGTTGGCGCGGCCCATCAGCTTGTCCATAGAGGCCTTGATCTCGGGCAGCTGGGTCAGCTCCTCGTAGCTGGCATTCGGGTGGCCGTGGTTGCGGCCCCAGCGCAGCAGGGCCTCGCGCTCCATGGTGACCAGGGCGACGACGTACTTGCGCCCCTCGCCCAGGGCGACCGCCTGGCTGACATAGGGGATGTTCGCGGTGATCGCGTTCTCCACCTTCTGCGGGGCCACGTACTTGCCGCCGGAGGTCTTGATCAGGTCGCGCTTGCGGTCGGTGATCGACAGGTAGCCGTCGTCGTCCAGCTCGCCCAGGTCACCGGTGTGGAACCAGCCGTCGGCATCGAAGACCTCGGCGGTCTTGTCCTCGGCATTGTGGTAGCCGCGGAAGATGGTGGGGCCCTTGAGCAGGATCTCGCCGTCCTCGGCGATGCGGACCTCCAGGCCGGGGGTCACCGGGCCGACGGTGCCGAAGCGGGGGGTGCGCGGGTCGTTCACGAAGGCGATGGCGGTGGTCTCGGTGGAGCCGTAGCCCTCGATGACGGTGATGCCGGCGGAGTAGAACCACTCCTGCACCTGGCTGGACAGCTTGGCCGAGCCGGAGATCAGGAACTTGATGTTGCCGCCCAGCTTGGCCTTGAGCTGGCTGAAGACGAGCTTGTCGGCCAGCTTGTACTGCGCCGCCAGCTTCTTGGGCATCGGCTCGCCGGCCAGCCGGTAGGGACGCGAGTCGCGGCCCACGGCAAAGGCCCAGCGCGAGATCCGGCCCTTGGCGCCGGTGCTGGGGCTGGCGGTCATCACCGCGGCGCGCACCTTCTCGAAGATGCGCGGGGCGCCGCACATGAAGTCGGGCTTCACCTCACCCAGGCCGGTGACGATCCGGTCCACCCGGCCGTCGACGGCGGTGGCGAAGCCGTAGGCCAGCGAGACCGCCACCAGGCAGTTGCCGAAGACATGGCTCAGCGGCAGCCACAGGTACTGCACACCGTCCTCGTCCATCATCTCCATGTACTTCATGGCCTTGGCGATGTAGGTCCAGCTCTCGTGCGCCAGCTCGACGCCCTTCGGGCGACCGGTGGTGCCGGAGGTGTAGATCAGCGTGGCCAGGCTCTCGGGCCGCAGGCTCGCCACCGCATCGGTGACGCAGTCGGGCTGCTCGGCGAGCCGGGCACGCCCCAGCTCGCGCAGCTGCTCCAGCGTGATGACGCGCTGGTCGACGCGCTCGGCGGCATCACGGTCGTCGTCGATGATGACGATGTGGGCCACCTGGTCCCACAGCTCGGCATTGTGCAGCTGCACCTTGGCCACCTGGGCCTGGTTCTCGGCCACCAGCATCACCGAGTCGGAGTCCTGCATGATGTAGAGCACGTCGTGGTCGGTGGTGTTGGGGTAGATCGCCGTGACGGCACCGGCGGCGCACTGCACGGCCAGGTCGGCCACCACCCACTCGTAGCGCGTGCTGGCCGCGATCGCCACCCGCTGCTCCCGCTCCAGGCCCAGCGCCAGGAAGCCGGCGGCGTGCTCGTGGATCTCCTGGCGCGCCTCCTGCCAGGTGATGCGGCGCCACTGGTTGGGGCCCTTGGGCTTGCGGTCGGGCTGCAGGAAGGCCAGCTTGTCGGGTGTCGCGCGGGCCCGCTCCTCCAGCATGTGGCCGACGCTCGGCGGACAGGTGGCGAGGATCTCCTGCTGGACGGTGCTCAATGGACGACCTTTCGTGTTGACCGCTCGATCCTAGACCCGCCCGCGGGGACGGTCTGGGAGGCACTTCAGCAGCGTCGACGACCAGTCGTCAACCATTCAACCGCTGCCCTACCGCGCGCGAACCCGGCACGCGCGGCTGACTGCTTTGCAGGCAAGGGAATCGTCTTGTCCTGCAGGCAAGGGAATCGCCGCCTCAGTCATCGACGCCACGGGCGGCCAGCGCCTCGCCCAGCGCGTCGGCGTCGCGCAGGCAGCGCACCACCAGCGGCACCGCGAAGCTGCGCAGGCTGAACTGCCCCAGTCGGGCGTACTGAGCCTCGCGCACCTCGGCGGCGATGGCCGCCACCAGCGGCACGCAGCGGATGCCCAGGTTCAGCACCAGGCCCACGCGTTCGGGGTCGACGCCCAGGCGGCGCAGCGGGCCGGCGGCGCGCACCACCTGGTCCACCATGGCGGTGGTGCGGGTGGTGAGCGTCACCAGGGCGGCGGCCAGCACCATCACCACGATCATGGCGGTGTAGACCAGCGCCTTGCGCCAGCCAGAGGCCCACAGGTGGAAGGCGGCGGTGAAGAGCAGCAGCCAGGCCATCGGGCGCACCTGCTGCCAGGTGGTGCGCAGGTCCATGCCGGCCACCGCATAGAGCACCAGCACCACGGCCAGGCTGCCCAGGGTGGCCACCAAGGAGCGCTGCAGCAGCACCGAGGCCAGGCCCAGGACCAGCAGGGCCACCAGCTTCGGACCGGCACCCAGCCGGTGCAGCGGGGAACTGCCGGGACGGTAGAGGCCCAGGGTGGAGCGCATCAGGCCTCCATGATGCGCTCGTAGGTGGCGATCGACTCCTGCGGACTGCCGTCGGCCACCAGCCGGCCCTGGTCGAAGACCAGTACCCGGTCGAAGGAGTGCAGCAGGTGCAGGTGGTGGGTGGCCAGCACGACGGTGGCCTCGACGGTGTCGATGATGCGGCCGATCTGGTTGGCATTGCGGATGTCGAGCAGGGTGGTGGGCTCGTCCATCACGATCATCCTCGGCTCGGTGACCAGCACCGAGGCGAGTGCCAGCAGCTGTTTCTGCCCGCCGGAGAGCAGCTGGGCCGGGTGGTCGCGGTGGCCCAGCAGCCCGAAGCGCTCCAACAGGGCGTCGACCCGCTCGGCCACCTGTTGCTTGTCCAGACCGCTGCGACGCAGCCCGAAGGCCACATCCTCGGCGACGGTGGGCATGATGATCTGGTTGTCCGGGTCGGTGAACAGGAAGCCCACCAGCTTGCGGATCTCCTTGGCGCGGGAGGCGGTGTCCATGCCGTCCACCAGGATGCTGCCCTCGGTGGGCAGCACCAGGCCGTTGAGCATCCGCAGGAAGGTGGACTTGCCCGAGCCGTTGTGCCCGATCACGCCGATCCGTCGCTCGGTGGCGCGCAGGTTGACGTCGCTGAGCACCACCCGTCGGGTGCTGCCCTCGCCGTAGGCGTGGCCCACCTGGCGGGCCTCGATCGAGATCATCGCGCCTCCCCCGCCAGCCGGACGGTCGCGGCCGGGACTGGCGCCGGCAGCAGGCCGGGCACGGCGCGGTGCACGCCGACGGCCACGGAGGTGGCCAGGGCCGCCTTGAGCAGGCCGCCCGGAACGTAGGTGGCGGCCATCACCAGTGAGGCGACCGGCCCGGTGCGCAGCACCGCGGCGAAGCCGAGGGCACCCAGCAGGTCGAGCAGCAGCACGCCGCCCAGCAGGTTGACCAGCAGCAGCGGCAGGGCCCGCTCGGTGTGCCAGCGCTGGCAGGCCCAGCCGATCGCCCCGGCGCAGAGCACATAACCCAGCAGGAAGTCCACCGACGGGCCGAGCAGCACGCCCAGGCCACCACGACCGCCGGAGAGCAGCGGCAGACCCAGGGCCACCAGCAGCCAGAAGATGGTCTGCGAGGCCAGCGCCCGCCGCCAGCCCAGCAGCGAGCCGGCCAGCATCGGGCCCAGTGACTGCGGGGTCACCGGCACCGGCGACCACGCCACCGGGAGCGCCGGCAGCAGGCCCAGCAGGGCGGTGAGGCCCGCGAAGCTGCAGACCAGCGCCAGGTCCCGCGAGGAGGAGCCGGTCACCGGGAAGCGCCCACCCGTCGCGAGGCCAGCAGACCCGGGTAGGCACGGTGCACACCGAGCGCCACCAGGCTGGCGATGACCACCTTGATGGCATCGCCCACCAGGTAGGGCACATTGGACAGCAGCGCCGCCTTCAGGGTCATGCCGGTGCGCACCAGGACGCCGGCGATGCCGCAGACATAGAGCAGGACGATGCCGCCCAGCACATTTGCCACCAGCCCCTTGGCCAGTGTGTAGGGGGCGCCCAGCCGCTCGGTGACCAGGCCGATGAACCAGGCGCAGACCACCCAGCCCACCAGGAAGCCCACCGACGGGCCCATGAAGACGCCCAGGCCGCCGCGGCCGCCGGAGAGCAGCGGCAGGCCGATGGCCACCAGGGCGAGGAAGAGCAGCAGGGCACCGGCGCCACGCCGGGCGCCGATGATGGAGCCGGCCAGCATGACGCCCAGCGACTGGGCGGTGATCGGCACCGGGGAGAGCGGGATCGGGATCGGCGGCAGCAGCCCCAGGGCGGCCATCAGGCCAGCGAAGACGGCGATCATCGCGAGGTCGCGGGAACGGGAGGGGCGGGCGGCGTCGGCCATGATGGAGCTCCTGCGGACGAGGCCCCGTGCGGGCCTGAACAGTGTTCAAGTATGGGCCCTGGACAGGGGCGAGTCCACTCGTGGGCGGCCCCGGGAGCAGTGACCTCGCGTGGATATACTCCGCTCCATGGCCAAGCACGACGAGACCCTGTGGCTCACCGAGGAGCAGCAGCGCATCTGGCGCAGCTACCTGCTCGGGGTGGCGCGCATCGACTCCTACCTGGACCAGGACCTTCGTCGTCACGGCCTCGACCTGGGCGAGTACGAGATCCTGGTCTGCCTCTCCGAGGCGGAGGGGCGTCGGCTGCGGATGAGCGAGCTGGCCGACCTGGTGCACCAGTCGCGCTCTCGGCTGACCCACGCGGTGGCCCGGATGGAGAACTCCGGCTGGGTGGCCCGCTCCTCTGCGCCGGAGGACCGTCGCGGCGTGGTCGCGCAGCTGACGGACAAGGGCTACGAGCTGCTCGAGCAGGCCGCCCCCAGCCACGTCTCGGCGGTGCGCCGGGTGCTGGTGGACAACGTCTCCGAGGAGGACTTCGCCGCACTGGGACGCGTGATGCGCGCCGTGCTGGCGGTGGCAGACTGAGCGCGTGAGCGCCCTCGACGACTACCTCGCACAGCCCGATGCCCGTGACTGCACCGACACCACCAGCCTGACCCGGGCCCTCTACTCCAGCGACGGCTCCATCTACCGCGTCGTGCCGCAGGCGGTGGCCCGGCCCCGCAGCGTCGAGGAGCTCACCACCGTGGTCCGCGCCGCCCTGGCCGCGGGACTCCCGCTGGTGCCCCGTGGTGCCGGCACCTCCTGCGCCGGCAATGCGGTGGGCGAAGGACTGGTGGTCGACGTCGCCCGGCACCTCCACCAGATCGGCACCATCGACCCCGAGGCCCGCACCGCCGTGGTGCAGCCCGGTGTGGTGCAGCAGAACCTGCAGCTGGCCGCCCGCCCGCACGGCCTGCGCTTCGGCCCCGACCCGTCCACCGCCACCCGCTGCACCATCGGCGGCATGATCGGCAACAATGCCTGCGGCCCCCGCGCCCTGGGCTATGGCCGCAGTGCCGACAACGTGGTGGCCCTCGACGTCATCACCGGCACCGGGGAGCTGGTGCGGCTGGGCGAGGGGGGCTCGGATGCCGCTCCCCTGCCGGCGCTGCGCGAGCTGGTGGCCGCCAACCTGGGCACCATCCGCACCGAGTTCGGGCACTTCTCGCGCCAGGTCTCCGGCTACTCGCTGGAGCACCTGCTGCCCGAGAACCGCTTCGACGCGGCGCGCTTCTTCTCCGGCACCGAGGGCACGCTGGGGGTCATCACCTCGGCCACCGTGCGGCTGGTCTCCGACGCACCCGTCTCCCGGATGTTGGCGCTGGGCTACCCGACGATGGCCGAGGCCGCCGACGCGATGCCCGCCATCCTGCCCTTCTCCCCGGTGGCCTGCGAGGGCATGGACCGCCGCATCGTCGACGTGGTGGCCCGCCAGCACGGCAGCGCCGCCGTGCCCGAGCTGCCGCGCGGCGACGGCTGGGTCTTCGTCGAGCTGGTCGGCGAGGACGAGGCGGAGGTGCAGGCGCGGGCCGAGGGCCTGCTGGCCGCCTGCGGGGCGCTGGAGGGCTGGATCGTCACCGATGCGGCCGTGGTCAAGGCGCTGTGGAAGATCCGCGCTGACGGCGCCGGCCTGGCCGGTGTCAGCCTGGACAACCCGGCCTATGCCGGCTGGGAGGACGCCGCCGTGCCGCCCGAGCGGCTGGGTGCCTACCTGCGCGAGTTCGACGCCCTGCTGGGCGAGCACGGCCTGCAGGGCCTGCCCTACGGCCACTTCGGCGACGGCTGCGTGCACTGCCGCATCGACTTCCCCCTCACCGAGGCCGGTGGGCCGCAGCGCTACCGCGAGTTCGTGGAGCAGGCAGCCGCGCTGGCCGCACGCCACGGCGGCTCGATGAGCGGTGAGCACGGCGACGGGCGGGCGCGCTCGGCGCTGCTGGGGGCGATGTACTCGCCCGAGGCGATCAGCCTGTTCGGCCAGGTGAAGCAGCTCTTCGATCCCCACAACCTGCTCAACCCCGGCGTCCTGGTGGACCCGCGGCCGGTGGAGGCCGACATCCGCGTCGCCGCCACGCTGGCTTCCCCGCTGCGCACCGAGGACCCTGACTTCGTCACCGCGGTGCACCAGTGCACCGGCGTGGGCAAGTGCCTGGCGGACTCGACGGCCGGCGGCGGCGTGATGTGCCCCTCCTTCCAGGCCACCCGCGACGAGAAGGACTCCACCCGCGGCCGCGCCCGGGTGCTGCAGGAGATGGTCAACGGCTCGCTGGTGGCCGAGGGCTGGCGCTCCCCCGAGGTGCACGAGGCGCTGGACCTGTGCCTGAGCTGCAAGGGCTGCTCGCGCGACTGCCCCACCGGCATCGACATGCCCAGCTACAAGTCGCGGGTGCTGCACGAGAGCTACAAGGGCCGGCTGCGCCCGATGAGCCACTACGCGCTGGGCTGGCTGCCGCGCTGGGGCCGTCTGGTGACCCGCGTGCCGGGCGTCGGTGCCGTCGCCAACCTGGGCACCCAGCTGCCCGGCGCCAAGCACCTGGTGCGACTGGCGGCCGGGGTGGACCAGCGTCGCCCGATGCCCGAGTTCCGTACCGGTGGCAGCGCCCGCTCCGACTTCCGCGGCCTGGGCGCCGTGGAGGGCGCCGCGCGGCCGGGCCTGGAGCAGCAGGCCCAGGCGGAGCACTCCGACGACACGACCCCGTCCCCCTATGCCCCCTCCCGGCTGGTGCGGCGCGTCGCCTCCGGCCTGACGGCCGGACGCACCCGCCCGACCCCGGGACCCGTCTCGGCCCCCGAGGGCCAGGGCCGTCCCGTGGTCATCTGGGTGGACTCCTTCACCGACTCCTTCGTGGGCAACCAGCTCGCCGGCCTGGTGCAGACCCTGGTGGGCGCCGGTTTCGAGCCGCGGGTGCTGCAGGAGGACGCCTGCTGCGGGCTGACCTGGATCACCACCGGCCAGCTCGACGGGGCCCGTCGCCAGCTGCGGGCGGCGCTGGAGGTGCTGCACCCCATCGTGGCGGCCGGCATCCCCGTCGTCGGACTGGAGCCCAGCTGCATGGCGGTCTGGCGCAGCGATGCCAAGGAACTGCTGCACGACGACGAGCGGGTGGCCGAGGTGGCCGACGGGATCCACACCCTGGCCGAGCTGCTGGCCACCGTCGAGGACCTGGAGCTGCCCGACCTGAGCGGGCACACCATCATCGCGCAGCCGCACTGCCACCATGCCGCCGTGCTGGGCTGGGCCGCCGATGCCGCCCTGCTGGCCCGCACCGGTGCCGAGGTGGTGACGCTGGGCGGTTGCTGCGGCCTGGCCGGCAACTTCGGCGTCGAGCGGGGCCACTACGAGGTGAGCGTGAAGGTGGCCGAGCACGACCTGCTGCCCGCCCTGCACGCCAAGCCCGAGGCCATCGTGCTGGCCGACGGTTTCTCCTGCCGCAAACAGGTCAAGGACCTGGAGGCCCGCGACGCCATGACCCTGGGCGAGCTGCTCGCGGCCCACCGGGGCTGAGCGTGGCGGGGCCGCTGGCCAGCTCGGCCCTGCTGCCGCAGGCGCCGGGCGTCTACCGCTTCCACGCCGCCGACGGCCGCACCCTCTACATCGGGCGGGCCACCAGCCTGCGCAGCCGGGTCCGCTCCTACTGGGGAGAGCTGAAGGGACGTCGCCACCTGGGCCGGATGGTGCCGCAGGTGGCGCGCATCGACGCCCTGGAGTGCGCCTCGGTGCACGAGGCCGCCTGGCTGGAGCGCAACCCACTGGAGCGGTCCTTGCCGCGCTGGAACCGGGCGGTGGGCGGGGCGGACGTGCCCTGCTGGCTGGTGCTCGACGAGGACCCTGGGCGCCCCGGCCTGCGCATCGCCTATGCACCACAACCCGGCGGCACCACACGCGCCGTGCTGGGCTCGGACCGTGCCGTCCTGGCCCGCAGCGCGGTGCTCCGCGCCTGGCCGCTGCACCTCACCGGCACCCAGCTGGACGGCGCCGAGCGCGCCTTCGCCGAGGCCAGAGGGATCTCCCCTGCCGTCCACGAGGCCTGCCTGCACTGGACCCGTCGGGTGCTGGCAGGTGAACCCACTGCCGCCGAGGCCCTGCGCGAACGACTGCTCGACGCCCGGGAGCGCGCCAGCGAGGGCCTGGCCTTCGAGACCGCCCAGCGCATCCAGCTGGAGCTGGCGGCCATCGACTGGTTGGTGCAGCCCAACCGGATGACAGACCAGCAGCCGGCCGACCTGTCGGTCGCGGGCTGGCACGACGGGCTGCTGCTGCAGCTCAGCGCCACCGACGGTCGGCTGGACCGCTGGCGCACCCGCCCCACCAGCTCGGACCAGGCCCTCGCGCTGGCCGAGCGCACGCCCTCACACTGGCAGGACCTCGCCTGCCGCAACGCCGAGCTCGCCGCCCGGCTGCGCCGCTGAGGCAACCGGGCTGAGCCTTTCCGGGGTCCGTCGGCGGGTTTCGTGCATCCGACGCCCCGGGGCATCACAATCAGCTGGTGGACCTGACCTGGCGCGGAGCGACGTGGAGCCGGCGCACGCCGCAGCCCAGGATCCGCCTGCAGTGCCCGCGATGGGCCCACCGTTGCCTCACCTGGTGGAGCAGCACCGCCGTCGGCTCCCGCGCCGTGCACCGCTACTACGTGCAGGACGAGTTGCCCTCGCAGAACCTGCTGGACCGCCGCCGCCCACCCACCCAGCTGGCGGTGCTGGTCACCTCGCTCTCCCGCCCCCTGCAGCCGCTGCTGGTCACCGACGACATCACCTTCCCCGTGGGCCAGCACACCCCCGTCGCCCGGGTGGACGTCGAGGTGCCCGAGGACCGCGACGGGTATGACTCGCGGGCCTGGCGGGTCCATGCCGGCTCCACCGACTACGCCCGCACCGTGCTCGACCCACAGGTCTGGCATCTGCTGGAGGAGCACTCACGACGCTGGCCGGTGCGCCTGTTCGTCGACGCCGACCGGCTGGTGGCCCTGGACGACCGCCATCGCAACCAGACGGCGCGGCTGCTGGGGCAGGTGGCCGACCTGCTGGAGCAGAAGATGGCCGCCGGCCTGCTGGCGCGCTGGTACGACCAGCCCGTCGCTCCGCCCGGTCCCGCCCAGCCCTTGCGTCTGGGCAGCCGTCACGACACCCGCACCTGGCCCGGCTGGGAGCACCCGGTGGACCACGACCAGCCGGACCTGCTGGAGCTCGCCACCGATGACCCGGAACTGGCCGACGTGCGTCCCCGGCGGGCGCTCGACCCACCGGGGCGACTGCTGCGGGGACGGATCGACGGCCAGGTCTTCGCCCTGGTGCGTGAGGACGCGCACCACGCCCGGCTGCTGGTGCCGCTGGTGCGACCCATTCCCGACGAGGTCACCATCCGCGCCCGACGCCTCTTCCCGGGCGGCATCGGCACCGAGTGGGAGGACTTCAACGACCGCTACGTCGTGAAGGCCACCTTCAGCCGGGTGGGCCACGCCACCAGCAGTCCGCTGCTGATGCAGCTGCTGCAGGACGACCCGATCGACGCCCTCCACGTCCGTGGCCGCTGGGCCTGGCTGGACGTGGAGGGCGACACGATCGAGGCGCTACGTGGTCCGCTGGCCGTGCTGGCCAGGGCCCGCGAGGTGCTGCCCGACTTCGAGATCTCCCCGCCGCAACGTCGTGGCTACTACGCGCTCGACGACTGAGCCGGCTCAGCCCTTGACCGAGCCCGACATCAGGCCGCCGACGAAGTACTTGCCCAGCGCGATGTAGACCAGCAGCGTCGGCACCGAGGCGATCAGCGCACCGGACATCGAGGCGCCGTAGTCGGCCATGATCGAGCCGTGCGCCAGGTTGTTCAGGGCCAGCGTGACCGGGCCGGACTGCGCGCCGCCACCGAAGAAGAGTGCGAACAGGAAGTCGTTCCAGGCACTGGTGAACTGCCAGATCAGCACCACCACGAAACTCGGGATGGAGATCGGCAGCACCACGCGGAAGAAGGTGCTCAGCATGCCGGAGCCGTCCACCTTGGCGGCCTCGATCAGCTCGGTGGGAACGCTCTCGTAGTAGTTGCGGAAGATCAGCGTGGTGATCGGGATGCCGTAGACCACGTGCATCAGGATCAGCGTCGGGATCCCCATGCCGATGTCGGCCGAGGTGACCAGCTTCATCAGCGGGATCATCACCGCCTGGTAGGGGATGAACATGCCGAACAGGATCATGGTGAACACGATGTTGGCGCCCGGGAAGCGCCACTTGCTCAGCACGAAGCCATTGGCGCTGCCCAGCATGGCGGAGATGATCGAGCTGGGGATCACCAGCAGCAGGGAGCGCACCAGCCCACCCTTGAGCTGGTCCCAGGCCCGGACCCAGTTGTCCATGGTCCAGGTCTCGGGCAGCAACCAGGTGCGCGAGGGGTCGGCGTCGGCGCCGTTCTTGAAGCTGGTGATGAACAGCACGTAGACCGGGATCAGCACCAGGAAGAGCGAGAAGAGCAGCAGGGCGTAGCGCAGGCCGGTGGCCCAGGTGAAGCGCTCGCCGGCGGCGCGGCGGGTGCTGGGCGCGGCGAGCAGCTCGGCCTCGGTGACGGGCGCCGGGGCGGTGGCGGTGGGTGCGGACATGTCAGTTCCTGCCCTTCGCGTCGTGCACCAGGTAGGGGATGACGGCCACGGCCACCAGGACCAGCAGCACGGTGCCCACGGCGGCGGCATTGGAGTAGTCGTTGTCGGTCATGAAGTTGAACATGTCGATGGCCGGCACCTTGGTGGAGTAGGTGCGCTGGTCGGTGATGGACATGATCAGGTCGAAGCTCTTGAGCGACATGTGGCCGATGATGATCACCGCGCTCAGCGCGATCGGGGTGAGCTGGGGGAAGATGACGCTCTTGTACAGCTCCCACTCGTTGGCGCCGTCGACGCGGGCCGCCTCGCGCAGGTCCTCGGGGATGCCGCGGAAACCGGCCAGGAAGAGGGCCATCACGTAGCCGGCGAGCTGCCAGACCGCGGGCAGCGCGATGGCCAGGATGCCCAGCGCGGTGTTCTGGGTCCACGAGTTCTGCAGGAAGTCCAGCCCGACCATGTCGAAGAGTCGGTTCAGGCCCGAGGCCTGCTCCCCCTGCGCGGAGTTGAGCAGCCAGCGCCAGACGATGCCGGAGGCCACGAAGCTGACCGCCATCGGGAACAGGAAGATGGAGCGGAAGATGCCCTCGCCCTTGATCGGGCGGTCCAGCAGCCAGGCCCACAGGAAGCCGATCACCAGCGTGCCGGCCAGGAAGGCGACGGTGAACAGCACCAGGTTCACGAAGGAGTGCTGGAAGTCCGGGCTGGAGAACAGGTTGGTGAAGTTCTCGAGGCCAACGAAGTGGGTGGGCTTGCGACCCGAGATCTGGGAGGCCTTGTGCGAGTCCAGCAGCGAGGTGTGGATGTTGATGCCGATCATGCCGTAGACGAAGACGCCCACCAGCAGCAGGGAGGGCGAGATCAGCAGCAGGCCGGGCAGCCAGTCGCGCCACCGGGGGCGCCGGCGCCGGGTGGCGGGCGCGGGGGTTGTGCTCACGGTATTCCTTCGGTGCTTTGTGCGGACAGCGGGGCACCCGCGACGGTGCGGGTGCCCCGGTGACCGAGAGGTGTCAGGCGACGGACTTGTAGGCGTCCGCCAGGGCCTTCTGCAGCGCGGTGACGTCGGAGGCGCCCTGGGCGAACTTGCTCAGCGCGTCGCCCATCGCATTCGAGGCCTTGGCCGGCAGGGCCGCGCCGTGCGCGATCGAGGAGACGATCGTGTCGGCGGCGAAGTCCTTCATGGCGCTCTGGTGGTACTCGCTGAACTTGCCCTTCTCCTCCTCGCTCAGGTCGGCGCGCGCCGGGATGGAGCCCTTGATGGAGTTGAAGGCGATCTGGCCCTCCTTGGAGGAGATCGTGTTCAGCCAGTTCTTCGCGCCGCCGGGGTGCTTGGCGCCCACCGGCAGGGTGAAGGAGTCGGCCAGGAAGTCGAAGGTGCCCTTGGTGCCGGGCACCGGGAAGTAGACGTAGTCCGTGCCCGCCTTCTTCTTGGCGCCCTCCCAGGCTGCGAAGGCCCAGTCGCCCATCACGTTGTAGGCGGCCTTGCCGTCCATGATCGGCTTCATGGCGGGCTCCCAGTCCTCGGTGTAGAGCGACTTGTCGGTGAAGCCCACGATGGTCTTGTAGTGGTCCAGCGCCTTCTTCACTCCGTCACCGGCCCAGTCGGTCTTGCCGTCGAACAGGCCGTTGTAGCCGTCGGCACCCAGGTCTGCCAGCAGGATGGTCTCCAGCAGCTGCAGCTGGGTCCAGGCAGCGCCCATGGTGATGGGGGTGAGGCCCTTGGCCTTGATCTTCTGCATGTCCGCGATCCAGCCGTCGATGTCGGCCGGCGGGTTCTTCGGGTCCAGGCCGGCGGCCTCCAGCGCCTTCACATTGGCCCAGACCACATTGGCGCGGTGGATGTTGGAGGGCACCGAGTAGATGGCGCCGTCCTCGTCCTTGATCCGGTCCATCAGGGTGGCCGGGAAGGCGTCGGTGAGCTTGAACTCGTCGAAGAGCGGGGCGATGTTCTCCAGGTAGCCGGCGTCGATGTCGTCCTTCAGCTCGGCTCCGGCGTGGGCCTGGTAGGTGTCCGGCGGGTTCTTCGCGGCCAGGTCTGCGGCCAGCTTCTGCTTGGCCTGCGAGCCGGCGCCACCGGAGACGGCCTTGTTCTCGAACTTGGTGCCGGCGTTCTGCTTCTCGAAGACCTTGACCAGCGCGGCCAGGCCCTCCTTCTCCGAGCCGGCGGACCACCAGGTGACGACGTCGACCTGCGAGGCGTCCCCCGCGCCGATGGACCCGGCGGAGGCCGAGGACCCGGACTCGCTCTTCTTGTCGCTGCCGCCACAGGCGGACAGGCCCATGGTGGCGGCGACGGCGACGCCGGCACCGAACAGGCCGCGGCGGGTGATGACTGGATTGATTGCCATGGTGGTGACTCCTGGAACAACGTCGTTCCACCGCTGCTTCCTTGCAACGGCGGGTCGGTGTCTCGACCGATGACAGACAGTGTGCACCCTGCGCCAGTCCAACCCGACATCAGGGTGGCTACGACTTTCAAACATAATCAACAGTTCAGGTTCTGGAGCACCCGGCGAGATTTCGTGCACCGTGCGCGGTCATGGCCGGCCTCGGGCTCGCGGCACAATGGGGGCCATGATCACCATCACCGTGAAGTGGGACGTCAAGCCCGAGTACGCCGACGATTTCATGGAGCTCACCCGTGAGTTCACCGAGGCCTGCCGCGCCGAGCCCGGCTGCCTGTGGTTCGACTGGTCGCGCAGCGTCGACAATCCCAACGAGTACATCCTGATCGAGGCCTATGCCGATGCCGAGGCCGGCAGCGCCCACGTCAACAGCGAGCACTTCACCAAGGCCATGAAGGAGCAGGGGCGATACGCGGCCACCCGGCCCCAGGTGATCTCCTACGAGATCCCGCAGGACGGCTGGAACGACCTGGGCGAGATCGAGATGCCCGACGGGCAGTGACTCAGGCCGCGAGGCTGCTCGCGTCGTAGCGGTGGAAGGCTGGCACCCGCACCACCAGGGCGGCCACGACGGCCACCAGGACGATGCCGCCCAGCAGGGGCGGCGCCCAGACGGCCAGCAGGGCCGCCAGGCCGACGAAGGCATCACCGATCCGAGGCCCGCCGGTGACCACCATGATGTAGATCCCCTGCATCCGGCCACGGATGGAGTCCGGCACGGCCTGCTGCAGGATGGTGTTGCGGAAGATGGCCGAGACGTTGTCGCTGGCCCCCATGCCGAAGAGCATCAGCAGGGCGACGGCGAGCGCGCTGCGGTTGGCGTGCTCGACGCTGCCCGCTCCCCCGGGCCAGATGCCCAGGTGCACCATCAGCACCACGACGCCCATGCCGATGGTGAAGCCGCCGTAGGCCAGCACGGCCAGGTTCACCGCCCGACCGTGGCGGCGCCAGGTGACGATGCGTCCGCTGAACAGGCTGCAGACCACGGCCCCGACGGCCATCGCCGCCGCCAGGACACCGGCGGTGATCGCCCCGCCGCCCAGCACCACGGCGCCGAGGGCCGGGTAGAGCGAGCGCAGGTTGCCGAAGGTCATGGCGACGATGTCCACCACGAAGCTCATCGCCACCACCGGCGTGGCGCGCACATAGGCGAAGGACTGCCGGATCGCGGCCCAGCTGCTGGTCTCCGCACCGGGTTCGGGTGGCATCGGCGGCAGGGCCGCCAGCCCCAGGAAGGAGCCGCAGAAGAGCAACAGGTCCAGGGTGTAGGTCCAGGCGAATCCGCCGTGGGCCACCAGCAGGCCGGCCAGCATGGGGCCGACGGTGATCACCAGCCCCATGCTCATCCCGTTCAGCGCACCGGCCGCCGGCAGCATGGCGGCGGGGATCAGGTTGGGGATCATGGCCTGGCGCGATGCCCCCACCAGCGTGGCGCCGATGGTGTTGACCGCGCTGAGCAGGTACAGGCTCCAGATGGTCTCCTGGCCCAGCCAGGCCAGCAGGGCGATGCCCGCCGTGGAGAGCCAAGCCAGCACGGCGGAGGCCAACGCCACCCGGCGACGGTCGAAGCGGTCCACGATGGTGCCGCCGTACAGGCCCGCCCACAGGGTGGGGAGCAGGGCGATCACGCCCACCATGGAGACCGCGAAGGTGGAGCCGGTGAGCTCGTAGACGTGCAGGCCGACGGCCACCGAGGTGAGCGTGTTGCCGATACCGGTGACCAGGGCACCGATCCACATCCAGGTGAAGTGCCGTGAGGCGCGGAAGGGGCCCAGGTCGAGCAGCAGGCTGCGCCGTGGGCCGGCTGTGGCGTCGGGCTCAGGCGCTTCGGGGTCGGCGGTGCTCACCCGTCGATCCTGCCACGCCGCTCCAGGCCCACTGCGCCAGATCTAGGATGCGTCCATGACGTCCTACCTTCTCTACGACCCCGACTGCGGCTTCTGCACCAGCACCGCGCAGGCCATGCAGGGCTGGGGGCTGGGCTGCCGGATCGAACCGATGAGCCCGCGACGGCTGGCGGAACTGGGCGTCGACGAGCGTCGCGCCGCCCGGGAACTGCCCTTCGTCGACGAGCAGGGCCGCACCAGCCACGGCGCCGAGGCCTTCGGCCGGGCTCTGGCCACCGGTCGCGGTCCGGTGCGGCTGGCGGGGCGCCTGCTGGCGAGCCCGGCCCTGCTCTGGCTGGCGCAGCCGATCTATCGGCAGGTGGCCGCCCACCGCCACCAGCTGCCCGGGGGCACCGGCGCCTGCCAGATGCTCCAGCGCTGAACCAGCGCAGCTCCACGAGCAGACCCCCGACCAGAACGACGAGGGCGCCGCACCCGGATGGGTGCGGCGCCCTCGCGCAGGAGACCAGCGGTCCCGTCGGACCGGTGATCAGTCGCGGGTGAGGCGACGGTGCTTCGAGGCGTGCGGACGGGCCGCCTCGACGCCCAGACGCTCGATCTTGTTGGCCTCGTAGTCGGCGAAGTTGCCCTCGAACCAGAACCACTTGCTCTCGTCCTCGTCGTCGCCCTCCCAGGCGAGGATGTGGGTGGCGATGCGGTCCAGGAACCAGCGGTCGTGGGAGATCACCACGGCGCAGCCCGGGAAGTCCAGCAGGGCGTCCTCGAGGCTGGACAGGGTTTCGACATCCAGGTCGTTGGTGGGCTCGTCGAGCAGCAGCACGTTGCCGCCCTGCTTCAGGGTCAGCGCCAGGTTCAGGCGGTTGCGCTCACCACCGGAGAGCACACCGGCCAGCTTCTGCTGGTCCGGGCCCTTGAAGCCGAAGCTCGCCACGTAGGCCCGCGAGTTCATCTCGAAGTTGCCGACCTTGAGGAAGTCCAGGCCGTCGGAGACGACCTCCCAGACGTTCTTGTTGGGGTCGATACCGGAGCGGTTCTGGTCGACATAGCTGAACTTGACCGTCTCGCCCACCTTCACGGTGCCGGCGTCGGGCTGCTCGAAGCCCACGATGGTCTTGAACAGCGTGGTCTTGCCGACGCCGTTGGGGCCGATGATGCCCACGATGCCGTTGCGCGGCAGGGAGAAGGACAGGTCCTCGATCAGGACGCGGTCGCCGAAGCCCTTCTTGAGCTTGTCCACCTCGATGACGGTGTTGCCCAGGCGCGGACCCGCCGGGATGTTGATCTCCGAGGTGTCGATCTTGCGGTTGCGCTCGGCCTCGGCAGCCATCTCCTCGTAGCGGGCCAGACGGGCCTTGCTCTTGGCCTGGCGGGCCTTCGGGCTGGAGCGGACCCACTCCAGCTCCTTCTCCAGGATCTTGGCGCGCTTGGCGTCCTTCTGGCCCTCGATCTGCAGGCGCTGGCGCTTGGTGTCCAGGTAGGTGGAGTAGTTGCCCTCGTAGGGGTGCAGGCGGCCGCGGTCGATCTCGCAGATCCACTCGGCCACGTTGTCCAGGAAGTAGCGGTCGTGGGTGACGGCCAGGACGGCGCCCGGGTAGGTCTTCAGGTGGCCCTCGAGCCAGTTCACGCTCTCCGCGTCGAGGTGGTTGGTGGGCTCGTCGAGCAGCAGCAGGTCGGGCTGCTCGAGCAGCAGCTTGCACAGCGCCACGCGACGGCGCTCACCGCCGGAGAGCACGTTGACGGGGGTGTCGCCGGGCGGGCACTGCAGCGCCTCCATGGCCTGGGCCAGCTGGGCGTCGATGTCCCAGGCGTTGGCATTGTCCAGGTCGGTCTGCAGCTCGCCCATCTCGGCCATCAGGGCGTCGAAGTCGGCATCGGGCTCGGCCATCTCCATGCCGATGGCATTGAAGCGGTCCAGCTTGCCCTTGATCTCGCCGACGGCCTCCTCGACGTTCTCCAGGACGGTCTTGTCCTCGGTCAGCGGGGGCTCCTGCAGCAGGATGCCCACCGTGGCGCCCTTCATCAGCTGGGCCTCACCGTTGTTGGGCTGGTCCATGCCGGCCATCAGCTTGAGCATGGTGGACTTGCCGGCACCGTTCGGGCCGACGACGCCGATCTTGGCGCCCGGGAAGAAGGAGAGCGTGACGTTGTCGAGGATCAGCTTGTCGCCGATCTTCTTGCGCACGTTGTGCATGGTGTAGATGAACTCGGCCATGGGTGGCTTGTCGTCCTTCGCATCGAGTGTGGAGGCGCCTCGGAACCGGGCGCGGCAAACGTTGTCCAGTATGCCAGCGTTCCCGCTCGCTCCCCTACTTCCCCGGTCAGGGGGCCGTCGCGGTCTCGACCCCCACCCGACCGCGACGGCCCCGGCTCAGGCCGCGGTCAGCGTCTCCTCCGCGGGCGGCGGGGTCGGGGCACTCTCCTCGGGCTCGCAGACCTCTCCGGTCACGCTGTCGATCCGTTCGCCCTGCTCCATCACCACGCGGCGCTCGTTGCGGGTGAACTCGCTGCGCCCACGGGCCAGGTCGTGGCCCAGGCTGCCGGCCTCCACCACCAGGCGCTCGTGCCGCACGCCCTCGGCGTCGTTCCAGGCGCTGGTGCGCAGCTTGCCCACCACCAGCACCGGGTCCCCCTTGGCCAGCGAGACCTTCGCGTTCTCCGCCATCCGGCCCCAACAGTTCACCGAGATCCAGGTGGTCTCCTGGTCCACCCAGGCGCCCTGCCGCAGCCGACGCGGCGTGCAGGCCAGCCGGAAGCGCGCCAGCATCCAACCCTCCCCCTGGCTGAACTCGACATCGGTGCCGACATTGCCCGACAGGCTGATCAGTGCATCCTGCATGTGTCCTCCTTGGTCGTGCCCGCGAGCACGGGCTGTGCGAAGCAGCATGGACGCGCAGCCCGCGCCTCCCTCACCGACCCGGCCAGCTGTGGACAATTCCTCGGCAACCGGCGGTCTGTGGACAAGCCCTAGGCTGGGCGGGTGAGCACCACCCAGGACGACATCCCCACCAGCCGGCTGGCCGCCTGCCCGCACTGCCACGATCCCCTGGTCCTCGGCGTCCGCGAGGTCTGGTGCGCCAACAACCACCGCTTCGACCGCGCCAAGGAGGGCTTCGTCAACCTGCTGCGGCCCGGCCGCTCCCGCAAGGCGGTGATCGGCGACGACGCCGACATGGTGTCCGACCGGCGTCGCTTTCTGGACCGCGGGCACTATGCGGTGTTGTCCGAGGGGCTGGCAGCGCTCACGCACGAGCTGGCCGACGCCAGCCCCGTCGCCACGCTGCTCGACGTCGGCTGCGGGGAGGGTTCCTTCACCCGGTCCCTGGCCGAGGCGGCCCCGCAGGCCGAGACGATGGCCTTCGACATCTCCCGCCCGGCGGTCCGTCTGACGGCCAAGCGGGTTCCCGGCGCCTTCAGCGCGGTCGCGAGCGTGATGGACATGCCGGTGCTCGACGCCTCGGTGGACCTGCTGTGCAGCATCATGGCGCCGCTGCACGAGGCGGAGTTCGCCCGCGTGGTGCGCCCGGGCGGCCGGATCCTGGTGGTCTCCCCCGGTGACAGCCACCTGGCCGAGCTGCGACGGCTGATCTACCCGCACTACCGGCCCCACGACGAGCTGGTGGCCCTGGCGCAGAACCATCCGGTGGTGGAGCGTCGTCGGTTCACGGCCACCGTGCAGCTGGCCACGCCGCAGGAGCTGCACGAGGTATGGGGCATGACGCCCTACCGCTGGAACACGCCGCTGGAGGGCCAGGAGCGACTGGCGCAGGCCTCCAGCCTGGAGGTGCAGGTGCACTTCGTCGCCACCGTCTTCTCCGCCTGAGACACACCCGGCCCCGGGACGCCAGGAGGGCCCGACCGGTGCGGTCGGGCCCTCCTGGGTGCTGTGCTGCTGGGGGGTTCTGCCTCAGAGCGCGCGGGCGACGGTGTCGCGGGCCTGCTCGTAGCGGCGCAGCTCGGCATTGATCGGGCCGATGATGCGTTCCTCGGAGACCCGGCCGATCGACTTCTCCAGCACGGCCGTGGCGCGCGCCGCCTTGGCGCGGGCGGCGAATTCCACCAGGAGCCGACTGACCGCGGCCAGCAGCAGTCCTGCCGCCACGCCCCCGATCACCAGCAGGGTGGGCAGCGCGAAGCCGTGCCAGGTGGGGCCCAGGTCCAGCGGCGGCAGACCGAAGTAGATCATCGCGAAGCGGGCGCCCAGCCAGACCAGACCCACCACCACCGCGGCGATCAGCAGCCACTGCAGCACCTGGAAGATCTTCCACCAGCCCTGGCCTCGGTCCATCGCCAGGTCGGTGGTGGCCACCGCCTTGTCCAGCTCGTCGGCCAGCAGCTTGTCGTCGCGACGCGAGGCGGTGCGCACGGCGTCCGCCCAGCCGCGGGGCAAGCCCGCGGAGGCCTCGTCGGCCACGGCACGCACCGCGGAGTCGACGCGGGCCTGCTGCACGCCGTTGAAGCTCATGCCACCGCGGTTCACGCCGGTGCGCTGCACCCGGGCGGGCTCCAGCTCGGCCTTCTTGCCCAGCTTGACGCTGTCCAGGTGCAGCCGGCGCAGCGGGTCGGGGCGCAGCCGCTTGACCCAGCTGATCGCGGGCCAGCCGGTGGCCAGGGTGCCGCGATGGCGCATCGCCTTGAGCACAGCATCGCTGACCACGCCCACGCCGGCGGCCTCGCCGAGCGCCTTGTTCAGCTGGCGGGTGCGGGCGCTGGAGACCTCATCGGGATCGGCATGGCCGATGTCGGCGCTGAGTGCCTGGGCGGCCTGCACCACATCGCCCTCCAGGCGCTTGGCGGCCATCTGCTTGTTCTGGATGGCGGTGGCCAGCTGAGCGCGCAGCTCCGGGACCCCGGTGCCGTTCAGGGCGCTGATGGCGCACAGCTGCGCCTTGCCCAGGCCTTCGGAGTCGAGCAGGGCGCGCAGGTCGCGCAGGGTGGGTTCGAGCTGGCCCTCGGGCAGCCGGTCGGCCTGGTTGAGCACCACCATCATCACCTCGGCGTGGGCGGCCAGCGGCTTGAGGTAGCGGTCGTGCAGGGCGGCGTCGGCGTACTTCTGCGGATCCACCACCCAGATGAACATGTCCACCAGCTGCACCAGGCGGTCCACCTCGTCGCGGTGGGCGCGCTCGGTGGAGTCGTGGTCCGGAAGGTCGAGCAGCACGAGGCCCTGCAGGGCCTCGTCTCCCCCGGTCACGACGTGGCGGGTGGGGACCTCCAGCCAGTCCAGCAGGTCATTGGGCACCTGCTGGCCCCAGTAGGCGGCCATCGCCTTGCTGGTGGTGGGCCGGGTGACGCCGGGCACGGCCAGCTGGGTGCCGGACAGCGCATTGAAGGTGGACGACTTGCCCGAGCCGGTGGCGCCGGCCAGCGCCACCACGGTGATGTCACCGCTGAAGGCGAGCCGCTTGTCGGTGTGGCCCACCACCTGACGGGCACGGTCGACGAGTTCGGAGTCGGCGCGTCCGTCGGCCAGCTCGATGGTCTCGGACAGCGAGCGGACCTTCTCCGGCAGCTCGATCCGGTCGGGATTGCGGCGGGCCATCACTGCTCCTCGTGGACGATCTCGGCGTCGACGACCTCGCCCTGGGCGGGTCCCTCGACGGTGTTCAGCTGCACCTGCTCGCGCTGGGCGGGCTCCACCACGGGCGTGCTGGCGGTGCGGAAGTCCTCGGCGCTGCCCAGGGCGGGCTGCTCATCGGCCGGCTCGACGGCGGCGGGGGCCGCGGCGGCGGGCAGCGCGGTGCCAGCCAAGTCGTCGTAGCCACCGTGGCGGGCGGACTGGACCTGCTCGACGGCCTCGCGGATCCGCTCGGCCTGCTCGGGGTCGCCGCCCAGCTCGGCGATCGCGTCGTCGAAGCGACGCAGCTCGTCGGCCATCACGGCGCTGACCCGGGCGTCCAGGTCGGACTTGGCCTGGTTGGCCAGCTTGCGCACCGCATCGTCACCGAAGACGGCCTCCAGCACCCGCTGGGCCAGCACCACCGAGCCACCGGCGATGCCCACCTCGGCGCCGGACAGGCCGGCGGTGTGGAAGAAGACCACCAGCATCAGGGCGGCGGAGGCGCCGTTGACGCCCAGTGCCAGGTAGCGGGCCTTGGCACGCTTGTCCATGCCCTCCTGGCTGACCAGCTCCATCACGTCGCCCTGCCAGTCGCGGATGGCACGGGCCACCGCGTCGGGGAAGCCGGCCGAGGCGCGCGACAGGTCGCCGCCGGTGTGGTTGCGCAGCACGTCGCGACCGAAGGGGGTGGCGCGCCAGGCGGCCTCGGCGCGCTCGGCGGCGGCCTCGCCCTCCTCGCGGACCAGCGCCTCCAGACCGGACTCGACGGCCACCTTCACACCCTCGGCCTCCGGCGGGGTGCCCTTGATGGTGGCGAACAGACGGTCACGGACCCAGCCGATCTTCTGCTCCATGGCCTTCATGAACTCGCCGGTGCCGACGAAGTCCTGCCAGCGGGCCAGCACCTCGCCGCGCAGCAGGGTGCCGTCGGCGGACTGCACCGAGACCTGGCGCACCGCCTCGCGGTAGCTGGCGGCGGCGTCCTCGCGCAGGCTGGTCAGCGCCTCGGCCTGGGCGTCGACGGCGGTGGCCACGCCGGGCGCCTTGGCCGCCAGCGACCCGATCGCGCCGTCGAGGGTCTGCAGCACGATCCGCTGGCGGCTGGCCTGGTCGGCGGCCAGGGTGGCCAGCCAGGTGCGGATCGGGGAGACGGCGGCGTCGGGCAGCAGGCCCTCGGCATCGGTCTCGGTCTCCGGCACGGCGAAGAGCGGGGAGTCGGCCAGGCCGCGCTCGGTCATCAGCTGGCCCAGGTGCGGCGGCACCTGGTTCATGGCGGCCGGCGGGATGCGGTCGAGCACCACGGCGACGGCGGCGGAGCGGTCGACGGCGGCCTTGAGGAAGTCCCACGGCACGGCGTCGGCATAACGCGCGGCGGAGGTGACGAAGACCCACAGGTCGGCGGCCTGCAGCAGCTGCGCGGCCAGGTTGCGGTTCTGCTCCACGACGGAGTCGACGTCGGGGGCGTCGATGATGGCCAGGCCCTGCGGGATGCTGGCCTCCTCCACGATCTGCAGGGTGTTCTGGTCGTGGGAGCTGGAACGCGAGCGCACCAGGCCGGGCAGGATCCGGTCGTTCTCGAACCACTTCACGTCGGCCGGGTGGCAGATCAGCACCGGCGACTTGGTGGTGGGGCGGATCACGCCGGGCGTGGTCACGATCCGCCCGATCAGCGAGTTCACCAGGGTGGACTTGCCGGCACCGGTGGAGCCGCCGACGACCGCCAGCAGGGGGGCCTCGATGGTGGCGAGCCGGGGCAGGATGTAGTCGTCCAGCTGGCGCTGCATGTCGCGCGCGGAGCGGGCCTGCTCGGTGGCCTGCGGGAGGGGCAGGGGCAGCCGGACCGGTGCGAGGGATTCCCGCAGCTCGGTGAGTGCCTGCGTCAGCCTGGTGCTGCTGCTCACGCTTGTCCTTTCGACGGGCGCAGGCGATGCGCCCGCGAGTACATCGTCAACTGTGGCATGAACCACGCATCCCGCGCGCGGGCATGGTTGAGACTTCCGCCGTGGGCACAGCCCGTGCTCAGCGGGGCGGCGCCGGCCAGGACTGCTGCTGCACGGGCACCGGAGCGGGGCTGCCGGGAGCGGCCCAGGCCTGGGGTGCGACGGCGGGGCGACGGCGACGCCAGACCGCGAGCCGGTGCCAGGGGATCTCGAGCCGAAGCCCGGCAGGGTCGGACAGGCCCTGGGAGCGCAGCACCTTGGCGCGGGCCAGCAGCTCCTTCTCGCGTTCCTGGCCGGCCTCGTCGACGATGCCGCGCACCATGGCGTCGCGCAGGTAGGCGAGCTCGGTGAGGGTGCGCATCAGCCGCAGCGTGGCCAGCCAGGTGCGGGGGCCGCGGAAGAGGGCCACCAGCAGCAGCCGGAAGCGCGAACGCATCCGGCCGTAGACGGCCGGGTCACTGGCCGGCAGCCAGCCCATCAGCACGTAGTCGGCCAGCCGGGTGCCCACCCGCTTGTACTCCTTGAGTTCCTGGCGCAGCAGCACGAAGAGCATGAAGGCCACCACGACGGCGAACTGCACGAGCAGGCGCACCATCCCCATGTTGCTGACGCTGCTCATGCCGTTGAAGGCCATGTGCCCGAAGGCCGCCACCACGAAGCCGGTGAGCGGGGCCAGCACGCGCACCAGCTTGCTGCGGGTGCGCAGGCCCAGCACCATGCCCAGGCCGATGAACATGGTGAACAGCGGATGGCCATAGCTGGTGATGACGCCGCGCAGCAGCACCAGCTGCTGCACCGCCTCCTCCACGTCGCCAGCGCCGGCGGTGACCGAGCCGTAGATGTAGCCGCGGGCGTAGTAGACGATGTTCTCGGTGAAGGCGAAGCCGATGGCGCACAGGCCGGACAGGCTCACCGCCTGCAGCGCGGAGACGATGCGGTAGCGCATCAGGATGGCCAGCAGGAAGACGAAGGTGCCCTTGGAGGCCTCCTCCACGAAGGGCGCCACGAAGACGGCGGGCCGGGCCTGCGCGGCAGGATCACCGGGGGCGGCCGAGACATTGAGCAGGGTGGCCGCCCAGGAGTTCACGTTGAGGCTGATCCAGATGGCCATGCAGGAGCCCCAGCCGAAGGCCAGCGCCCACCAGCGCAGCCGCATCGGGCGCACCCGGTCGACGAGGATGAAGAAGGCCGACCAGACCGCGGCGGTGGGTGCCGCCAGCCGGGCGCACTTCTTGGCGGTCTCCCAGTCGATGCCGGGGATGACGCCCTGCTCGAAGACCTGGTCGGGATGCATCTGGCGCCAGACCAGCCACAGGGCCAACGCGTAGAGCTGCACCAGCACCAGGGTCAGCCAGTTCCACGGGTCGGTGAGCTGGCGCATCCAGAAGCCCTGCCCCTCGACGTCCTTGCGGGGCAGGCCATTGAGCGCGCGCGCCCGTCGCTCCGGCCGGACGGTGGCCGAGGGCTCCAGGGCGCCGGTCAGGGTCCAGCCCCGGTGACGAGGGGTGCTGCTGCTCATGGGATCCATCCTGTCACGCGCCACCGACACCGCACTGTCGGCGCTGGCCGGGCGGCGCGCCTGCGGGCCGCCGCCCGGTACCGGTGCTGCTGGCGCCCCAGGCAGGAATCGAACCTGCGCGCGACAGATTAGAAGGCTGCTGCTCTATCCGCTGAGCTACTGGGGCCGGGTCGGGCACCATCCTAGCGGCGGGCCGTCCCGAACCCCGTCGGGCGCAACGGTGGCGCCGTCGGCTGGGCGTAAGGTGGGGCGGGTGAATGACGTGCTGGTGTGGATTGACTGCGAGATGACCGGGCTGGACCTGGCCAATGACGCCCTGATCGAGGTGGCCGCCCTGGTCACCGATTCGGAGCTCAACGTGCTGGGTGACGGGGTCGACGTGCTGATCCGTCCCAGCGACGAGGCGCTGGCCCAGATGGGCGACTTCGTGCGCGAGATGCACACCAAGTCCGGCCTGCTGGACGAGTTGGCCGGGGGCCTGGAGATGCGCGAGGCGGAGGAGATCGTCCTCGACTACGTCCGCACCCACGCCCCCACCGCTCGCAAGGCGCCGCTGGCCGGCAACACCATCGGCACCGACCGGATGTTCCTGGCGCGCGACATGGCCGAGCTGGAGGGCTGGGTGCACTACCGCAATGTGGACGTCTCCAGCATCAAGGAGCTGAGCCGCCGCTGGTTCCCGCGCGCCTACTACCACTCCCCTGCCAAGAGCGGGAACCACCGCGCGCTGGCCGACATCCAGGAGTCGATCGAGGAGCTGCGCTACTACCGCGAGGCGGTCTTCGTGCCCGCCCCCGGCCCCTCCACCACCGAGGCCAAGGCCATCGCCCGCAAGTACCAGGGCATCCTCACCGGGTCTCGCCCCGCCGACCTGCTGGGCACCGACCCGGCCTGATTTCCCAGCGGCGGCGCGAGCCGCTATGCTGGTCGAGCTGTTCAGGGCGGAGACGCCCGAAGAACACATGGTGGGTATAGCTCAGTTGGTAGAGCACCTGGTTGTGGTCCAGGTGGTCGCGGGTTCAAGTCCCGTTACTCACCCCGACACGAAGGCCCCGATCCTCACGGATCGGGGCCTTCGACGTTGTGGGGAGCTCAGGCGGTCTGGTCCTCGGCCTCGGGGGCCGGCTGGACGCTCCAGCTCGGCGGCTCGTCCCGGCCCTCCTCCTCGTCACGCTCGGCGTCGGCGGCGGTGGCCTGCACGATGCCGGCGGCGTGGTGCACCGGGGCGTAGATGGCGTAGAGCTTGAGGTCCTCCTCGCCGGTGTTGCGCACGTCATGCCACATGCCGGCCGGCACCAGCACCACCCAGTCGTCGCCGACCTCCTGCTCGAAGTCCAGCTGGTCCTCGGCGGGACCCATCACGGCGACGCCCGTACCGGACTCGATGCGCAGGAACTGGTCGGTCTCGGGGTGCTGCTCGAGGCCGATGGACTCCCCCGGCTTGATCGACATCAGGGTCACCTGGAGGTACTTGCCGCTCCAGGCCACCTGGCGGTAGTCGTCATTGCCGGTGGTCGCCTCCTCGATGTCGAAGGCGGTGGGCTTGGGGCCGATGTCGTTGACCATGTCTTCTCCTTCGTCGGGTACGTCTGAGACGCTACCGTGCGCCACCGACAGTCGCCGGACCGGTACCGACCCCAGGCCACTTCACCTCAGCGAGTCAGCGCCACCCCTCCGAAGACGTACATGCTGACCAGGAAGATCAGGAAGGTGCCGATCGCCCACTTGCCGGCCTGCCGCTGCCAGGCGCCCATGTCCACACCGGTCAGGTTGAGCAGCAGGTAGATGAAGCCCACCAGCGGGCTGAGCAGGTGGAAGGCCTGCCCCACCGTGGAGGCCACGCCGATGTCCATGGCGCTGAAGCCGTACTGCTCACCGGTCTTCGCCAGGATCGGCAGCACGCCCAGGTAGAAGGCGTCATTGCTGAGCAGGAAGGTTCCGGGGGCCGAGATGATGGCGGTGACCAGGGGCCACTGACCGCCCAGCGAGCTGGGAACCCAGTTGGCCAGCGAGGTGCCGATCGCCTCGCTCATGCCCGACTCGTTGAGGATGCCCATGAAGATGCCGGCGGCCAGCACCATGGTGACCACCTGCAGCGCATTGGCGCCGTGGATGTTGATGATGGCCTGCTGGTCGGACAGCTTGCGGTAGTTGATCAGCAGGGCGATCGCGAAGCCGATCTCGAAGAGCACCGAGGCGGGCACCTTGGGCAGGCCCCACATGCCGCCGAAGACCAGCAGGACCATCAGCACCATGGTGAGGATGAAGTTGGGCCACAGCATCTTCGGCCGCAGCAGCGCCTCGTCCTCCTCTGAGGTGGTGGCGTGCATCGCGGCGATGTCGTCATTGTCGAGTTCGCGGATGCCCAGGCGCTTGCGCTCCTGCAGGCCGCGGATCCAGGCCACCGCGATGATCCAGACGATGGCGATGAACATGCCGGGCAGGATGCGGCGCAGCAGGGCACCCTCGTCGACGCCCAGGGCCGCGATGATGCGGGCCGTCGGGCCGCCCCAGGGCAGCAGGTTCATGATCGAGTTGGCCAGGATCACGATCACGGCCAGGTCCATCATCTTCATGCCCAGCCGCTTGTAGACCGGGATCATGGCGGAGCAGACGATCATCGTGGTGGTGGAGCCGTCGCCGTCGACGCTCACCACTGCGGCCAGGATGGCGGTGCCCACCAGCACCTTCAGCGGGTCGCCCTTGACCACTTTGAGGATGAAGCGCACCAGCGGGTCGAACAGGCCGGCGGTGATCATCAGGCCGAAGTAGAGGATGGCGAAGAGCAGCAGCACGACGGTGGGTGCCACCGACTTGATGCCCGCCAGACCGAAGGGACCGACCTTGCTGCCGAGCCCGGCCATCAGACCGATGACCAGTGGCACGAGGACCAACGAGGTGAAGGGGGTGGCCTTCTTGGTCATGATCAGCAGCATGAACACGACGACGATCAGGTAGCCCCAGATGGCGAGCATCATTGGCTCGACTCCTTTCCGGGGCCGCGGGGGTGCGACTGCTCCGCATCCAACCACGCCCGGGGCCTTCCTGACAGGGGTGTCAGAAGCCGTTGCAGGATTGAAACGTGGACCGGCCTGGCGCCGCCTCACCGGCCGTGGATGCCGCGCCCACTAGCATGGGGCGCATGCCTTCGACTCGTTCCCTGCCGGACGCCCGCCTGCTGGCGGCCACCACGGCCGGTCGCGCCGCCGCCCTCGCCTCCCGGCTGGCAGGACGTGGTTCCGGCGCCTCGATCCGGGGACAGGTGATGATGCGGGTGGACCCGGGAGCGCTGGGCAAGCTGCTCGCCGGGCGCCGGGTGGCCAGCGTCACCGGCACCAATGGCAAGACCACCACCACCCACCTGCTGACCGCCGCGCTGCGCGCCGGGCTGTCCGAGCCGGTGGTCACGAATGCCGACGGCGCCAATCTGCACCACGGCATCGCCTCCGCGCTGGGCGAGAGCCGGGCCCCGGTCGCCTGTCTGGAGACCGACGAGCGCGTCGTGGCCGATGTGGTGCGGCTGGGCACACCCGAGGTGCTGGTGATGCTGAACTTCAGCCGCGACCAGATGGACCGCAACCACGAGATCAAGTCACTGGGACGTTCCTGGCGGGCCGCCCTGGAGGCCGCGGGTTCCGCGGGCCCCGTCGTGGTGGCCAATGCCAACGACCCGCTGGTGGTCTGGGCCGCGCAGCCTGCCCGTGAGACCGTCTGGATCGACACCGGTGACGGCTGGTCGGCCGATGCGGCGCTGTGCCCCGGCTGCGGTGCCGTGCTGGCCCACACCGACCAGGGCTGGGACTGCCCCGCGTGCGACCTGACCCAGCCCGCCGCCAGCTACCGCGTCGACGGCGAGGACGTGGTGCAGGCCGACGGCACCCGCTGGACCCTGGCCCTGCAGGTGCCCGGACGCTTCAACCGCGCCAATGCCGCCTGCGCGCTGGCCGCCGCCCGCGTGATGGGCGTCGAGCCGGCCGATGCGGTGCGCGGCATGAACACCGTCGCCTCCCCCGCCGGCCGCTATGCCGTGGGCACCTTCGGCGACACGAAGGCCCGGCTGCTGCTGGCCAAGAACCCCGCCGGCTGGGCCGAGAGCCTGCCGCTGGCCACCAGCGATCCTGTCGTGCTGGCGATGGACGCCGTGGCCGCCGACGGTCGCGACATGAGCTGGCTGTGGGACGTCGACTACGAGCAGCTGGCCGGCCGCCACGTGGTCTGCACCGGACCGCGCGCCCACGACCTGGCGGTCCGGCTGGACTATGCCGAGGTGGAGCACAGCATCGTGCCCGACCTGTCCGCGGCGATCAGCGGGCATCCCGAGACCACGCTCGACGTGATCAGCACCTACACACCGTTCCAGAAGCTGCGCAAGCTGGGAGGCCTGGCATGAAGCCCGTCAAGATCGTGCTGGTCTACCAGAGCGTGCTCGGCATCTACGGTGACCAGGGCAATGCCAAGGTGCTCCTCAAGCGCCTGGAGCGCCGCGGCCTGGCGGCGGAGCTGGTCAGCGTCGAGCCCGGCGACCTGGTGCCCGACGATGCCGACATCTACCTGCTGGGCGGCGGCGAGGACATGGCCCAGATCAGTGCCGTGCGGGCGCTGCAGGCCGACGGCAACCTGATGGTGGGGCTGGATCGCGGGGCGGTGCTCTTCGCCGTCTGCGCCGGCTACCAGATCTGCGGCAGGACCTTCACCGTGGGAGACCGCGACGAGGTGGTCGAGGGCCTGGGCCTGCTGGACGTCGACACCCGCCGCGGCCCGCGTCGCGCGGTCGGCGAGGTGCTGCACGCCTGGAACCGGCCCGACGGCTCCACCAGCCGGGTGACCGGCTTCGAGAACCACGGCGGCTGGACCACGCTCGGCCCCGAGGCCACGCCGCTGTGCACCGTCGAGGTGGGCGTCGGCAACGACGGCCAGGGCACCGAGGGCGCCCGCCAGCAGCTCGCCAGTGGCGGCCACGTGATCGGCACCTACCCCCACGGCCCGGTGCTGGTGCGCAACCCCGAGCTCGCCGACCACCTGCTCGAGCTGGCCACCGGCACCGAGCTGGAGCCGCTGGAGATGCCCGAGCTCGACGAGCTGCGTCGCCAGCGGATCGCCGCCGTGCGCTCCGCCAGGCGCTGAGCGCAGGGCCGGAGCCATGGGCAGGAAGGTCACCGCGCGCGACGTCGCCGAGCTGGCGGGGGTCTCGCGCAGTGCCGTCTCCATGGTCCTCAACGGCCGCGGCGACGGCGACGTCTCGCCGGAGAACCAGGAGGCCATCCGGCAGGCGGCGGCCCAGCTGCGCTACCGACCCAACAGCGTGGCGCGCAGCCTGCGCAACCAGGCCACCCACACCATCGGCGTCGTGACCGACTCGGTGGCCTCCGGAACCTATGGCGGGGCCATGATCGCGGCCGCCTCCCGGGTGGCCGCCGAGCACGACTTCCTACTGCTGGTGGTCGACTCCCACAAGGACGCCCAACTGGAGCAGGATGCCGTCGATCTGCTCCAGGCCCGCCAGTGCGACGCCCTGATGTTCGTGGCCGAGGGACTCGTCCCCTGGCAGCCGCCAGCAGCCTTCCATGACGACCCCTGCCTGCTGGTCAACGCCTTCGACCCGTCCGGGCGCGCGCTCGGCATCTACGGCGACGAGGAGCAGGGCGGCCGCGAGGCGGCCCGCCTGGTGCTGGACCGGGGGCATCGCGAGGTGGTCCACCTGCACGGCACCACCGACGTGGTGGCCGTTGGTCGCCGCATCGCTGGCTACCGCCAGAAGTTCGAGGCGGCCGGCCTGCCGGTCCGGCTGGTTCCCTGTGGCTGGGAGATCGACGACGGCTGGGAGGTGGGCGGCCGGGTGCTCGACGAGCAGCAGCCCACTGCCGTCGTCTGCGCCAATGATCGGGTGGCCGCCGGCGTACACCTCGCTGCGGCACAGCGCGGGCTGCGGATCCCCGAGGACCTCTCGGTGGTGGGCTACGACGACGACCCCAGCCTCGCGGCGCAGCTCGGGCTCAGCACGGTGCAGATCCCCTTCGACGACATGGGCGCCCAGGCCATGCGCACCCTGCTCGCCCACCTGGACGGGGTTCCCCTGCCCACTGCCGACGTCGAGCTGCCCAGCCGTGCGGTGGTGCGGCGCTCCGTCGCCGCCCCCGCGGCGCGGGGACGGCGCGGCTGAGCCGTCGGTCTCAGCCCAGGACGCGGACCTCGGCCTGGCCGGTGACGCTCCAGGTGGCTGCCAGTGCCGGATAGCAACGCGTAGTGCGGGTGCTGCCCTCGTGGAAGACCTCCACCAGCGAGCCGTCGAGGATCACCGTGCTTCCGGCCTGCAGCTCCAGGCGGGACTCCCCCTCGGCCAGGTCGCAGGTCAGCACGACCGCGGACGTGGCGCGGACCAGCACACAGGGATGTTCGGCTGCTCGCCAGCTGGGATCGACCCGCTCGGCCACCGCCTCCATCACCTCACGGGGCAGGTCCTGCACCAGCCGGCCGTCGCGCACCGAGAGTTCACGGGGCGTGGTCAGCACCCCGGCCCAGCCCTGTTCGGCCAGCACCTCGTCGGAGCGCTCCAGTTCCCAGGACCAGCCGATCAGCAGCGTGCGCTCCTCATGGGTCACCAGCTGGGGCGCGTAGAAGCAGGGTCCGGTGTCCAGCACCCCGCCCGTCCTCGGAGAGAACCGCGGGACCTGGTTGCCGTCCTGTTCCTCCAGCTGCAGGTCACCCAGCAGCCAGCGCACCCCACTGAGCTGGCCGTCGAGCCACAGGCTCACCACCAGCACCCAGTCGTCCCCGAGCCGGACCAGGTTCGGACACTCCCAGATGTCGGCCGGCGCGTGCTGGGCGGCCACCGGGTCGGCGACGGTGACCAGCTCGCCCAGCAGGGGCCAGTTGGTCAGGTCCTCCGCGTCGTGGACCAGGATGGAGGCCGTGGTACCGCGGCCACCGTGGCCCTGGATGATGTAGCGGTGGCCCTCGATCCAGACCACGAAGGGATCGCGGGTCTCCGCTCCCGCCTCGCCGTGCGGCGGCGCAGCCGGGGTCTGTTCCAGCTCCCAGCTGCGCAGGTCAGCGCTGCCCCGGGCGATGGCGCCCACCGCGGCAGCCGGCGTCGTCGACACGGCGGTGCAGCAGATGGTCGGCACTGTGTCGTCGACGGTGAGACATCCGCTCCAGGAGCCGACCGCATTGATCCCCTCCGGCTCGGGGACCAGGACGTCCGGCTCGAGCTTCCAATCCAGCAGGTTGGTCGAGGTGGCATGGCCCCAGCGGATGGCGTCGTGGCGGTGCGAGGCCGGGTTGTACTGGAAGAAGACGTGCCAGGTGCCGTCGACGTGGGCCAGCCCGTTCGGGTCGTTGATCCAGCCGCGCGGGGGTCGCACATGGCGGGTGGGCAGGATGTGATCGCTCACTTGACGCTCCCGGCGGTCAGGCCCTCACGCAGCGGTCGCTGACCGAAGATGAAGACGACCAGGGCGGGAATCATCGACAGCACCACGCCGGCCAGCACCGTCGACATGCTACCGGTGCCCAACTGGCCCTGGAGACTGACCATGCCCAGCGGCAGGGTGAAGTTCTCCTGGCTGATGGTCATGATCAGGGGACGGAAGAACTCGTTCCAGATCCCGTTGAAGGCGAGGATCCCCACGATCGCCAGACCCGGCGCCGACAAGGGCAGGTAGATCCGCGAGAAGACCTGCCACGGGCTGGCCCCGTCGATCTGGGCGGCCTCGGCGAGGCTGTCCGGGATGCCCATGAAGTACTGGCGCATCAGGAAGGTGCCGAAGGCCGTGGGGATGGCGGGCAGGATCAGGGCCAACAGGGTGTCGGCCAGCCCCATGCCGCGTACCAGCATGAAGACCGGGACGATGGTCACCTGCATCGGCACCATCATGGTGGCCAGGATGATGCCGAACAGGACATTGCTGCCCCGGAAGCGCAGCCGGGCGAAGGCATAGCCGGCCAGGGCGGCGGTGAGCATCTGGCCGACGGCGGCCAGTCCGGTCACCAGCGCCGAGTTCCAGAACAGCCGGACGACGTCCACCTTCGCGGAGACGTCCTTGAAGGCGGCCAGGCTGAGCGTGCGATGGCCCGCCGCGTCGGTGGGCGTGAGTGCGACCCACAGCGTCCAGACCACAGGACCAAGGGTCAGGAAGAGTGCCACCAGCAGCACCAGGATGCGGCCAGCCAGCGAGAGGCGGCGAAGCGTGCGGGCCGAGTTCGAGCGCGGCTCGACGGATTGGGTGTCAGTCATGGTCGGACCCTCACATGTAGAAGACGAAGCGGCGGCTGAGGCGGAACTGGAGCCAGGTGACGAACATGATGATCAGCATGAGCACCAGTCCGATGGCGGCGGCGAGACCGAAGTGCAGCTCCTGGAAGGCCGACTGGTAGATCACCATGACGGCGGTACGGGTGGAGTCGCCGGGACCACCCTTGGTGAGCACGAAGGGCTGGTCGAAGATCTGCAGGGCCGAGATGATGGCCATCACGCTGGCCACCAGCATGGTGGGGCTGAGCAGCGGCAGGGTGAGGCGCCAGAAGCGGTTCCAGGTACTCGCCCCGTCGATGTCGGCGGCCTCGTAGACCTCCTGCGGGATGGAGGACAGGCCCCCGATGAAGAGCAGGAAGGTGAAGCCGAAGTTCTGCCAGACGTAGACCAGGACGGTCACCACCATGGCGCCGTGGGTCGAGGTGAGCCAGGGCACAGGGGCCATCCCCAGCAGACCGAGCAACTTGTTCACGGTGCCGAAGTCCTCGTTGAACAGGTAGGACATGATCAGTGAGACCGAGGCGGCCGACAGGATCAGCGGGAAGAAGAAGACCGAGCGGAAGAAGGTGCGCATCCACCCCGGCATCTTCGACTGCACCAGCACCGCCAGCCCGAGGGCGACGGCGATCTGCAGCAGCACGGCCACCACGACGAAGCCGAAGGTGTTGAGGAAGCTGACCCGGATGGTGGGCGAGGTGGCCATGGTGCGGAAGTTCTCCAGGCCGACGAAGCGGGGCGAGGAGATGATGTCCCAGCTGAAGAAGGCCAGCACCAAGGAACCGATGATGGGCAGCACGGTGAACAGACCGATGCCGACCACGGTGGGGGCCAGGAGCAGGGCGGCCAGACGGGACTCACCGGTCCGGCCGGGCGCACGCCCCGCAGCAGCGGGGAGCTTCTCGGTCTGGGTGGTTGCAGGGGCAACAGGCAGGCTCACGGCGTTCACTCCCCTTCCAGGGCGATGGTCAGGTCTCGTTGCAGCGTCCCGAGGGCGCGGCGGACGTTGGCGCGGGAGCCGGTGACGGCACCCAGGACGTTCTTGATCAGGGCCGTCTCGACGGCAGCGGCCTGCGGAGGCGCCGGGATGGGGGCGGTGCTGGGGAACTTGTCGAGGGTCTCGTAGAAGACCTCCCAGTGCTTCGGCCCACGGTCCTGGTAGAGCTCGGTGTTGTGCGAGCGCCTGGCGCTGTTGGAGTCGGGATTCTTCTGGGCGATGGCCATCCCCTGCTTGGAGACACAGAACTTCAGCCACTCCCAGGCGGCGTCCTGGCGCTTGGAGGCGCGCATGATGGCGTAGCCGGCGGTCCCGAACTGGTGCTGCTGGGTACGACCCTTGGGGAAGAAGCAGACGTCGTAGTCGTCGCGCTTCATCCCGGCGCCGGCCAGCCCGTGCACCCAGTAGCCGCCCGAGGGCGTCATGCCGATCACGCCGGAGCCGAAGCGGCTCACCAGCTCGTTGCCACCACCCTGCGCCGGGGAGGAACCCAGGCCCTCCGCCACCAGCGACTGCAGGAACTCGAAGGACTCCAGCACCTTCGGGTCGTCGGCATTGGGCTCGGTCCAGCGGTAGCCACCGCTACGGCCCTTCTCCCCCGGGTAGAAGTCACCCCACAGCCAGTCCCCTCCCTGGTACCGGCTCGGCTTCAGGAAGGCGGTGTCATTGCTGTACAGCCACGGCACCACGCCGCCCCACATCCGGTTGGTCCAGAAGAAGGGGCGGAAGGAGCCGGAGGCGGCCTCGCGCATCTGGGAGAGGTAGCCGTGGAAGTCGTCCCAGCTCCAGTCCTCGCGGGGGTACTCCAGCCCGGCGCGCTCCATGGCCTTGGCCGAGAAGTAGATGTTGGCGGCATTCCAGCTCAGTGGCAGCTGGAAGAGGCTGCCCTCGTACATGAAGGCCTCGATCAGTGAGGGGTGCACATCCTCGAAGAATTCGCGCATCTCGTCGCGGTCCCGCTTCACGAAGTCATCCAGGGGAAGGGCCAGCCGTTCGGCGAACAGCTGCGTGCCCTCCGTGGCCACCATCACCACGTCGGGCGGCGTACCGGCCGCCACCAGGGTGAGGATCTTGGCGAAGAAGTCACCCCAGTCGGCGCCCTGGATGGGCACGATCCGTACGTTGATGTCGGGGTGCTGCTGCTGGAAGGCGTCCACCAGCCCCTGGTTGGAGGCAGCGTCCTGGGCGGTTCCGTTCAGCGCGATGGTGAGCTCGTCCTTGCCCCGGCCGGGGATGTCGAGCCCCGTGAGGCGTTTCCAGGAGAGCACCGTTCCAGCGGCTCCTGCACCCGCAGCACCGATCAGCGCGCGGCGAGACATGTCGGTCATATTGGCTCCTCGTTGAGTACCTGACACGTGTCAGCTTAAGCAGGTGACTGGCTCCGGCGCAAGAGGTGGGGACCGACGAGCGGACGCATCCCGGCCGCCGGGGCCATCCGCTAGCGTCGGGCCATGAAGACTCGACAGCTCGGACCCTTCACCGTCAGCGCCATCGGCATGGGCTGCATGCCGCTCAGCATGGCCCGCGACCCCCAGCCCGACGAGGAGCAGGCGATCGCCACCGTGCACGCCGCTCTGGACGCCGGCATCACCTTCTTCGACACCGCCGACTGCTACGCCCCCAGCTGGGACCAGATGGGGCACAACGAGCGGCTGGTGGCCAAGGCTCTGCGCGGCATCGCCAACCGCGACGAGATCGTGGTGGCCACCAAGGGCGGCATCACCCGCAGCGAGGGCGAGGCGTGGGGCCGCGACGGCTCCAAGCAGTACCTGCGCAAGGCGCTGGAGGCCTCGCTGCGCGCCCTGGAGGTGGACGTCATCGACCTGTACCAGTGGCACCGCCCGGACCGCTGGAAGGTCTACGGCGAGGTGGTGCAGCACTTTGCCGACTTCCAGGCCGAGGGGCTCATCAAGGCAGTCGGCATCTCCAATGCCAATGTCGAGGAGATCGAGGTGGCCCAGCAGGTGTTGGGCCCTGGTGGCCTGGTCAGCGTGCAGAACGAGTTCTCGCCGCGCTTCCGCTCCTCCGCCGACGAGCTGGCCCACTGCGACGAGCACGGCATCGCCTTCCTGCCCTGGAGCCCGCTGGGCGGTACCTCCGGGGGCGCCACCGAGGTGGGCGAGAAGTTCCAGGCCTTCGGCGACGTGGCCCGAGAGCACGGTGTCAGCCCGCAACAGGTGGTGCTGGCCTGGGAGCTGGCCCAGAGCGAGCAGGTGATCCCGATCCCCGGCGCCAGCCGCCCCGCCTCGATCACGGACTCCGCCCGTGCCGTCGACCTGGTGCTCACCTCCGAGCAGCTGGCCCGCCTCGACGGCTGAGCCATCAAGGGCGAGGGTCCCAGGACACGACGAAGGCCCCGATCTGATGATCGGGGCCTTCGTGTCTGGTACACCGCCAGGGACTCGAACCCTGAACCCGCTGATTAAGAGTCAGCTGCTCTGCCAGTTGAGCTAGCGGTGCGCGCGAGAAGAAACAATACATCCTTGTTCTTCTGCTGCCAAATCGGGGCTTTCGACCCGCTCCGGCAAGAAGGAGAAAATATCACCGCGGAGCCACCGGGCACAAACCGGGCGGTCAGCCGACGCCCCGTTACCTTGCTGGTGACCCCGTAAGGCGGGGTCACGGTCGCCGGGCCCGGCATGACTTACTGCCCCTGTCTCACCAATGATCCGGGGGGTGTTGTCACCGGGCCTGGTGGCGCCAGCCGACCGCTGATAGG
>NZ_BAAAIX010000014.1:26606-72143 GCF_039526385.1 Luteococcus peritonei | reverse complement strand
ATCCTGCCGAAGACCCCGGCCCCTCACCACACCGGGCCACGACTACCCGCCCCACCTCAAGTCCGAAGAGCCGCCAAACTCGCCGTGGGGCGATGGCAGAATGGCGCCCACCAGGCGGTTCATCCGCCCGACCACGACCCCAGGAGAGACATGGCTTCCGACAGCTCCTTCGACATCGTCAGCAAGGTGGACCGCCAGGAGGTCGACAATGCGCTCGGCCAGGCCGCCCGCGAGGTCAGCCAGCGCTTCGACTTCAAGAACACCGACTCCTCGATCAAGTGGTCCGGCGAGGCCATCGAGATCGAGAGCAATGGCGAGGAGCGCGCCAAGGCGGTGCTCGACGTCTTCGAGTCCAAGCTGGTCAAGCGTGGGATCAACCTCAAGGCCCTGGAGAAGGGCGAGCCGCGACTGTCCGGCAAGATGTGGAAGATCACCTGCACCACGAAGCAGGGCATCAGCCAGGAGGACGCGAAGAAGATCTCCAAGCTGGTGCGCGACGAGGGCCCCAAGGGCGTCAAGTGCCTGATCCAGGGCGACGAGCTGCGGGTCAGCTCCAAGAAGCGCGACGACCTGCAGGCGGTCCAGCAGCTGATCAAGGCCCAGGACTACGACTTCGCCGTCCAGTTCACCAACTACCGCTGAGCCGTGCGGCCTGCCGGGGGCTCAGTCCGGCAGGTCGACGAACCAGCGGGTCTCGTCCGGCGAGAAGCCCGCGATCATGCTGGCCGTTCCCTCCTCGACGTCGATCGCACGGCCGGTGAGCTCCAGGTAGGCCGCCAGCGACAGGTGGATCCCGTCGTAGTCCTTGGCCACCTCGCGCCAGTCCGGGATCACCCAGTCCCCCGCATGCCCGGTGGCGCGATACCAGTCACGCATCCGCGAGCCGGTCACGGCGAAGGGCTGCCGGCGGCACAGCTCCACCCAGTCGGCGGCAGCGGAGATCTCCAGCACGTCGAACTTCTTGGGCACCTTCACCTGGACCACCTCCGCGCTCTCCCAGAGCGGGAAGCCCTCCACCAGGTGCCGACCCACCGGGCCCAGCCCGTTCAGGCCGCCGGTGGTAGAGGGAACCAGCGGCGGAATCGACCACCAGACCCCGGAGACCCGCTCGCGGGGGTCCCCGTCGGCCCGGCGCACGTCCTTGCGCGCTCGACGCTCCTCCTCGCGCCAGCCCTCCAGCGCCTGCTTGACGCCCTTGCCCTTGCGGGGTTGCTGCGGGCTGCGCACCAGCGACTGCTCCTTGCGGCGCATCGGGCGCCCCCACCAGTCGGCCAGCGGTGAGTCGATCAGGGCCTGCGCGAAGCGCTCGAGGGCCGAGGCGACCCGCCAGTGGTGGGTCATCTGGTCCTCGGGGTCCGGCTCCTGCCAGTACCGTGCCGTGGCCACCGTCACCCGCAGCATGTCCAGCAGCACCTCGTCGGTGGGCTCGACCAGGCGGGTCCTGCGCAGCAGGGCTGCGACCTCCTCGGGCCCGGTGGGGACCGGGACGTAGTCCTCACCCCAGCCCACCACGTCGGCCTGCCCCTCCTGCGCGACGGCGGTGTCGAAGAGCGACTTCCACAGCGGCAGCTCGCGCTCCACGCCTCCGGCAGTCATCGCCTCGCAGCGCAGGGCGTACTCGAGGCACAGTCGACGTCCTCGCGGTCCCTCCAGGAGCCGTGCGGCGCTGATCGGCATCCGTCCTCCTCGTGTGGACATCTGGCCCAGACGCAACCTACCGGCCCTCGAGCCCGACGTGGGGAGGCACGTCCAACCGGCGGGCGACCCCCCTCCACTAGAACCGGAAATCTCCGTAGTATATTGCTGCCATGAGCGAACTGCCCCTGGTCCAGAAGTCCGGTGGTTGCGGCTGCGGCTGCAACCACGACGCCGAGGTGCCCACCCTGGTGGCCCGCGAGATCCCGCACGCCATCCGGCACGGCGCCATCATCGGCGCCCTGCAGCAACTGCCCACCGGTGGCGGCCAGATGGACCTGGTGGCACCCCACGTGCCCACCCCGCTGCTGGATCAGATCGGCCAGCTCTTCGGCGACGAGTTCAGCCACGAGGTGCTGGACCCCACCCCCGAGGCCTACCGGATCCGCTTCACCCGGCGCTGATCCGTCACCCGCGACGGACCCACCAGTGCGGTGGGGCCGTCCTCGCGTCCGGCTAGGCTGTCCGCCATGCTCCGCGTCGCCACCTTCAACGTCAACGGAATCCGCGCCACCCAGAAGCGGGGCTTCGAGAACTGGCTGGCGGCCCGCGAGTGCGACGTGGTGGCCCTGCAGGAGGTGCGCTGCCCGGTCCCGCTGCTGCCCGACGGTGTCTTCGGCACCTACCACCTCTCCTACGATGCCGGGCAGCTGGCCGGCCGCAACGGAGTTGCCGTACTCACCCGGGAGCAGCCGACCGACGTCCGCTGCTGGGGCGCCGGCGCCCTGGTGCGGGCACCGGGCGACAGCCACGTCGAGCTGCGCGAGCCCGCCGAGCGCGACGTGATGGCTCGCGAGCTGAAGGCCTTCGCCACCGAGGGGCGCTACCTGGAGGTGGACCTGTCCGACCGCCCGCTCACCGTCGCCAGCCTCTACCTGCCCAAGGGCGGGCTGCCGGCGCACCTGCAGGAGGCCGGCCGCAACGGGCGCGAGAAGCCCGACGGCGGTGCCAAGTACGAGCGCAAGATGCGCTTCCTGGCGGGTTTCGCCCGCCACCTCACCCGGGCCCGTCGCCGGGCAGCGGCCCAGGGCCGCGAGTTCGTCGTGATGGGCGACTTCAACATCGCCCACGACAAGCTGGACATCAAGAACTGGCGCGGGAACCAGTCCTCCGAGGGATTCCTGCCCGAGGAGCGCGCCTGGCTGGACGAGATCCTCTCCCCGCGCACCTTGGTGGACGTGGTGCGCCGGCTGCACCCCGACACCGAGGGCCCCTACTCCTGGTGGAGCTGGATGGGTCAGTCCTTCGCGAAGGACTCTGGCTGGCGCATCGACTACCAGTTCGCCACCCCGAGGCTGGCGCGCAGCGCGGTCCGCGGCGGCACCGATCGCGACGAGAGCTACGAGGCGCGGATGAGCGACCACGCGCCGGTGGTGGTCGACTACGACTTCTGAGCCCCGACGGCCCGGCGCAGCACCGTTCTCAGCGCGGCTCGAACATCGAGGCGACCAGCTGCGGGTCCACCTGCTCCAGCGAGGCATGGCGCCACTGCGGCGCGCGATCCTTGTCCACCAACTGCGCCCGGACCCCCTCGACGAAGTCCGAGTCCGCGACGAAGTTGGTGGCCAGCACCAGGTCCTGGGCCAGCACCTCGCCGACCTCGGCCATCCGGGCCGCCCGACGGACCTGTTCCAGCGCGACGGCGACGCTCCACGGCGAGCGCTGGCGCAGCAGCTCCGCCGTCTCACGGGCCCGCGGCTCACGGTGCTCGGCCAGACGCTGCACGATGCGCACCGGGTCGTCGCCCGCGAAGCAGTCGTCGATCCACGCCCGGTCGGTGGCGAGCTGGGAGTCGGTGTAGGCCCCGAACTCCTCGTCCATCTCGGCGGGCAGCAGCACGTCGTGCACCAGACCCGCGTACTGGGCGCTACCGGCGTCGATGGTGGTGCCGGTCATGGCCAGGTAGGTGCCGGTCTGGCCGGGAGCGCGGGAGAGCTGCCAGGTGACGCCCACGTCGGGGAACAGCCCGATGCCGGTCTCCGGCATGGCGAGCTTCAGGTCCTCGTCGGCCACCACGCGGCTGGCATGCACCGCCAGACCCAGGCCGCCACCCATGCTGATCCCGTGCACATGGCTCACCACCGGCTTGGGGTAGGTGGCGATCAGCTCGTTGACCGCGTACTCCACGCGAAAGAAGTCCACCGCGGCCTGCGGGTCGTCGAGCACCAGCTGGCGGATGGCACGCACGTCGGCACCGGAGCAGAAGCCGCGCTCCCCCTCCCCCAGGATGGCCACCTGGTCGACGGCCTCGTCCTCCGCCCAGCCCTGCAGCGCCTCGGAGATGGCCTGCATCATCGCCGGCGTCAGGGCGTTGATGGCCCGCGGCCTGGTCAGCACGATCCGGGCCTGGGAGCCCTCGGTCTCGACCCGCAGGTCGTCGGTCTGGGTCATCTCACTCTCCCTGTCGGTGGGCCGGGGTGTCGGCCAAGGACTGCCCGGCGTTGCGGGCCTCGCGGCGACGCAGGGCCCGGCGGCGGCGTTCGGTCACCTGCTCGTGGTTGCGCAGCTGCCAGGCAAATCCTGCCGCAGCCGCGACGCCCAGCGCCACGGCCGGGTTGAAGGGGTCCACGGCGCTGACGCTGTTGCGGTAGGCCAGGTTGATGGCGGCATAGGCGAGCAGCACCACGGTCATCAGCACCGCGCCGCGCACCATCCGGCGCGAGGGGCGGCTCAACGGCAGCAGCACCCCGCCCCAGAGCACGTACCAGGAGTGCAGCGCCGGGGCGCACAGCGCCACCGCCAGGAAGCTCCAGGCCAGGAAGGTGATCGGCCGGGTGCGTCCGATGGTCAGCGCCCACCAGGCGATCAGCACCGCCGCCAGGCCCAGTCCGATGGTGCGCGCCACGCTGACCGCCATCGTGCCGGAGGGGTCGAGGTGGAAGGCGTCGAGCACCAGCTGGGCACCCTGGCCCACGATCGTGGCCGGCGAGACCGTCACCACCATGCCGGGCACGCTCACCGCGTCGAGCCAGCCGTAGCCCAGCCCGGTGGCATGGGTGAGCAGCGCGAAGGTGCCGCCCGCGACGGCGAAACTGGTCAGCACCCGCAGCACGGTGGACAGCGTGGCGCGCCAGTGCCAGCTCAGCCAGGGTCGGGAGATGATGGGCAACGCATAGGCGGCCAGGATGGCGGGCTGCTTGATGGCCGCGGCCAGCCCGATCACCACCGCGGAGAGCAGCCAGGCGCCGTCGGCCCGGAAGGCGAACCACAGGCCCAGCACCAGCAGGCCGGTCATCAGGGCGTCGTTGTGGGCGCCCCCGATGAAGTCGATCACCAGCACCGGGTTCAGCGTGGCGAACCAGGCGGCCATCGCCGGGTCGGCGCCCAGCCGGTGCGCGATCCGGGGCACCAGCAGGCCGATCAGCACCACGCCCACCAGCGCCGGGATCCGCATGGCCAGCGCGGAGAGGTAGGGGTCGAAGCCGGTCAGGTCCACCAGGCCGTGCTGGATCTGCAGGCTGAGCGGGCCGTAGGGGGCCGGGGTGCGGCGCCAGACCCAGGCCACCTGGTCGGCAAAGGCGCCGGGCAGCAGCATCACGTTGCCGCGGTAGGGGTTGATGCCGTTGTGGATCAGCCAGCCCTGGGCCGCGTAGGAATAGGCGTCATGGCTGAAGATGGGCGGGGCCAGCAGGAAGGGGAAGCCCCAGATGGCCAGCACCGCCCAGTGCTTGAGCTGGTGGTAGGCCACCAGGCTGCCGCGCTGCTGGGCCTCGGGGCGCATCCGGAACCAGGCGTCCACCAGCAGCGCCAGGCCGGCCATCACCAGCAGGGTGCCGATGATCCGGGCGGGGGTGCCGGTCAGGTGGAACCAGCGCAGCATCCGCCACCAGGGAGAGTTCTGCGGCAGGTAGGCCGGGGTCAGCGAGCCCAGCGCGATCAGCAGGGTGCCGTAGGCGCCGCGTCGCACATTGCGCACCGCCCAGGCGCGTCGCAGGCTGGCCCAGTGGATGTCCAGACCGGAGACCCAGCCCACCCGCGGGCCGGTACCGGACGGGCCGTGGCTGGCGAGGCTCACCTGAGCTGCTCGCGGCCCTGCACCAGTCCGGGCAGGCTCGGGGCGCTGGAGACGTGCGGTCCGGCCCACTCCAGCGCGTCGAAGGGGCACTCCTCGACGCAGATGCCGCAGTACATGCACAGCGCCCAGTCGATCTCGAAGCGGTCCAGCACGTTGACCTGCCGCTGCCGGGCCCGGGCGTAGCCAGAGGTGGCGCTGGCCGCAGCACCCCCCACCGGGGCGCCGCCCTGACCCTCGACGGTCTCGGTGTGGGAATCGATCTCGATGCACCAGGCCGGGCACTCGCGGGCACAGATCATGCACGAGGTGCAGTTCTGCTCCACCAGCCGGATCGAGCCGTGGCGTACCACGCCCTGCTCGCTCATCGTCGCCTCCTCACGCGGCCGCCGGAGGCGGCGGCCACCACCTCGTCGGGGCTGGGGACGGGTGCGGACGGGTCACGGTCACCCCAGACCGTCGGGTCCGGGACCCCGGGCGGCGCCATCCGGCGACGGCTGGCGGCGCCGGCCTGCTCGCCGGGCTCCTTGGCGCCGGGCCACGGCTGCGCGGCCCGCGCGGCGGGCACTTGGTCCTTGCGCAGCAGCGCGGCCCCGGTGTGGTTCAGCAGCGGCGCGGAGTCGGTCTGCTCCCCGGCAGGGGTGTGGAAGACCACGCCGAAGAAGTCGTGGGCCTCGCGCTCGTGCCAGGCGGCGCCGGCGAAGACGCTGGTGGCGCTGACCAGCTCCGGCTGCTCGCGGGGCAGCCGGACGTGCAGCTGCAGGCCGCGCGGCGGCTCGGCGCCGAAGTCCACCAGCCGCGCCACCAGGCGCAGCTCGGGGCTGCGGCCCAGCTCGTCGATGCAGACCAGGTGGTCCAGGAAGGTGAAGCCCTGGCCACGGGCCGCCTGGAGCTCGTCGAGCCAAACCCCCGGCTGCACGCCGCGCAGTTCGTCGTCGATGCCGTGCTCAGCCATGGGCCAGCACCTCCTCACGGACCTGCTCCACCACGCGGGCCAGCGCCTCGGGCGGCGGCGGGCAGCCGGCGATGTAGGTGTCGACGGCCACCAGCTGGTCCACGCCCTTGGTCACCGAGCCGGCATCCCAGTAGGGGCCTCCCGCGCAGGCGCAGGCACCGAAGCTCACCACGTGCGCATCCGGGAGCGCCGCCAGGCTGCGGGCGACCAGACCGGCCAGCGCATCGGTCAGCGTCCCGGAGACGACGGCCACCACCCGGGCGCCGTCGGGGACGGCGGCCAGGCGCGGTGCACCGGCGGGCACCGCGAACTCGGACTCGATGGCACAGCAGGCCAAGGCCAGGTCCACGACGACCACCGACTGGTCACCGAACCAGTCGACCACCGCATGCGGCATAGGTTGGCGTGGCAGGACGATCACGCCGCCAGCCTAGTCCCCACAGGGAGGAGGTCGGTGACGGGTAGTCTTGGAAGTCCGAGTGTCAGCTCCCCACGAAAGAGGCCACAGTGTCCGAAGGCCAGGCATCCGACGTCCACGTTCTCGAGCGGGTCGTGATCCGTTTCGCCGGTGACTCAGGCGACGGCATGCAGCTCACCGGAGACCGTTTCACCCATGACTCGGCAACCTTCGGCAACGACATCTCGACGCTGCCCAACTTCCCCGCCGAGATCCGTGCCCCCCAGGGCACGCTGCCGGGCGTCTCCAGCTTCCAGGTGCACTTCGCCAACTACGACATCGTCACCCCCGGTGACCGTCCCGACGTGCTGGTGGCGATGAACCCGGCGGCGCTGAAGGCGAACCTGAAGGACGTGCCGCGCGGTGGCCTGCTGATCGTCGACACCGCGGAGTTCACCAGGCGGAACCTCACCAAGGTGGGCTACGAGGCCAACCCGCTGGAGGACGGCTCGCTGGAGGACTACCACGTCGTGGCGCTGGACCTCACCGGCCTGGCCGTCGCCTCCGTCAAGGACTTCGGCCTGGGCCGCAAGGACGCCGGACGCAGCAAGAACATGTTCGCGCTGGGCCTGCTGAACTGGCTCTACAACCGGCCCACCGAGGGCACCGAGGAGTTCCTGGGCGAGAAGTTCGCCAAGAAGCCGGACATCCGCGACGCCAATGTCGCGGCCTTCCGGGCCGGCTACGCCTATGGCGAGACCACCGAGGAGTTCGCGGTGCGTTACGAGGTGGCCAAGGCGCCGATGGCGCCGGGCACCTACCGCCAGATCTCGGGCAACCTGGCCACCGCCTACGGCCTGATCGTGGGCGCCGAGAAGGCCGGTCTGCAGCTCTTCCTGGGCTCCTACCCGATCACCCCGGCCTCCGACATCCTGCACGAGCTGAGCAAGCACAAGTCCGAGGGCGTGATGACCTTCCAGGCCGAGGACGAGATCGCCGGCGTCGCCGCGGCGCTGGGCGCCTCCTTCGGCGGTGCCCTGGGCGTCACCTCCACCTCTGGCCCCGGCATCGCCCTGAAGGCCGAGACCATCGGTCTGGGCGTGATGACCGAGCTCCCGCTCGTGGTGGTGGACGTGCAGCGCGCCGGCCCGTCCACCGGCATGCCCACCAAGACCGAGCAGGCCGACCTGCTGCAGGTGATGTACGGCCGCAACGGCGAGGCCCCGCTGCCGGTGCTGGCCCCCAGTACCCCGGCCGACTGCTTCGAGATGGCCGTCGAGGCGGTGCGCTTCGCGGTCACGTACCGCACCCCGGTGGTGCTGCTCAGCGACGGCTACCTGGCCAACGGCGCCGAGCCCTGGCGGATCCCCGACCTGGACAGCATCGAGCCGATCGAGCCGAACTTCGCCACCGGCCCCAACGAGGGTGACAAGTTCCTGCCCTACAAGCGCGACCCCGAGACCCTGGCGCGCGACTGGGCGATCCCCGGCACCCCCGGCCTGGAGCACCGGATCGGCGGCATCGAGAAGGCCGACGGCACCGGCAACATCTCCTACGACCCCGCCAACCACGACAAGATGGTGCGACTGCGTCAGGCGAAGGTGGACGGCATCGTGCGCGACATCGCCGACGTCGAGGTGGACGACCCCTCCGGACAGGCACGCCTGCTGGTGCTGGGCTGGGGCTCCACCTACGGCCCGATCACCGCGGCGGTGCGCCGGGTGCGCGCCACCGGACGCAACGTCGCCCAGGCGCACGTGCGCCACCTGAACCCCTTCCCCGCCAACCTCGGCGAGGTGCTCAAGGCCTATGACCGGGTGATCGTGCCCGAGATGAACCTGGGCCAGTTCGCCATGATGCTGCGCGCCAAGTACCTGGTGGACGTGCAGAGCTATTCGCGCGTCTTCGGCCTGCCGATCAGTCTGAGCGAGCTGGCCGCCGACCTGGAGCACGAGATCGACGCCCTGGACGGCCGCGTCGAGGGCCCCTTCGACGAGGTCGAGGTCTCCGAGGGCCCCGGCAGCGAGGACATGGGCGACGGCGAGCTCGCCCCCGACGTCGAGCAGGCCAACCGGCCCACCGACGTCCCCACCACCACCAACCCCTCCTCCGACGTCGCCGAGAGCGTCGACGCCGACGGAACCTCCACCCAGACCAAGGCACAGGAGACCAAGTGACTGCCACCCAGAACCACAGCGAGGCCCCCGAGCGCCGCGGCGGGCTGGCGGGCGTGCCGCTGAGCATCGAGCCGCTGAACCGCAAGGACTTCACCAGCGACCAGGAGGTTCGCTGGTGCCCCGGCTGCGGTGACTACGCGATCCTGGCCGCCTTCCAGGGGATGATGCCCGAGCTGGGCATCAAGCGGGAGAACACCGTCATCGTCTCCGGCATCGGCTGCTCCTCGCGTTTCCCGTACTACGTGGACTCCTACGGCATGCACTCGATCCACGGGCGCGCCCCGGCGATCGCCTCCGGCCTGGCCGCCACCCGCCCCGACCTGGGCGTCTTCGTGGTGACCGGCGACGGCGATGCCCTCTCCATCGGCGGCAACCACCTGATCCACGCGCTGCGCCGCAACATGAACATCACCATCATGCTGTTCAACAACCGGATCTACGGCCTCACCAAGGGCCAGTACTCCCCCACCTCGGAGGCCGGCAAGGTCACCAAGTCCAGCCCGCTGGGCTCGGTGGACAGCCCCTTCAACCCGGTCTCGCTGGCGCTGGGCGCCGAGGCCGGCTTCGTGGCCCGCACCGTCGACTCCGACCGCGCGCACCTCACCGAGGTGCTGAAGGCGGCCGCCGACTACCGTGGCGCCGCGCTGGTGGAGATCTACCAGAACTGCCCGATCTTCAACGACGGCGCCTTCGAGGAGCTGAAGGGCCCGGCCTCGACCGAGTCCATCATCCCGCTGCGCCACGGAGAGCCGATCGTCTTCGGCGCCGACGACCACCTGGGCGTGGTGCAGCGCACCGACGGCTCGGTGGAGGTGGTGGAGGTCTCCGAGGTGGGCCTGGAGAAGATCCTGGTGCACGACGAGCACCATGACGACCCCTCACTGGCCTTCGCGCTGAGCCGGCTCACCGATGCCGGCGTGATGCACCGCTCCCCGATCGGCATCTTCCGCAACGTGGAGCGCCCGGCCTACGACGACCTGGCCCGACAGCAGATCGAGATGGCCCGCGGCGGCGGCGCCAAGGGGCTGCAGGCCATGGTCAACGGACGCGACACCTGGACGGTGCTGTGAGCTGGGCCGCTCGGGCTAGATTGGCCCGGTGACCACGACCCAGAACACCCTTCCCCGCCCGCAGGACGACTTCTTCCGCCACGTCAACGGCACCTACCTGGCGTCGACGCGGATCGATGCCGACAAGAGCTCGGCCGGCAGCTTCGTCGACCTCGCGGACGGCGCCCAGCGGGCCGTCCGCGAGCTGATCGACGAGCTGGCCGCTAACCGCAAGCCCCAGGCCGAGGTGCGCGACGAGCGGGACAAGGTGGCGGCGCTCTACGCCGACTATCTGGACGAGGCGGCGGTCGAGTCCGCCTCCGCCTCGGCCCTGTCCGAGCAGCTGGCGCGCGTCGAGGCCATCACGGACCTCGACGCCCTGGCCCGCCACTGGGGCTGGTCGCTGCGCCACGGCACCGCGAGCGTGGTCAACCTGTTCGTCGACTCCGACATGGGCGACCCGCGGGTCTACGCCCCCTTCTGGGTGCAGTCCGGCCTGGGGCTGCCTGATCGCGACTACTACCTGGCCGAGGAGCACGCCGAGATCCGCAGCGCCTACCTGGCGCACGTCGAGCGGATGCTGGCCCTGGCCGGCGTCGAGCAGGCCGCGAGCCAGGCCCAGCAGGTGCTGCTGCTGGAGACCGAGATCGCCCAGTGCCACTGGGACCGGGTGCGCAACCGGGAGATGACCCAGCGCTACAACCCGATGTCCTTCACGGAGCTGGCGGAGCTGGCGCCCGGTCTGCGGCTGCGCCAGGTGGCCGAGGGCGCCGGGATCGACGGCCAGGCGCTGGGCGAGCAGCACATCGTCTGCCAGCCCAGCTTCTTCTCCGAGGTGGCCGAGCTGGTCACCGAGGAGCGGATCGGGCAGTGGCTGGCCTGGGCGCGCTGGGCGATGGTGAACTCGCTCGCCCCCTGGCTCGGCGCCGAGATGGTGGACGCCGACTTCGACTTCTACTCGCGCACCCTGAACGGCATCGAGCAGAACAAGCCGCGCTGGAAGCGGGGCGTCGCCCTGGTGGAGTCCTACCTGGGCGATGCACTGGGCAAGCTCTACGTCGAGCGCCACTTCCCGGCCAGCTCCAAGGCCCGGATGGACGTCATGGTGCAGCACCTGCTGCAGGCCTATGGCGAGTCGATCCGCAACCTCGACTGGATGGGCGAGCAGACCCGTGAGGAGGCGCTGCACAAGCTGGCCACGTTCCGGCCCAAGATCGGCTACCCGGACAGCTGGCGCGACTACTCCGCCCTCGAGGTGGTGCCCGGGGACCTGGTGGGCAATGTGCTGCGCGCCGGCGAGCACGAGTTCTGCCACCAGACCGGCAAGCTGCCCGGCCCGGTGGATCCCGACGAGTGGCTGATGCTGCCGCAGACGGTGAACGCCTACTACCACCCGCTGCGCAACGAGATCGTCTTCCCGGCGGCCATCCTGCAGCCGCCCTTCTTCGACGCCGAGGCCGACGATGCACTGAACTACGGTGGCATCGGCTCGGTGATCGGCCACGAGATCGGGCACGGTTTCGACGACCAGGGCTCCACCTGCGACGGCGAGGGGCGGCTGCGCAACTGGTGGACCGACGAGGACCGGGCGGCCTTCAGCGAGCGCACCGGGGCCCTGGTGGACCAGTACGACGCCCTGGTCCCCCAGCAGTTCGCGGACCAGCCGGAGGCGCCCCACGTCAACGGCCGGCTCACCATCGGGGAGAACATCGGCGACCTCGGGGGCCTGGGCATCGCGCTGAAGGCCTACCGGATCGCCTGCGGCGGCGAGGCCGACGACGAGCAGTTGCGTCGCCTGTTCACCGGCTATGCCACCATCTGGTGCTCCAAGATCCGTGACGAGGCGCTGCGGGTGCGACTGGCCACCGATCCGCACTCCCCCGCGGAGTTCCGCTGCAACCAGATCGCCTCCAATGTCGACGACTTCCACCGCGTCTTCGACGTGCAGCCCGGCGACGGGATGTGGCTGGAGCCGGAGCGGCGGGTCAGCATCTGGTGACTTGAGGGGGCTCATTGAACAGTGTTCAATGAGCCCCACTAGGATCGGCCCATGGCACGCCCCCCTGGTCACCTTGCCCCCGGCTGAAGGCTGTTCGCAGGCGGTCGACGGTCTGGCGCTGCGGCAGCTGGAGACCATGCTCGAGGGCGGAGCAGCACTCGCCCTGGGCCCGGTGCTGCGCCCGCTGGCGGGCCGCGAGGTGGACGACGAGATGGCGGTGGTCTGCGCCACCTCCGGCACCACCGGTCGGCCGAAGGCCGCGCTGCTGGACACGCAGGCGCTCACCCGCTCGGCCCGGGCCGTGCTGCAGGTGCTGGGCGGTCCCGGCCAGTCCCTGCTGGCGGTGGCGCCCTGGCACATCAGCGGGCTGTCGGTCTGCCTGCGCAACCTGCTGCACGAACTGCCCACCATCCGCCTCGGGCCCGGGCCCTTCACCGGGGCCGGCTTCGCGCAGGGGGTACGGCGACTGGATCCGACCGCGCCGCGACACTACTCGATGGTGGTGCCCACCCAGCTGCGACGCCTGCTGGCCTGCCCCGAGGGACGGGCCGCCGCGGCCGACCTCGACGCGTTGATCGTGGGCGGCGCGGCACTGTCCCCCGCCCTGCGTGGCGAGGCCGAGCAGGCCGGCATCCGGGTGGTGGAGGGCTACGGCTGCAGCGAGACCACCGGCGGCTGCGTCTACGACGGGCTCCCGCTGCCCGGGGTCGCGATCAGCCTCGCCACACAGGGCCGGATCAGCCTGCACGGCGCGCCCGTGGCCCTGGGCTACTTGGACCGGCCGGAGCTGGACCATGCCTTCGGCCATGACGCGCGCGGGCGCAGCTTTCGCACCGAGGACCACGGCCACCTCGACGACCAGGGGCGGTTGGTGGTGCTCGGGCGGCTCGACGAGGTGATCAACAGCGGGGGCCTGAAGGTGGCGCCCCGCATCGTCGAGGAGGCGATGGCCCAGCTGCCCTGGCCGGCCGAGGTGCTGGTGCTGGGCTCCCCCGACCCCGAGTGGGGCGAGGCGGTCACAGTGCTGGCCTGCGGTGGAGGGCCCCGGCCCACCGTGGCCGAGCTGCGTGAGGCGCTGCGGGCCGAGCTGCCCGCCCATGCCCTGCCCCGACGCCTGGAGTGGGTGGAGAAACTGCCCACCACACCGAACGGCAAGCCGGACCGGCGCGCGGCCCGGTCCCTGCTCAGCGGCCGATGAAGCCAGCGACCACGCCCACCGCGTGGTCCAGCTGGGCATCGGTGAGCTCGGCGTGACAGGTCATCCGCAGCCGCGACTGCCCGTCGGGGCTGGACGGCGGCCGGAAGCATCCGATCCGCACCGACTGCTCGCGTGCCGCGGCGACGGCCTCGACGGCCTGCTGCGGCCCGGGCACTCGAACGCTGAGCACGGCCCCCGCGGGCACCTCCAGCCCGAGGCCAGCGGCCAGCCGTGCCATGGCCTGCCGAACGGCACCGAGCCGCCAGTCCTCCTGGCGCAGCGCCTGCATCGCCCCGAGGGCCGCCCCGGCCGCCGCGGGCGCCAGACCGGTGTCGTAGATGAAGGGACGCGCCGTGTTCACCAGGTGGTCCACCACCTCGTCGGGCCCCAGCACCACGCCTCCCTGGGCGGCCAGCGACTTGGACAGCGTCATGGTGACCACCAGGTGGTCACGGTGGCGCTGCCACAGCCCGTGGGCCGCCACCAGGCCGGCGCCGCCCGGTCCGGCCATGCCCAGCCCGTGCGCCTCGTCCACCAGCAGGGTGGCGCCGTGGCGCTCGGCCAGCGCGGCGAGCTCGGGCAGCGGCGCGGCGTCACCGAGCACGCTGTAGATGGACTCGGCCAGCAGCAGGCACCGTGGGGTCTCCACCGCGCGCAGCAGCCGTTCCACGTCGTCGAGGTCGTTGTGGCGCGAGACCACCACGCTCCCCCGGGCCAGCCGGGCGGCATCCACCAGCGAGGCGTGGACGTGGGCGTCGGAGATGATCGTGGTGCCGGCATCGGCCAGAGCGGTGACGGCGGCGAGGTTGGCCTGGTAGCCGCTGGACAGCACCAGCGCCTGCTCGGCCCCGCACAGGTCGGCCAGCTCGCGCTCCAGGCGGCTGTGCACCTCGACGGTGCCACTCACCAGGCGGGAGGCGCCGGCCCCGCCACCGTGCGCCGCGACCTCCTCCTGGGCCCCGGCGAGCACCAGCGGATGGTGCAGCAGGGCCAGGTAGTCGTTCCCGGCGAGATCGACCAGGTCAGCGGGCCCCCGTTCACCGAGGGTGCGCCGCAGGCCCTGCTGCTGGCGTCGGGCGGCCTGCTGGCGCAGGTGCTGCAGCAGCGGGCTGGTCATCGGCTCAGTTGCTGCGGCTCACCAGGTCGTTGCAGACCTTGGCCAGGGCGTCCTTGGCGGGACCCTCGGGCAGCGGTTCCAGGTGGGCGAGCGCCAGGTCGGCATGGCGCTGCACCTCGGCGCGGGCCCGCTCGATCACCGGGTGGGCACGCAGCGCCTCCAGGGTCCGGGCCAACCGGTCATCGTCGGACAGGTCCCCGGCCACCATCTGCTGCAGCTCGGCATCGGCCGGGTCGATGGAGGCCTTCAGCATCAGCGTGGGCAGGGTGGGGATGCCCTCGCGCAGGTCGGTGCCGGGCGTCTTGCCGGTGACATTGCTGGTGATGTCGATGATGTCGTCGGAGAGCTGGAAGACCACGCCGATCTCCTCGCCGAAGGCCGACAGCGCGTCCAGCACCTGCTGCGGCGCACCGGCCACCATGCCGCCGAAGACGGCCGACGTGGCGATCAGCGAACCGGTCTTGTCGGCCACCACCTGCAGGTAGTGCTCCAGCGGGTCGTCACCGGCCTGCGGACCGCGGGTCTCGGCGATCTGGCCCTGCACCAGGCGGGCGAAGGTCTCGGCCTGCAGCCGGACGTAGTCGGTGCCGAGGTCGGCCACCGTGGTGGAGGCCCGGGCGAACAGGTAGTCGCCCACCAGGATGGCGATCGAGTTGTCCCAGCGGCGGTTGGCGCTGGGCGCCCCGCGTCGCAGGTCGGCATCGTCCATCACGTCGTCGTGGTAGAGGCTCGCGACATGGGTCAGCTCCACCACGAGCGCCGCGCGGACCAGGTCGGTCTCGTCGGCCTCGCCGCCGAAGTGGGAGCCCAGGTTGACCAGCAGCGGGCGGAAGCGCTTGCCACCGGCGTCGATGATGTGGCGGGCCGCCTCGGTCACGAAAGGGCTGTCGGCCACGGCGGCCTTGACGAGCTCCTCCTCGATGACGGCCAGTCGACGGGTGAGCGAGGCCTCGAAGTCCTCGTCCACAACCTGGGTCACGATGCTCCTCATTTCTGGTGGCGCCCTGTGCAGGGCCAACCTCGTCCCAGCCTAGTGCTTGGCCGACCCCCGGCCCAATCCGCGGGCGCCCCCGGCCGCGAGGCGCCCCGGCTGGCACGGCGTCCCTCGACCCGCTCCGGGTCTCGCCGCCGCCGTGGTGGACGTGCGACGGGGCCCCGACCATCAGGTCGGGGCCCCGTCACGGCTGCACAGACGTCAGCGCAGGAAGATCGACGCCTTCTGGGCCAGGTCGAGCAGCGGACCGCTCCACACGCCGAGGGCCAGGGTGCCCAGGGCACCCAGCGCGACGACCAGCCAGGTCATCCAGGAGGCGCTCACCACCCCGACCTCGTCGTCCACCGGGTCACGGAAGAACATGACCACGATCAGCCGGACGTAGATGAAGGCTGCCACGACGCTCAGCGCGATGGCGGTGGCCACCAGCCAGGCGTAACCGCCCTTCCAGGCCGCGGTGAAGGCGACCAGCTTGCCGATGAAGCCCGCGGTCGGCGGGATGCCGGCGAAGCTCAGCAGGAAGAGCGTCATCAGGCCGGCGACCAGCGGGTTGCGACGCCCGATGCCCTGCCAAGCAGCCAGGCTGGTGGCCTCGCCACCGGCCTTGCGGACCATGGTCACCAGGCCGAAGGCGCCCAGCGTGGCCAGGCCGTAGGCGGCCAGGTAGAAGAGCACGGAGGCCGTGGACCCGATGCCGCCCGGACGCAGGCCGTTGGCGGCGGTGACCGCTCCGGTGACCGCCACCAGGATGAAGCCCGCGTGGGCGATCGAGGAGTAGGCCAGCAGGCGCTTGACGTCGGTCTGGGTCAGCGCCAGGACCGAGCCGACGACCATGGTGAGCACGGCCACCGCGGCCAGCATCGGCTGCCAGTCCCAGCGGGCGCCGCCGAGTGCCACGTAGAGCACGCGCATCAGCGCCACAACGGCGGCGAACTTGGTGCAGATCGCCATGAAGCCGGTGACCGGGGTGGGCGAACCGGTGTAGACGTCGGGGGTCCAGGAATGGAAGGGAGCCGCACCGACCTTGAACAGCAGGCCGATGGTGACCAGCGCCATGCCCGCCAGCAGCAGGCCGTTGCCCTGGCTGGCAGCGCTCACCGCGGCGTCGATGCGACGCAGCTGGAAGCTGCCCGCGTAGCCGTAGAGCAGCGCGGTGCCGTACAGGAAGAAGGCGCTGGACAGGGCGCCCAGCAGGAAGTACTTCAGCGCGGCCTCCTGGCTCAGCATCCGGCGACGACGCGCCAGGCCGGCCAGCAGGTAGAGCGGCAGGGAGAAGATCTCCAGCGCCACGAACATCACCAGCAGGTCGTTGGCGGCGGCGAAGAGCATCATGCCGAACAGGCTGAACATCAGCAGCGGGAAGACCTCGGTGTGCTCGGCGCGCGCGGCGATCGCCTCGCGCTCCAGCGGGGAGCCGGGGACCGAGGAGCCCATCGCGGTGAACTGCGACTGGCCGTTGGCCACCCGACGCTCCGCGAAGAGCAGCGCCGCCATCAGGCCGAAGACCAGCAGGGCGCCCCACACGAAGTAGGTGGGCCCGTCGACGGCCACCGAGCCGACGGCGTCGATGGTGGTGCTGCCGATCATCCAGTTGCGCACCAGGTAGAACAGGGCGCTCAGCAGGGTCACCGCGGTGACGATGAGCTGTGCTCCGTAGCGCGGGCCGCGCTTGCTGGTGGACTCCACCAGCATGGCCAGGCAGGCGCCCACCAGCACCAGCATGAGCGGTGCCAGCAGCCGGAAGTCCAGCGAGGGGGCGGTGATCTGCAGGGGGGCGAGCAGGTTGTTCATCACTTCTCCCCCTTCACGATCGGAGCCGGATCAGTCATGCCGACCAGTGCCATGGTGTCCTTCGCAGTGTTCTCGGTGACCTGCATCATCGGCTTCGGCACGAAGCCCAGGCCGATCAGGAGGGCGACGAGCGGGACCATCACGGCCTTCTCGCGCCAGTCCAGGTCGTTGTCGGTGAAGTGGGCGGCGCTCTGCTCGGTGACCGGGCCGGTCATGGTGCGCTGGTACATGCGCATCACGTAGACCGCGGCCAGCACCGTGCCGATGGCGGCCACGGCCACCAGGCGCGGGTGGCGCTGCCAGGCGCCGGCCATCACCAGGAACTCGCTCACGAAGGAGGAGGTGCCCGGCAGGGCCAGGGCCGACAGGCCGCTGACCAGCAGCAGGCCGGCAGCCACCGGGGCGAGCTTCTGCACGCCGCCGAAGGCGTCGATGTCGGCGGTGCCGCGACGGCGGACCAGGAAGCCCACCGCCAGGAAGAGCGCCGCGGTGGAGAAGCCGTGGTTCAGCATGTAGAAGATCGAGGCGTTCAGGCTGGTGGTGGTGAAGGCGAAGATGCCCAGCACCATGAAGCCGAAGTGGCTGATCGAGGTGTAGCTGACCAGGCGCAGCAGGTCGCGCGAGCCGACGGCCATGAGGGCGCCGTAGAGGATGCTGAGCACCGCGAGCCCGAGCACCACCGGGGTGGCCCACTTGCTGGCCTCCGGGAAGAGCTCGAGGCAGAAGCGGATCATGCCGAAGGTGCCGATCTTGTCGAGGATGGCCACCAGCAGCGTCGAGGCGCCGGGGGTGGACTGCTCGGCGGTGTCGGGCAGCCAGGTGTGCACCGGCACCATGGGGGCCTTGATCGCGAAGGCGATGAAGAAGGCCAGCCACAGCCAGCGCCCGACCGAGCCGTCGAGCTGCAGGGCCCGCAGGTCGTCCAGCAGGAAGCTGGGGTTGCCGCTGGCCGCGGAGTGGGCGCCCAGGCCGATGATGCCGAGCAGCATCACGAGGCCACCGGCGAGTGAGTAGAGCAGGAACTTCAGGGCCGCCTGGCCGCGACGGGGACCGCCCCAGCCGCCGATCAGGAAGTACATCGGGATCAGCGTGGCCTCGAAGAAGATGTAGAAGAGCAGCGCGTCGGTGGCCATGAAGACGAACAGGGCCAGGCCCTCGAGGACCAGCGCCAGCGCGAAGAAGGTGCTGGTGGACCAGGAGGCGGAACGGCGACGCTCGTCGCGATCACCCACGTGCCACTCGGCGAGCAGCACGATGGGGACCAGGACCACGGTCAGCAAGACCATGGCCTTGGCCATGCCGTCCAGACCGAGCGCGTAGTGGGCGCCGATGGACTCGATCCACAGGTGGTCCTCGGCGAGGCTCCCGTTCGAGAAGAAGGCCCACAGGCCGAGCGCGAGGGTGACCAGGCTGATGGCCAGGCCGAGCGTCTTGCCGGCACCTCCCTTCACGAAGAACAGGACCAGGCCACCGACGATCGGCACGAGTGCCAGCACGGTGAGCAGGGGGAAAGTCATTTTTTCTCCTCCCCTCAGGCCAGCTGGCCGAGGATCAGTGCCAGCCCGACCAGGATCGCGCCGACGACCATGGTGAGGGCATAGGAGCGGACGAATCCGTTCTGCAGCTTGCGGACAATCGTGGACATGCCGGCCAGGCCGCCGGCCGAGCCCATCACGGCACCGTCGACCACACCGCGGTCGAAGTGCTGCAGGAAGCCAGCCAGCTTGCGGGTGGGCTCCACCACGACGGCATGGTTGACGGCGTCGCCGTAGAGGTCGTTGCGGCCCGCGAGGGAGAGCACATTGCCGGTGGCGGGCTCGTAGCTGGGGATGTCCTTGCGGAAGAAGAACCAGCCCAGCGCGACGCCCAGCGCGACGGTGGCCATGGTCAGCCAGCCGATCCCGGTGATGTGCACCAGACCGGTGTGGTGGACCTCGGCACCGGTGGCGGGCTCGAGCCAGTCACCGATCCAGTTGTTCATCACCGCGCCGGCGACGATGGACAGCACCGCCAGGATGACCAGCGGGATGGTCATGGTGGCCGGGGACTCGTGCGGGTGCACGCCCTTGAGCCAGCGCTTCTCGCCGAAGAAGGTCATCATCATCAGGCGGGTCATGTAGAAGGCGGTGACCAGCGCGCCGAGCAGGGCCAGGGCGCCGAAGACCGGGGACTTCTCGAAGGCCGCCTCGATGATGTGGTCCTTGGAGTAGAAGCCGGCGGTGAACGGGAAGCCGATGATGGCCAGGTAGCCCATGGCGAAGGTGAGGAAGGTGATGGGCATCGCCTTGCGCAGCGCACCGAAGTGGCGCATGTCCACGTCGTCGTCCATCCCGTGCATCACCGAGCCGGCGCCCAGGAACATGTTGGCCTTGAAGAAGCCGTGGGTGATCAGGTGGAAGATCGCGAAGGCGGCGCCGATCGGGCCCAGGCCGGCGGCGAGCATCATGTAGCCGATCTGGCTCATGGTGGAGCCGGCGAGCACCTTCTTGATGTCGTCCTTGCTGGTACCGATCCAGGCGCCGAAGAGCAGGGTGACGGTGCCCACGATGGCCACGGCCAGCTGGGCGGTCTCGGTCTGCTCGTAGACGTGGTGGCTGCGCACCACCAGGTAGACGCCGGCGGTCACCATGGTGGCGGCGTGGATCAGGGCCGAGACCGGGGTCGGGCCCTCCATGGCGTCGAGCAGCCAGGCCTGCAGCGGCACCTGCGCCGACTTGCCGCAGGCGGCGAGCAGCAGGAAGAGGCCGATCAGGGTGGCCCAGGTGGGCGAGACGTGGGCCATGCCCTCGTTCACGTCGGTGAAGGAGGCGGAGCCGAAGAGCGCGAACATCGAGAAGATCGCGAACATCAGGCCCAGGTCACCCACGCGGTTCATCACGAAGGCCTTGGTACCGGCGGCGGCCGCCGAGGCCTTGTGCTGCCAGAAGCTGATCAGCAGGAAGGAGGCCAGGCCGACGCCCTCCCAGCCGACGAAGGTGACGACGTAGTTGTTGGCCAGCACCAGGGTCAGCATCGCCGCGATGAACAGGTTCAGGTAGGCGAAGAAGCGACGACGGCGCACGTCGTGGGCCATGTAGCCGATCGAGTAGATGTGGATCAGCGATCCGACACCGGTGATCAGCAGCGCGAACAGGATGGACAGCTGGTCCACCAGCAGGCCCACCTCCAGGTGCCAGTCTCCGGTCTGGAAGAGCGTCCACAGGTGGCTGGTGACGGCGCGCTGGGCCTCGTCGGCCATCAGCATCTCGCCGAACAGGCAGCAGGCGATGGCGAAGGACCAGAGCACCGCCGCGGTGGCGAGCAGGTGGCCCCACTTGTCGGTGACCCGTCCGGCGAGCAGCAGGAAGGCTGCCACCAGGCCGGGCACCGCGATCATCGTCCACGCGAGGCGGAACATTCCGCTCGCGGCGACGGGTTGCACAATCTCGAGAAGATTCACCGATGCCCCCTCAGTACTTCAGCAGGTTCGCGTCGTCGACCGAGGCCGAGCGTCGGGTTCGGAATACGGTCACGATGATGGCCAGGCCGACCACCACCTCGGCAGCTGCCACGACCATCACGAAGAAGCTCGCGATCTGGCCGTCCAGGTTGCCGTGCATGTGGGCGAAGTTGACCATCGCCAGGTTCGCCGAGTTGAGCATCAGCTCGATCGACATGAAGGCCACCAGCGCATTGCGGCGCAGCAGGAAGCCCAGGACGCCGAGCGAGAACAGGATGGCGCTCAGCACCAGGTAGTAGTTCGGGTTCATTCCCGGCCCTCCTCGGCCTTGACGGACTCGATGGCGGCGAACGCCTTGCGGGTGGGGCCGCTGAGCTCCGAGGGGTCCACGACCACGCCGCGGTCCGCCATGGCCTGGACCACCGAGTTCTCGGCGATGCTGCCGTCGGGCAGCAGGGCCGGGGCCTGCACGGAGTTGCTGCGGGCGTAGACGCCGGGCGAGGGCAGCGGGCCCGGGTGGGCGCCCTCGTCGGCATAGCGCCGCATCCGCTCGGCCAGCTGGCCGGCCTGGCGCACCTTCGGTCGCAGCTGCTCGCCGTGGGCGAGCACCATGGCGGCGAGCGCGGCGGTGATCAGCAGCGCCGCGGTGGCCTCGAAGGCGAAGACGTACTTGGTGAAGATCAGCGCCGCGAGGCTCTGGACGTGACCGCCCTCGGCGGCGTTCGCAGCGTCCAGGCCCACCGGGCTCCCCTTCAGACCGCGCGCGACGGCCCCCACGAGCAGGACCACGAAGCCCAGGGCGGCCAGCGCCGAGGCGACGCGGTGGCCCTTGAGGGTCTCCACGAAGGAGTCCGTGGTGTCGACGCCGACCAGCATCATCACGAACAGGAAGAGCATCAGGATGGCGCCCATGTAGACGATGATCTGCACCACGAACAGGAAGGGTGCGTCCAGCGAGGCGTAGAGCCCGGCCAGCGCGATCATCATCATGGCCAGCGAGAGCGCGGAGTGCACCGGCTTGCGGCTCAGCACCATGCCCAGCGCGCCGAGCACGGCGATCGGGGCGAGGATCCAGAAGGCGACCGCCTGGGCGGTCACGAGCGGGACGAGGTTGGTCATTTCACTCCCCCATGGGTGGTGGTGTCCGCAGCGGCGCGCGCGCCGGCCTCGGTGGCACCGCCGGTGGTGGCGGTGCGCACGTCGGGCTGGCCCGAGGCCGGCAGGCCCAGGAAGTAGTCCTTCTCGTCGTCGCCGAGGCGACGCGGGTGAGGAGGCTGCTCCATGCCGGTCAGCAGCGGTGCGAGCAGGCGGTCCTTCTCGTAGATCAGCACCTCGCGGGTGCGATCGGCGAGCTTGAACTCATTGGTCATGGTCAGCGCGCGGGTGGGGCACGCCTCGATGCACATGCCGCAGAAGATGCAGCGCAGGTAGTTGATCTGGTAGACGCGGCCGTAGCGCTCACCGGGCGAGTAGCGGTCCTGGTCGGTGTTGTCACCGGCCTCGACGTAGATCGCGTCGGCCGGGCAGGCCCAGGCGCACAGCTCGCAGCCGACGCACTTCTCCAGGCCGTCGGGCCAGCGGTTCAGCTGGTGACGCCCGTGGAAGCGCGGCGCGAAGACCTTCTCCTTGCCCTTCTGGGGATAGCCCTGGGTGAAGGTCTTGCGGAACATGGTGCGGAAAGTGATGCCGAAACCGGCCCACTGGTCGAAGAGGCCCATCAGGCGTCAGCTCCGTTCTTGGTGGTCACGTTCTCGTCGCTCAGCACGACGCCATCGGCGCCCGGCAGGCTGCGGCCGGGCATCGGCGGCACCGGGTATCCGCCGGCGAAGGCATTGAAGTCGGGCTCCTCCAGCACGCCGGTGGGCTTCTCGTCGCGGCCGCCACCCCACAGCAGCCAGACCAGCAGCACCAGGGCGGCTGCCGCCATCAGCCCGGCCAGCACGTAGCGGGCCGTGCCGGTGGCGCCCATCGAGGCCTTCATCAGGGTGACGCACAGGATCCAGGCCAGGCTGAACGGGATGAGCCGCTTCCAGCCGATGTGCATGAACTGGTCGTAGCGGAAGCGCGGCAGCGAACCACGGCACCAGATCAGGCAGAAGATCATGAGCTGCGTCTTGACGAAGAACCAGAGCACGCCCCACCAGCCACCGTCCATGAAGGTCATGTTGAACGGGAAGGGGGCCCGGTAGCCACCGAAGAAGAGGGTGACCGCCAAGGCGCTCAGGGTGGCCATGTGGATGAACTCGGCCAGGTAGTAGGTGCCGTAGCGGAAACCGGTGTACTCGGTGGAGTAGCCGCTGACCAGCTCCTGCTCGCACTCCGACAGGTCGAAGGGCGGGGTGTTGGACTCGGCCAGGATCGAGATGAAGTAGACGCAGAAGCTCGGGAAGAGCACCAGCGCGTACCAGCTCGGCAGCGGCACGTCGACGCCGAAGAGGTTCAGGTGGTTGGCCTGCGCCTCGACGATCTGCGAGGTGGACATGGTGCCCGCCATCAGGAAGACCGCCACCAGCGACAGGCCCATGGCGACCTCGTAGGAGATCATCTGGGCGCTGGCGCGCAGGCCGCCGAGCAGCGAGTAGGAGTTGTCCGAGGACCAGCCGGCCAGCACCAGGCCGTAGACCGCCATGGAACCGGTGGCCAGGGTGAAGAGCACCGCGATCGGCAGGTCGGTGACCATCAGGTGGGTGCGGTGGCCGAAGAAGTTCACCTCACCGGCCAGCGGGATGACCGCCCACGGCGCGAAGGCGCAGACGCCGGCGATCACCGGGGCCAGCTTGAAGACCGTGCGGTCGGTGCCCTCGGGGATGAAGGTCTCCTTGAACAGGAGCTTCATGCCGTCGCCGATGGCCTGCAGCAGGCCGCCGGGCGAGTTCATGATGGGGCCCTTGCGGTTCTGCATCTTGCCCAGCACGCGGCGCATGAACCACACGTTGAACAGGCACCACAGCAGCTGCAGCGTGAAGACGGCCAGCACCTTGACGAGCGTGATCCACCACGGGTCAGGGCCGAAGACCGATGAAGCATTCAGTGGCGTCATGCCACACCTCCAACCATCGAGGGATCAACCTGCGCGGAGCCGGCGGCCCCGTGGGTAAGGCTCTGGGCCGGCTCCAGCACGACCCGGTCACCAGCGGCGGCACCCAGCACCTGGACACCGGCGGGGGCGGTCTGGGTGGGCACCCAGACGACGCCGTCGACCATGCTCGGCTCCACCGCGACGGGCAGCTGCACGGCTCCCCGCTCCCCGCGGACCACGGCGGTGCCGCCGGTCAGCAGGCCGTGGGCCTGCGCGGTGGCCGGGGAGATCCGGGCCACGGGCTGCGGGGCGACGTCGGTGAGGTGCTGCGCATTGGCCACCCCGGCGGAGCGGTCCAGCAGCAGGCGCCAGGTGGCCAGCCGCAGGCCGTCGCCGGCCTGTTCGGCCGCTGCGGCCTGGCCGGTGGCCTGCGCCGCGGGACGCTGGCCCTCCCAGGCGCCCAGCTCGGTGAGCTCGGCGGAGGCCTGGGCGGCATTGCGCACCTTCAGGTCGGCACCCATGGCGTCGGCCAGCGCGGCCAGCACCCGGATGTCGGTCATCGGGGAGGTGTTCTGCTTGTTGACCACGTTGACCGTGCGGCTGCGGTGCTCCCAGTTGGTGAAGTGGCCCGACTGCTCCTCGACCAGTGAGACCGGGAAGACCACGTTGGCGCGCTCGGACACCTCGGAGAGGCGCTGCTCCAGGCTGACCAGGAAGCCCACCTGCTCCAGGGCGGCGCGGGCCGCCTCCGGATCACGCAGGTCCGCCAGCTCGACGCCGGCCACCACCAGGGCCGCCAGGCCACCGTCGGCGGCGGCCTGCAGCATCTGCTCGGCGTCCAGGCCGGGCTGCGCGGGCAGTCCGTCGACACCCCAGGTGGTCTGCACGTCGACGCGGGCGGCGGCATCGGTGACCGCACGGCCACCGGGCAGCAGGTTGGGCAGGCAGCCGGCCTCCAGCGCGCCCATGTCACCCGCGCGACGCGGGATCCAGGCCAGGCGGGCGCCGGTGCTGTCGGCCAGCTGGCCGGCGGCGGTCAGGGTGCCCGCGGACAGGCCCGCACGCTCCCCCACCAGGATGATGCTGCCGGCATCCAGCTGGACCGGCTCGCCGTCGGCGGTGGCCAGGTTGGCCAGCACCTGGGCCTCGGTGCCCGGAAGGGCCGGGACCAGGGTGGCGTCCATCTTGCGCGAGCCGTTGCTCAGGTGGGTGCCGACGGTGAAGACCTTGAGCCGGTTCTTCTGGGCGGCCTTGCGCAGCCGCAGGAAGACGATCGGGCTCTCGTCCTCGGGCTCGAAGCCCACCAGCACGACGCTGGAGGCCTGCTCGAGGTCGGCATAGGTGACCGACTCGGCCAGCGTGCGACCGGCCACCCGGGCGGCCAGGAAGTCGGCCTCCTCGGTGGACAGCGGACGGGAGCGGAAGTCGATGTTGTTGGTCCCCAGCACCGAACGCGCGAAGCGGCTGTAGGCGTAGGCCGCCTCGTCCAGCAGGCGACCGCCGGTGAGCACGCCCACCTTCTGGGCGGCCTGGCGCAGGCCGGTGACGGCCGCGTCGATGGCCTCGTGCCAGCTGGCGGGCTCCAGCACGCCGCCGCGACGCACCAACGGGGTGGTGAGCCGGTCGGCGCCGCGGGCGTAGAGGAAGGCGAAGCGACCCTTGTCGCAGTTCCACTCCTCGTTCACGTCCATGTCGTGGCCGGCCAGGCGGCGCTTGACCTGGTAGTGACGGTGGTCGGTGCGCAGCTCACAGCCCGAGGCGCAGTGCTCGCAGCTGGTGGTGGTGCTCACCAGGTCGAAGGGCCGCGACTGGAAACGGTAGTCCGAGCTGGTCAGGGCACCCACCGGGCAGATCTGGATGACATTGCCCGAGAAGTAGGAGTCATAGGCGTGCTCGCCGTCGGTGCCGATCTGGCTGAAGGCACCGCGCTCCTGCAGGTTGATGAAGGGATCACCGGAGATCTGCGAGGAGAAGCGGGTGCAGCGCTGGCACAGCACGCAGCGCTCGCGGTCCAGCAGCACCAGCTTGGAGATGTTGACCGGCTTGGCGAAGGTGCGCTTGGCGCCCTCGTAGCGGCTCTCGCCACGGCCGTGGGACATGGCCTGGTTCTGCAGCGGGCACTCGCCGCCCTTGTCGCAGATCGGGCAGTCCAGCGGGTGGTTGATGAGCAGGAACTCGAGCATGCCCTCCTGCATCTTGGCCGCCACCGGGCTGGAGACCGCGGTGTTGACCTGCATGCCGGGCATCACCGTGGTGGTGCAGGCGGCCGAGGGCTTCATCGGGCGACCGTTGCCCCCGTCGGGGATGTCCACCATGCACTGGCGGCAGGCGCCGGCCGGGTCGAGCAGCGGATGGTCGCAGAAGCGGGGGATCTCGATGCCCACGCTCTCGGCGGCACGGATGATCAGGGTCCCCTTCGGGGCGCTCATCTCGATGCCGTCGAGGGTGAAGGTCACCTCTTCGGGCTTGGCCACGGGTGCATTGGCCTTGTTGGTGTCGACGCTCATGCGTGTGCTCCAGTGTTCTCGACGGCGGCGGGGTCGGCCACCGCGGGCGCGACGGTGCGGGCCGTGGGATCGGCGAACAGGGCGCTCTTCTCGTAGGGGAACAGCTCCCAGGCCGGGGTGTGGTAGCCGGCCTCGAACTCCTCACGGAAGTGCTTGATGGCGCTCTGGACACAGGCCACGGCGCCGTCGGCCAGGGTGCAGAAGGACTTCATCGACATGTTGTCGGTGACATCCAGCAGCTTCTCGATGTCGCCCGGCTGTGCGGTGCCGGCCTCGAAGTTGCGCAGGGTCTGCACCAGCCACCAGTTGCCCTCGCGGCAGGGGGTGCACTTGCCGCAGGACTCGTGCTTGTAGAACTCCACCCAGCGCAGGGTCGAACGGACCACCGAGGTGGTCTCGTCGAAGGTCTGCAGCGCCTTGGTGCCCAGGATCGACCCGGCGCCGGAGACGGCCTCGTAGTCCAGCGGGATGTCGAGGTGCTCGGCGGTGAAGATCGGGGTGGAGGAACCGCCGGGGGTGAAGAACTTCAGCTCGTGGCCCTCGCGGATGCCGCCCGACATCTCCAGCAGCTGGCGCATGGTGATGCCCATCGGCGCCTCGTACTGGCCGGGACGCTTCACGTGGCCGGAGACCGAGTAGAGCGTGTAGCCATTGCTCTTCTCGGTGCCCATGTGGGCGAACCAGTCCTTGCCGTTGGCGATGATGCTGGGCACCGAGGCGATGGACTCCACGTTGTTCACCACGGTGGGCGAGGCGTAGAGGCCGGCGACGGCCGGGAAGGGCGGGCGCAGGCGGGGCTGGCCGCGACGACCCTCGAGGGAGTCGAGCAGCGCGGTCTCCTCGCCGCAGATGTAGGCGCCGGCGCCGGCGTGGACGATGATGTCCAGGTCGTAGCCGGTGCCCAGGATGTTCTTGCCCACGTAGCCGGCCGAGTAGGCCTCGCGCACGGCCTGCTGGACGCGACGGATCACGTGCAGCACCTCGCCGCGGATGTAGATGAAGGCGGTGTGGGAGTTGATGGCATAGGAGCTGATGATGACGCCCTCCACCAGGGTGTGGGGGCTGGCCATCATCAGCGGCATGTCCTTGCAGGTGCCCGGCTCCGACTCGTCGCCGTTGACGACGAGGTACTTCGGGTTCGGGTTGTCCTGCGGCACGAAGGACCACTTCATGCCGGTCGGGAAGCCGGCGCCGCCACGGCCGCGCAGGCCGGCGTCCTTGACCAGGTTCACCACGTCGGTGGGCTGCATCTGCAGCGCCTTGCGCAGCGCGCCGTAGCCGCCGCGTCGCTCGTAGTTGGTGATCTTCCAGGAACGGTCGTCCGCCCAGTTGGCGGACAGCACCGGGGTGAGGGTGTCGGTCACTTCGACTCCTCCTGGGTGGGGGCAGGGATGTCTGCCGGGTCGGGTGCGTGCCAGCCGTGCTCCTGCGCGACGCGCAGGCCGTGCAGCGAGGGATCGCCGGCGGAGGGGCCCTCGTCGGCGCGGCCGTCGGGGAAGCCGGCGAGCACGCGCTCGGCCTCCTTCCAGCTGGTGATGGTGGCGCCACGGGTGGCGTGGACCTCCTGGCCCGAGGCCAGGGCGTCGATCAGCTCGTCGGCCTTCTCGGGGGTCATGTTGTCCATGAACTCCCAGTTGACCATCATCACCGGCGCGTAGTCGCAGGCCGCATTGCACTCGACGCGCTCCAGCGAGAACTTGCCGTCGCTGGTGGTCTGGCCCTCGGCGATGCCGAGCTTGCGCTCCATGCAGCTCATCAGGATGTCGCCGCCCAGCACCGCGCACGTGGTGGTGGTGCACACGCCGATGTGGTGCTGGCCGGCCGGGCGACGCTTGTACATCGTGTAGAAGGTGGCCACGCCGGAGACCTGCGCCTCGCTCATGCCCACGATCTCGGCGGCGATGCGGATGCCGGCCGGGGAGATGCGGCCGTCGATGGACTGCACCAGGTGCAGGATCGGCAGCAGCGCGGAGCGCTTGTGCGGGTAGCGGTCCGCGATGGACTGCATCTCCGCGATGCCGTTGGCGTCGATCAGCGTCGACTCGTCGGAGAAGTCGACACCGCCCTCGGCGTCGTCGAAGTGGGACTGGAACTCGTGGCCGCTCATGCGGTGGCCTCCTTGGCTGCGGGGGGTTCGAGGGGGGTCGTGCCCCCTGCTGCGACGCGGGACCTCATCGGTCCACGCCACCCATCACGGGGTCGATGGAGGCGACGGCCGGGATGATGTCGGAGAGCATGCCGCCCTCGCACAGCGCCGGCAGCGCCTGCATGTGGTTGAAGCCTGGGTCGCGCAGGTGGGCGCGGAAGGGACGGGTGCCGCCGTCGCTGACCAGGTGCATGGACAGCTCGCCGCCGGGTGCCTCGACGGAGGTGTAGACCTGGCCGGCCGGCACCTGGAAGCCCTCGGTGACGATCTTGAAGTGGTGGATCAGCGCCTCCATGGACTCGCCCATGATGTGCTTGATGTGCTCGTTGGAGTTGCCCTGGCCGTCGGGGCCCAGGGAGAGCTGCGCCGGCCACTTGACGTGCGGGTCCTCCACCATCACCGGCTGGCCCATGGTGGCCTCCAGCTTGTCGAGGCACTGCTTGAGGATGCGCACCGACTGCTGCATCTCCTCGACGCGGATCCGGAAGCGCCCGTAGCAGTCCTGGGTGTCCCAGGTGACCACGTCGAAGTCGTAGTTCTCGTAGCCGCAGTAGGGCTGCACCTTGCGCAGGTCCCAGGGGTGACCGGTGGCGCGCAGCGGCGGGCCGGTGACACCGAGCGCCATGCAGGCGGTCAGGTCCAGCGTCGCCACGTCCTCGAGCCGGGCCCGGAAGACCGGGTTGGCATTGCAGAAGGCGCCGATCTCGGGCAGGTGCTTGTCCAGCCAGTGGATCAGCTCGCGCAGCCGGTCGAGGCCGTCGTCGGGCAGGTCGCAGGCCACGCCGCCGGGGCGGATGAAGGCATTGTTCATGCGCAGGCCGGTGATGGCCTGCAGGAACTCCAGGCACATCTCTCGCTCGCGCAGCGCGACCTCGGCCACCGAGGTGGCACCCAGCTCGAGGCTGCCGGTACCGACGGCCACCAGGTGGGAGGCGATCCGGTTGACCTCCATCACCAGAACGCGCATCACGTCGGCACGCTCGGGCACCGTGATGCCCAGCAGCTTCTCCACGCCGAGGCAGTAGACCGCCTCGTTGAACATGTTCGCCACGTAGTTGGCGCGGGTGATGTAGGTCACGCCCTGGGTCCAGGTGCGGAACTCCATGTTCTTCTCGATGCCGGTGTGCAGGAAGCCGATGCCGGGGCGCAGCGAGACGACGTTCTCGCCGTCCAGCTCCAGCACCATGCGCAGCACGCCGTGGGTCGAGGGGTGGTGCGGGCCGAAGTTGACCACGATGGTCTCGTCACCGCGCTCCGCCTGCTCGTGCACGATCTCGTCCCAGTCGGAACCCTGGGTGAGGTAGACGTGGTCCGCGGGAGCCTCGTTGGGCTGCGCGTACAGGTCGTTCATGGCGTGGCTCATCAGTAGCTCCTGCGCTGGTCCGGCGGGGGCACCGTCGCACCCTTGTACTCGACGGGGATGCCGCCCAGGGGGTAGTCCTTGCGCTGCGGGTGACCCACCCAGTCGTCCGGCATCAGGACGCGGGTGAGGGCCGGGTGGCCGTCGAAGACGATCCCGAACATGTCCCAGGTCTCGCGCTCGTGGTAGTTGGCCATCGGGTAGGTGTCCACCACCGAGGGGATGTGCGGGTGGCCGTCGGGCAGGCTCACCTCGAGGCGGAACCGGCGGTTGTGGGTCAGCGAGAGCAGGTGGTAGACCACGTGCAGCTCCTCCCCCGCCATGTCGGGATAGTGCACACCGCTCACGCCGCTGAGGATCTCGAAGCGCAGGTCCGGGTCGTCACGCAGCGCGCGGCAGACCGCCTGGATGTGCTCGGGACGCACGAAGATGGTCAGCTCGCCGCGGTCCACCAGGACCCGGCCGGTGCCGTGGCCCGGCACCAGCTGCTCGAGCCGGTCGGCCACCTGGTCGAACCAGCCGCCGTAGGGGCGCTGGGCGATGCCGGGGAACTCGACCGTGCGCATCATGCCGGCATAGCCCGAGGTGTCGGGCGAGGTCTTGCCCCACATGCCCTCGGACTTCTTGACGACATAGGGCTCGACGGCGGGCGCCTCGACCTGGTCCAGGCCGATCTCGCCCGACTGCTGCGCGTCCTCGCGCTCCACGCCGGCCTTGGGGGCGGCCTCCGGGGAGGTCACCTTCTCGTCGATGGTCTTGCCGCTGTCCAGGTTGCCCTGGGTGGGCCTGGTCTCGTCGCTCATCGCATGAGGCCCTTCATCTCATGGGTGGGGGTGGCCACCAGGGCGGCGGCCTCGTCGCGCTCCTGCTTGCGCTGCATGTCGCCCAGCAGCGGGTAGTGCTGGATGTCGGAGCGCAGCTTGAAGATGGCGTCGATCAGCTGGTCCGGGTTGGGCGGGCAGCCGGGCAGGTAGTAGTCGACCGGCACGATGTGGTCGCAGCCCTGCACGATCGCGTAGTTGTTGAAGATGCCGCCCGAGGAGGCGCAGGCGCCCATCGAGATGACCCACTTGGGGTTGGGCATCTGGTCGTAGAGCTGGCGCACGACCGGGGCCATCTTCTGGCTCAGCCGGCCGGAGACGATCATCAGGTCCGCTTGACGCGGCGAGGCGCGGAAGACCTCATGGCCCCAGCGGGCGGCGTCGTGGCGCGGGCCGCCGTAGGAGATCATCTCGATGGCGCAGCAGGCCAGACCCATCGTGAGCGGCCAGAAGGAGGTCTTGCGCAGCCAGCCCACCAGGGCCTCGGAGGAGGCGAGCAGGACGCTGCCGTCTTCGTTGGTCATGTTGATTTCCCTTCGATCTGCTGGGGACTCAGTCCCAGTCGAGGCCGCCGCGGCGGTAGACGTAGATGTAGGCGATGAAGATGGTCAGCATGAACAGCAGCATCTCCACCACCGCGAACAGGCCCAGCTGGTTGAAGCTGACGGCCCACGGGTAGAGGAAGACGATCTCGATGTCGAAGATGATGTAGAGCATCGCGATCACGTAGTACTTCACCGGGAAGCGGCCGCCGCCCTGCGCCTGCGGGGTGGGGTCGATGCCGCACTCGTATGTCTCGTGCTTGGCACGGTTCTTCCGGGTCGGGCTGAAGAGCAGGTTCAGCGCCACCATCACCAGGACGAAGACGGCGCCCAGACCTGCCAGGCCGGCGATCGCGATGTAGGGATTCATGGCCGTTGGCCCTTCCTCGGGAGTGCGTGGTTCGAAGCTGTCAGGAGACGGTGCGCGCTCATGCCTTGGGCACCACCCTGGTCAGCGTGTTGATGATGTGGTCGTCCAGGTCCCCACCCCGCTGGTCGGTGAGGTTGGCGAGCAGCTTGTGCACCAACCTCATCAGCCGCTTGCGGGGCAGCCCGTACCTGATGCACACGTGCATCACGTGGGGGTTGCCGATCAGCTTGGCAAAGATGTGCCCCAGCCGGAAGTAGCCCCCGAAGGAGCGCTTGAGGTGGCTGGCATAGCCCTCCAGCGCGCGCTCGGCCGCAGGGCTGCCGATGCCCCGGGCATGGGCCTCGGCGATCGCGTCGGCCGCCAGCTCGGCGGCCTCCAGCGCGTAGTCGATGCCCTCACCGTTGAACGGGTTCACCATGCCGCCGGCGTCGCCCACCAGCAGCAGGCCACGGGCGTAGGCGGGCTTGCGGTCGAAGCCCATCGGCAGCGCGGCGCCGCGGATCGCACCGATCCGGTTCCCCTCGCGCAGGCCCCACTCCGTCGGCGTGGCGTCCAGCCAGCGCTTCATGAGCTCCTTGTAGTCGGTGGTCTGGAAAGCGTCGGAGGTGCTGAGCATGCCGAGGCCGACGTTGACCACGCCGTTGCCCATCGGGAAGATCCAGCCGTAGCCGGGCAGCACGTCGGAGGAGTGGGGCTCGCCGTCCCACAGCTCCAGCCAGGACTCCATGAAGTCGTCCTCGCCGCGCGGGCTGCGGTAGTAGGCGCGCACCGCGACGCCCATCGGGCGCTCGTCGAGCTTCTGCACGCCCATCGCCACGCCCAGCCGGGAGCTGACGCCGTCGGCGGCCACCACCACCGGAGCCATCCACCGACGGCCGTCCTTGGTGGTGACCCCGATGATCCGATCGCCCTGCTCGTCGAGCACCGGACCGTTGACGGCGGCACCCTCCACCAGCTCGACGCCCAGCGAGGCAGCATGGCGAGCCAGCTTCTCGTCCAGCTCCATCCGGGCGCAGGTGAGCCCGAAGTTGGGGAAGTCGGTGAGCTCGGGCCAGGCCATGAACAGGTCCTTGCCGGAGGCTTGACTCAGCTCGCCGCCGTAGATCCGCAGGCCCTCGTTGCGGTGGAAGCCGTTGGCCTCGCTGATGTCCACGCCCAGCTTGACCAGGGCGCGCACCGCGCGCGGGGTGAGCCCGTCGCCGCAGATCTTGTCCCGCGGGAAGGTGGCCTTCTCCAGCAGGGCGACGGACAGGCCACGGCGTGCCAGGTGGGCCGCGGTGGCCGAGCCGCCGGGGCCGGCGCCCACGACGACGACGTCGAAGCTGCGCTCGGATGCCGACGGTGCGGCCTCGGACCGGGTGGCGTCGACCGGCCGGCCGGGCCTCGTGGCCATGCCGGGCTGCTCAGTCTGCGACATCCTCACCCCTGATCCATGAGAACCCCCGGACCAGTGACCGGTTGGCGCACTGCGACAGGTGGCGGGGGGTCTTCGGAGCTGAGTCTAGGCCCATTCCGGCAGTGGAACCCAAATGACGCCCCGCATGGACCTGCAGGCCCGCTTTTCGCCGTACGACAAGGAGAAATGACCTCGAATTAGACAAGGAAAAAGTTTCCCAATTAGGTCCATTTCAACGCTGGGTCGGCCGCTGGCTAGCATGGGCAGGTGATCGTCAACCCCGGCTCCGAGCGCCTGCACGCCCGCACCGTCGCCATCGACGACCCGGGCAACCTGGAACGCTTCCTGGTCCCCGGCCAGTCGCAGGCCTTCCTGCGTCGCGGCGACGGCGTGATCGGGCTGGGCGAGGTGGCCCGCTTCAGCGGTGACACCCCGCAGGCCGCCGACGTCTGGTGGGGCGAGTTCTCCCAGTCGATCGAGAACGAGACCGAGCTGTGGGGAGTCTCCGGCACCGGCCCGATCGCCTTCGGATCGTTCACCTTCGATCCCGACCACTCCGGCGAGCTGTCCACCCTGGTGGTGCCCGAGGTGGTGCTGGGGCGGCGACGCGGCCAGTGCTGGATGACCCGGATCGGCACCGGCGAGGTGGTCGACCAGATGCCCGAGCTGCAGGGCGAGCCACAGGCCCCGGGCCGCGTGGAGCTGGTGGAGGGCAGCCAGGGTGCCGAGCAGTGGGAGAAGACCGTCGCCGAGCTGGTGGCGCTGATCCGGGCCGGCCAGGTGGACAAGGTGGTGCTGGCGCGCGAGCTGGTGGCCCGCACCGAGCTGCCGCTGGACCCGCGCTGGCTGGTGCTGCAGCTGGTCAACCGCTATCGCGACTGCTGGACCTACTTGGTGGACCAGATGGTGGGCGCCTCGCCGGAGATGCTGGTGCGCACCGAGGGCGGCCTGGCTGCCTCCCGGGTGCTGGCCGGCACGGTTCGACGTCCGGAGGCCGCCGATGCCAGCGAGCTGGCCAGCGTGCTGACCGGCTCGGCCAAGGACATGCGCGAGCACGAGTTCGCCGTGGAGAGCGTGACCCAGGCGCTGGAGCCCTTCTGCACCGGCATGAACGTCCCGGACTCCCCCTTCGTGCTGGAGCTGCCCAATGTGCTGCACCTGGCCACCGACATCACCGGCGTGGTGCGCCCCGGCACCTCGAGCCTGGCCCTGGCCTCGGCCCTGCACCCCTCGGCGGCGGTCTGCGGCACCCCCACCCCCGTGGCCCGCGAGCTGATCGCCGAGCTGGAGGATCTGGACCGCGGCCACTATGCGGGCCCGGTGGGCTGGATCGACACGGCCGGTGACGGCGAGTGGGCGATCGCCCTGCGGGGTGGTCAGCTGGATGTCACCGACGAGCACCGGATGCAGCTCTTCGCCGGGTGCGGGATCGTGCGCGACTCGGTACCCGAGGAGGAACTCACCGAGACCGAGGCCAAGTTCGCCCCGATGCGCCAGGCACTGCTGGGCGACTGAGCCGGGCCGGGCGGCCTGCTGACCGCCCCTCGACCCGTGGGCAGCCCGGGTTCGCTACTTCTTGCGCGGCGCGCGGGTGGCGCCTCCCTTGCGCTGCACCACCTTCTTGCCCTGGGGCTGGCTGCCCTTCGCCTGCCCGCCCGGGGACTGCTTGGCGCCGGCCTGCTGGGCGGGCCGCTTCTGCGGGGCGCCGGCCGGCTTCTTGCCACCTCGCGCCTCCTCCAGCAGGCGCTGCTGCTCCTCGCGCTGCGCCTGCAGCGCCTCGGGATCCATGCCCCCCATCCGCAGGATCGAGAAGGCGACGGCGGCGATCACCAGCGAGAACCACGGGCTGAGCCCGAAGACCACCGGGAGGGTGATCAGCGCCACCATGTCGAAGCCGCGCACCAGGTTCATGGCCAGGCCGGGCGGCAGCGCGCCAGCACTGGTGGAGACCATGGGCGAGGAGTAGTCGGCCGGCTTGGCGCTGACCCAGCGCACCGCGCCCACCAGGCCGGCGGCGGTGCAGGCCAGCGCCACCATGGAACCCTGCGCGAAGCTGCGGCGCACCTCGGTGCCAACCCCCATGAAGGCGGGCGTGACGGCGATCCACCAGAGCAGCGCCAGGACGCTCGGCACGATGGTGGCCGCGGTGCGGATCTCGGAGGTGCTCATCGGCAGGCAACGGGCCAGGCCCTTGGTGCGGGAAAGTACGCGCAGACTGCCGAAGAGCGGGATCAGCGCGGCCAGCAGCACCAGGGCGGAGATGGCGACGTTCAGCGTGCCCAGCCCCAGCGCCTGGACCGAGTAGGGCACCAGCACGCTGGCCAGCAGCAGGAGCAGAGGGCGCGGGAAGCGCACCAGGCGCTGCAGGTCGCGCCAGACCAGCGCCGTGGTGCCATGACCCCGGCCACGGGTTGGGCGCACGCTGCCGCGCGCCATCGCCTCGCGCTCCACCAGGATGTCGCGCATCAGACCGAAGTCGAGGGCGAACATGGCGCCCTGCATGCCGGCGGCCAGCGAGCCGCCGGAGAGCAGCCGGGCCCGTCGAATGGCATTGAGCCGGGTGCGGGCGAGCAGACCGCCCGCCAGCAGCAGGACCGTCCCGAGCGCCCCCACCAGACCGGCCAGCTGGGCCGTGCGGCTGGCGGAGATGTCCAGGTGCAGGCGTCCGGTGGCCGTGGCCACCACGGCCAGCATGGTGGCCATGGCGGCCAGCCAGGCCAGGCCCTGCAGCAGGCGCACCGGCAGGGTGCGCTCGGCGCCCTGCTCGGCCGCGGCGAAGGCCACGATGCCGGCGGCGCCCAGGGCGGTGGCCACCACCCAGGCGACCACGTCGAGGCCCGGGGAGCCGGTGAGCGCCGCCACCAGGCCACCCAGCACGCCACCGGCGGCCAGCGCCAGGCCGAGCGCCAGGGTGAGGCGGCCGCGCAGCAGCCGGGCGCGCTCGATCGGGGCGTCCATCAGCCAGAAGCCCTCGGCAGCGGAGGCCAGCACCGGACCGAACATCCGGCACAGGGCCAGCGCACCGCCCAGCACGCCGAACAGGGCGGCCCAGGGCAGCAGCCCCCGAGCGGAGGTGCAGGCCAAGGTGTCGCACTCACCGGCGGTCTGCTGCGCCCGGATGAGCACATTGGCCACCATGGCGCCGACCATCACGAGGGCGAAGACCATCACGTAGGCGTCGGAGAGCGCCTGGCGCAGGTTGCGGGTGGCGCGGCCCTGGCGCCAGTCCTTCATCAGCAGCCGCAGCTGCTTCTCGTCGGCCGCGTACTCGCTGGCCAGCGGTTCGGCGGTCTCCACGACGGTGCCCTGCTCACTCACCGCGCGGGCCTCCCAGCTCGACGGAACGGGCTCCGAGCGCCGCCACCAGGCTGGGCTCGTGGGAGGCCATCACGATGGCCAGGCCCTCGTCCATCTCGCGTCGCAGCCGGCGCCCCAGCCAGGCGATGCCCTCCACGTCGAGCCGCTGCTCCGGCTCGTCGAGCACCAGCAGCTTGCGGGGCCGCACGAAGGCGGTGGCCAGGGCCAGGCGGCGGCGCTGGCCGGAGCTCAGCGTGCCGGGCAGCTGGGCGGCCTGCGGCACCAGCTGCACCTCGTCCAGCACCTCGTCGACCAGCGCATCGGGATCGGCCAGGCCATGGGCCCGGGCCAACAGGTCGAGGTGCTCGACCACCGACAGGTCGGGGAAGAAGTCCAGGTCGTCGATCACGGTGGCCACGTTGCGGCGGACCTCGGGGTTGATCTCGTTCATCGGCATGCCGCAGACCTCGATCGTGCCCTCGGTGGGGCGGTCGGCGCCGATGACGCAGCGCAGCACGGTGGACTTGCCGGCTCCGTTGCGTCCCGTCAGGGCGACCGCCTCGCCCTCGGAGACGGTGAGGTTGAAGTCGTCGACGATGACGTGCTCGCCGTAGGACTTGGTGAGTCCGCTCACCTGCAGGACGGTCTTGCGCTTGGCCATGGTCCCCATTGTCCCCCACCGGCGAAGCGACGCGCGCCACCACCGACGGCGCGCGCCGGGCCGCGCGTCGGCAGGTGTGCGGATGTGGAAAACTGACGGGGTGTTCGAGACCCGTGCCACCCTTGCCAAGCGACGCTCCGACGTCGCCCAGATGTTCGACGGCGTGGCCCAGCGCTACGACCTGATGAACGACGTGATGACCTTCGGCCTGCAGCGCCAGTGGCGACGCGACACCGTCGAGGCCGTCGACCCGCGCCCGGGCCAGCTGGTGCTGGACCTGGCCGGCGGCACCGGCACCTCCGCGGCCACCTTCGCGGCGCGCGGCGCCGAGGTCTTCCCCACCGACCTGAGCCTGGGCATGCTGCGGGTGGGCCGGGAGCGCGAGCCCGGCCTGCAGTTCGTGGCCGGCGATGCCCTGCAGCTGCCCTATGCCGACGACACCTTCGACACGGTCACCATCAGCTACGGGCTGCGCAACGTGGAGGACACCCTGGGCGCGCTCACCGAGATGCGCCGCGTCACCAAGCCCGGTGGCCAGGTGGTGATCTGCGAGTTCAGCCGCGTCACCAACCCGGCCTTCGGCCTGGTCTACGAGCAGTGGCTGCCCCGCGCCATTCCGCTGCTGACCCGCTTCTCCTCCAACCCCGCCGCCTACGAGTACCTCTTCGAGTCGATCCTGGCCTGGCCCTCCCAGGCCGAGCTGGCCGAGCTGATGGAGCAGGCCGGCTGGAAGGCCGTCGGCTATCGCAACCTGAGCCACGGCATCGTCGCCCTGCACCGCGGCTGGAAGGCCTGAGGCACCGCACGCCCATGATCCTCCTGGACCCCTACGCCGCACGCTCCTGCCCGGTCAAGACGCAGAACCGCCACGACCCCACCGTGGTGGCGCAGCCGAGCGAGCCCGACGAGGCGCTGCAGGAGATCTTCGCGGGCAGCAAGGCCCACGAGGACGAGATGCTGCGCCAGGTGGCCCACGGCACCGACGTGGTGGACCTGCGCGACGACGAGGCGGACTCCGAGACCCGGGTGCAGCGAACCCTGGCTGCTCTGGCCGAGGGACGGCGCGTGGTCGTGGGACCTCGGTTGCCGGTGGACCTGGCAGGCCACCGGATCGGCGCCCCGGACCTGCTGGTGCGCGGAGCGGACCGCGCCGACGGCCGTCCCGGCTACCTGCCGGTGGAGGTGAAGCGGCACCGCGTCGTCGAGATGAACAACCAGCCGGACCAGGCCGCCAGTTTCAGCCGACTCGCCAGCCCGACGCGACGCTTCGAGGTGCCCGGGATGAGCTTCAAGCCCTCGCGTGAGGGCGACCTGCTCCAGATGGCCCACTACTGGCGCGTGCTGGAGGCCGCCGGCCTCGAGGCCGGGGGTGTGCCGACGGCCGGCGTGATCGGCACCGACAGCCTCAAGGGCTCCTCCGAGCCGGTGATCAGCTGGGTGGAGCTGACCCGCAAGTTCATCCGCACCTTCTCCCGCACGGCAGCCACCGGATGGAAGCAGCGCAGCGCCCTGGAGCGCTACGACCACGAGTTCGGCTTCCGGCTCAAGGTGGCCCAGGTGGCCCAGCAGCGCACCGGTGGGGCCGACGACCCACGCCCGATGGTGGCGCCGATCGTGGTGCGCGAGTGCGACCACTGCGTCTGGTGGGAGGTCTGCAAGCCACAGCTGGGCGAGGACGACCTGAGCCTGCGGATCAGCAAGAGCCCCCTGGACGTGCGCGAGATCAGCGTGCTGCGCAGCCACGGCGTCAACACCCTTGCCGACCTGGCCCATGCCGACGTCGAGGAGCTGATGACCAGCTACCTGCCGGAGGTGCGCCACCGCTCCGGCGCCGACTCCCGGCTGCGGCTGGCCACACGCCGCGCCTCGCTGATGCTGGCCGGCGTGGAGCTGGAGCGCCTCACCGGCGATCCCATCGACCTGCCCGATGCCGGCCTGGAGATCGACTTCGACATCGAGACCTCCGCCGGGGACCGGGTCTACCTGTGGGGCTTCCTGCTGCACGACCGCGAGGCCGGCACCGAGCCGGTCTACCGCGCCTTCGCCCGCTTCGAGGACCTGGACAATGCCGGCGAGGTGGCACTGGCCGCCGAGGCGATCGGCTGGCTGGACGAGCTGCTGCAGGCCCGCCCGGACAGCTTCGTCTACCACTACTCCGACTACGAGGTGGTCCACCTGCTGCGGCTGGCCCGACGCAGCCAGGAGCCCGAGGTGGTGGCCGCCGCGAACCGGGTGCGCGAGCGCTTCGTGGACATGTTCACGCTGGTCAAGGAGCACTTCTTCGGCACCTTCGGGCTGGGTCTGAAGGTGGTGGCCCGATCCGGGCCCGGCTTCGAGTGGCGCGACGACGACCCGGGCGGCCTGAACTCGCAGAAGTGGTTCGTCGACGCCGTGCACTCCCCCACCCAGGCCGAGCGCGACGAGGCCCGGGTGCGGGTGCTGGAGTACAACGAGGACGACGTGCGGGCCACCCACCACCTGCGCGCCTGGCTGCGCAGTCTGGAACTGGCCTCCGACGAGGAGCCCGAGGCCCAGGCCTGAGGGCTGCGCGGCCCTGGGGGCTGCCCGGCGGCTCAGAGCGCGGCGTGCCGCTGGGCCCAGGCGCGACGGTCGGTGCGGCTGACCCGCACCACCAGGACCTCCGGGCCGCGCGGCGGGACCGCGAGCCGGCCGCGCAGCTCGTCGGCCAGCTCCACCTGCGCCACCTGCCAGCCGTGGGCCGCACCCAGCCCGGCGATGTCGGCAGCGTGCGGGGTGCCGAAGACGCGCTCGAAGCTCTCGGCGTGCGCCTCACCACCCTGCTCCAGGGTGTGGAAGATACTGCCGCCCCGATCGTCCACCACCACCAGGCGCAGCCGTGCCGCCTGCTCCAGCGTGCCCAGCCACAGCCCGCCCGCGTCGTGCAGGAAGGTGAGGTCACCCAGCAGGCAGGTGGTGGGCTCACCGGTGGCCAGGGCGACGCCGGCGGCGGTGCTCACCACCCCGTCGATGCCGGCCAGGCCGCGGTTGGCCCAGACGGTGGCGGGCGCGAGCTGCGGATCGGTGGGCGCCAGGTCCGCGTCACGCACCGGGTTCGAGGAACCCAGCACCAGCTGACCGCCGGCGGTGGCGCGCACCACGGCCCGTGCCACGGCGTGGCCGCTGAGCGGCGGCTCGTCGAAACGGTTCTCCGGCCGCTCGGCCAGCTCGATGCGGGTCTGCAGGTCCAGGTCCGCGGTGAGCCAGCGGTGGAACCAGTGGCGCTGCGGCTCGTCGACCGGCTCCAGCTCCACGTCGTCGACCACCCGCTGCACGCTGAAGCCGGGGTCGGCCCAGCCGGCCCGGCCGCTGACCACCACCACCTCGACGTCACGACGCCGCAGCAGCTGGGTCACCGGGCGTGAGAGCGTCGGGTGGCCGAAGACCACCACCCGCTCGATCTCACCGCCCAGCTCCTGCTTGCCCAGCAGCAGCCGGTAGCTGCTGATCGCGCGGCCGAAACGGGCATTGCTGGAGGGCTCGGCCAGCAGCGGCACCCCGGCTGCCTCGGCCACCTGGTGGGCCCGGCGGCCCAGCGCCGGCGGGGCGTCGCCGGCCAGCACGACGGTGCGCGGGCCCGCGGGCAGCCGTACCGGCGGCGAGGGCAGCGAGGCGTCCACCTGCCAGGACGGCGGCCGGTCCAGCTGCTCGTCGGTGGGCATCAGCGGCTCGTCGAAGGCCAGGTTCACCTGCACCGGGCCGGGCTGGCGCGAGCGCACTCCCTGGGCGGCCACCACCGCATGGCGCAGCTGGAAGCGCCAGGCCGCGACATCGCCGGTGCGCGAGCTGAGCCGCACCGCCGCACGCACCTGGTTGCCGAACAGGCCGGCCTGGTCTGCGGTCTGGTTGGCCCCGGAGTTGATCATGGACACCGGGCGGTCCGCGGTGAGCAGCAGCAGGCCGACGCCGGCATGGTTGGCCTCCATCACGGCGGGCGCCAGGTTGGCCACCGCGGTGCCCGAGGTGGTCACCACCGCCACCGGATCACCGCTCGCCTTGGCCATGCCGAGGGCGAGGAAGCCGGCCGACCGCTCGTCGATGCGCACGTGCAGCTCCACCTCCCCGGCCCGCGAGGCACGCTCCAGGGCGATGGACAGCGGCGCATTGCGCGAGCCGGGTGCCAGCACGACGCGGCGCACCCCCGTCTGGCGCAGTTGCTCCACGACGGTCAGGGCCAGCAGCCAGGAGCTCATCGCGCCTGCTCCAGCCGACGGGTCCAGAAGTCCGCCCGTCCGGGCTCCGGCGCGTAGCGCGCCAGCTGGGTCTCGGAGGGCTCCACCGTGGCCACCGGCAGCACCCCGTCGATGGCCACCAGCGGCGGATCGGCAAGATCATCATCCAGCAGCCGCACCGTGTTCAGCCCGCAGGCGAAGGGCAGCTCGGGCAGCGCGGCGGCCAGCGCGATCCCCATCCTGATGCCGATCGCGGTCTCCAGGGCAGAGCTGACCACCACCGGCATCCCAAGATCATCGGCCAGCTGCAGGCAGCGCCGCACCCCACCCAGCGGCTGCACCTTGAGCACGGCCACGTCGGCCGCCTCCAACTGCTTGACCCGCTCAGGGTCCCCGCTGCGACGGATCGACTCGTCCGCCGCGATCGGCACGTCGACGCCGTGACGCACCAGGTCACGACGCAGCCGCGCCAGGCCCTCGGTGGTGGCCACCGGCTGCTCGGCATATTCCAGCTCGAAGCGCGCCAGCTCCCGCAGCGCGGCCAGCGCCTGGTCGTGCTCCCACAGTCCGTTCGCGTCCACCCGCACCCGCCCGCCGGGCCCCAGGGCGTCGCGCACCGCCTCCACGCGAGCAAGATCATCGGCCAGCGATTGCCCCGGCTCGGCCACCTTGACCTTGGCGGTGCTGCACCCGCTGCCACGGACCACCTGGTGGGCCTGCTGCGCCCCGACGGCCGGCACGGTCACGTTCACCGGAACGGCCTCGCGCACCGGCTCCGGGAAGCCCTGCTCGGCGGCCTCCAGGGCGGCGGTACGCCAGGGCCGGATCTCGTCGCCGTCGTAGTCCAGGAAGGGGCTGAACTCACCCCAGCCCGCCTCGCCCCGCAGCACCAGCCCCTCGCGCACCGTGATGCCACGAAAGCGGGTGCGCATGCCGATCCGGTAGGGGTGCAGTTCCATGCTGACACCCTAGCGAGGGCCGGACAGATCCCCGGCCCTCGCTGGTTCGTGCCTACCGCGGGTCCACCGCGACGCAGGTCTCAGCTCACAGCCGCGCCTGCCACTTGCCGGCCCAGACCAGGTCGTTCGCGGTGCCCTTGAACTCGCTCGTGCCCTCCAGCTTGTCCAGCACCCCGGCGATGATGTCGGGATTGGAGGCATAGGCGTTCACGTAGCACTTGACCATGGTGATGTCGTGCAGGTGGGTGGTGAAGTTGTGGCTCACCGCGAAGGTGGGCACCTCGTGCACATACCAGGGGATCTCGTTGCCCATGGCGGTGCTCCACTGGATCCGATAGTTGTTCTGGGCTCCGTAGCCCACCACCTCGGCGATGAAGAGCGCGGCATCGGTCTCGGCCTTGAATTGCTCGATGGAGCCCTTCACCCGGCTGCCGTTCTCGTGGACGGTGGGCTCGTAGCCGCGGCGGGTCAGCTCCTCGACATAGGTCTTCACGGTGGCGTCGTTGCCGGAGTACAGGCCACCCTTCTCGCCCGCCACGTAGTACAGCCGGATCCGCTTGTGGTCGGTGGGGTTGAGGGGCAGCTGGTCCAGGCTGTTCTTGACCAGGGTGATGCCCTTGTCCGCTGCCTGGCGGCGCATCTCGAGGTGCTCGGGGCAACCCACCACCTCCAGCTCCTCGGGCCGCTTGGCCAGGGTGCCGGCGGCCTGCTTCTCGTGCAGCCGCAGCTTGGCCTTCAGGCCCAGGATGCGGCGCAGCGCGTCGGTCATCCGCTCCTCGGTGATGACGCCCTCGCGGTAGCCCTGCAGCATGTAGGTCCAGTCCTCGTCGATCTGGTTGAAGAACAGGAACATGTCGCAGCCGGCGGCGATGGCGCGCGGCACGTAGTCCTTGCGCTGCATCGCGGCGGTCATGCCGAGCATGTGGGAGGCGTCGGTGATCAGCATGCCGTTGAAGCCCAGCTGCTCCTTCAGCAGGCCGGTGGCCAGCTCGGGGGCCAGGGTGGCGGGCAGGATGTCGGCATTGGACAGCGAGGGGTCCAGCTTCTTCTGGTATTCGGGCAGCGCGATGTGGCCGGCCATGAACATCTCCACACCGTTGTCGATGTGGTGGCGGTAGACCTTGCCGAAGCTCTGGTCCCAAGCCTCGACGTCGAGCTCGTTGACGCCCAGCACCAGGTGCTGGTCGCGCTCCTCGGTGCCGTCGCCGGGGAAGTGCTTGATGCAGGTGACGATCTCGCTCTCCCGCAGGCCCTCGATGTAGGCGCTGGTGTAGGTGATCACGTCCTCGGCGGTGGTGCCGTAGGCGCGGGTGTTCACGATGGTGTTGCGCCAGTTGAACAGGATGTCGACGCAGGGGTCGAAGTTCGTGGTGACGCCGAGCGCGGTGGCCTCGCGGCCGGAGACGTAGCCGGCATCGCGCGCCACCTGCGGGTCGCGGGAGGCCTCGCACTGGGCGCCGGAGGCGATGTAGGTGCCGTCATTGCAGGCGCCGTTGCCGCCGGCGTCGCAGTTGGCGGCCACCAGCAGCGGGATCTTCGACTCGGCTTGCAGCTGGTTGATCAGCTCCTGCACCTGCTGGGCGGTGCCGCCCTGGTAGCGCGCGCCGCCGATGTGGTACTTCGCCAGGATCTCGCCATTTGTCAGCGCATTGCCGCTGAAGGCGTCCTCGCCGAAGAAGAACAGGTTGGTGAACAGCTGGCCGACCTTCTCCTCGTCGCTCATGGCGGAGATGGTCTGCTCGACCCAGTCGATCTGGCCCTGGTCGAGGTTGTAGGGGGTGGCCGTCAGGTCAACGAGCTGGGGCATGGGTGGGTCCTTTCGTCGGGGTGGTCTCAGGCCTTGACGACCGGTGCGGAGACCTTCGTGGTGCCGGAGAGGGTCTGCCACGGCACCTCGTCGGGCAGGTAGGTCTCGAACTCGGCGATCAGTGCGGCCTGGTAGTCGCCGGCGAAGCTGCCGTCCAGGAAGCGGGGCAGCGCCTCGTCGACGAAGCGCGCCCAGCTCTCCTTCTCGTGGCCGGGGTTGATCGGGTAGTAGAGCACGCCCTCCTTGGCGGCGGCGTCGCGGTCACCGGGGGCGTCGCCGATCAGCATGATGTGCTGGTCGTCGGGGTACTTGCCCTTGGCGGCGTAGTGCACGTGCTGCGCCTTGCCGCCCATCTCCTGGCCGGCGATCACCTGCATGTAGCGGGCCAGGCCGTGCTCGCCCCACTCGCGCTCCAGCGCCTCCAGCGGGGTGGCAGAGACCGTCATCTCGTCCACGTGGTCGTACATCGCCTCCATGGCGCGCTTCACCCCGGGGAAGGGGCCGCAGCCGTGCACCATGTCGGCGATGCTGGCATTGACGCCGTTGCCCCACCGGATGCAGCGGTCGATGGTCTCCGAGGGGTGCTCCGCGGCATAGGCGGCGATGCCCTTGTCCGAGAGCGGGAAGCCGGACTCGATGAAGGCGCTCAGCTCGGGGTACTCGGGGATCTCCACGCCACGCTCGGCCACCTCGGTGCGGTCGCGCAGCAGGTCGAGCAGCCGGCGCAGGGCCAGCCAACGGTTCAGGCCGCGGGTGACCGAGCCGAGGTTGACGAAGATCGCGGTCTCGCGGGCCAGCGTCGAGATGGGCTGCAGGTCGAAGTACTTGATGTAGCACGGCGTGAAGCACTCCTGGTGCTTGATGTCCATGGCATCCATGGCACAGCCGTCGGAGTCGATGCCGACGAAGAACTCCTTGGTGGGTTGGAAGTCGACGAGCACCTGCGCTGCCGGGGGGACCTGGATCTCGGTCATCTGCACTCCTTCGTACTGGGTGCTCCCATCACATCTCGGCCCGGGCCGCACCGACAGCGGTTGCCAGCCTTTGCCGGTCGGGCCTCGGTCCTGCTCCCCGCCGGCCGCCGGCTGGGCGGTCGCCTGCGCCCGGGGGCAAGTCGAAGAAGTGAAGTGATGAAGTCGAACAACTGTGGCCGTCTCGCCAACGCCCGAAAAATTTTCGGAGAACTGCTGTCAACAAGGCTTGACGCGCGTCCAGCGGCAGGGCGCGAGGCCCTCGGACGGCCATTGAAGCCTGAGAAGCCTTCAGGATTTGAACCTGCCAGAGGTTCTCTGAACGAATCTGAACCACCTAGTCAGTCCGGCCCAGGGCGGTGTGGATCCGTTACCAGCCAGGGACTTGGTGCTTGCACCCTGCAAGCGCAGCGCAGCCTCGGGGCACCGGTCCCGGAATCGCCGGGCTCGTTCAGGTTTGCTGCGGATTTGACCGATCGGCCGGTGATGGGATCGGTCCGGATCGTGGCTAGGTTGTCTGCCGAGGTCAACGGTGACACTTCGCCCCCGAAGAAGTAGCTCCCGGACCTCGCACCCCCGCCGCGCGGACCACCACCCCGGTCCCGCGGCGGGTGTCCGGTACCGCACATCCCCAAACCCCCCGGGCGGTTGCCGGACCCGGTGGTGGG
>NZ_BAAAIX010000014.1:0-26589 GCF_039526385.1 Luteococcus peritonei | reverse complement strand
CCCGGTGCGCCCACCACCGCCTGGTCAGGAGCCGATGAGGATTCCGACGAAGAGCCCCACGGCGCAGGCCAGCTCGGCGAAGCCGGTCTGCTTCAGCACCGCGATCAGCGCCGGACCCTTCGCACCGGCCAGCACCGAGCGAGAGGCGGGCACCAGGAAGACCAGCATCACCAGCCCGAGCAGCGCCCACCACGTGGTCATCGCGGCGACCGCCACCAGGCAGGCCACCGAGATCGCGCAGAGCAGGACGAAGAAGCGGCGGGTGCCGGCATCGCCCAGGCGGGTGGCCAGGGTGCGCTTGCCCACCGCGCGGTCGCCGACGATGTCGCGCAGGTTGTTGGCCACCAGGATCAGGCACGCCAGCAGGCCGATGCCCACGCTGGCGGCCAGCGTGGCCGCGGTGACGCGGTGGATCATCACGTAGGTGGTGCCGCAGACCGCCACCAGGCCGAAGAAGACGAAGACGAAGACGTCACCCAGCCCGGCATAGCCGTAGGGGTGCTCGCCGCCGGTGTAGAACCAGGCGGCCAGGATGCAGGCGATGCCCACGGCCAGCAGCCACCAGTGCCCGCTCAGCGCCACCAGCACCAGGCCCACCAGGGCCGCCAGGCCGAAGCAGCCGAAGGCGGCGGCCTTGACCGCAGCCGGGCTGGCGGCGCCGGAGCCCACCAGCCGCATCGGGCCGACGCGGTCCTCGTCGGTGCCACGGATGCCGTCGGAGTAGTCGTTGGCGAAGTTGACGCCGATCTGCAGCGCCAGCGCCACGACGAAGGCCAGCACGCCCATCAGGAGCCGGAAGCCTCCGGCGGCCCAGGCCGTCGCGGAGCCGGCCAGTACCGGGGAGAGGGCTGCGGGCAGGGTGCGGGGGCGCGCGCCCTCGATCCATTCGGCGGTGGTTGCCACGGGTGTACTGCCTTCCTCAGGCCAGCTGACGCAGCAGGGCCTGTCGGTCGATCTTGCCAGAGCTGGTGCGTGGCAGCACGTCGAGCCGCACCACCCGACGCGGCAGCGCGGCGCGGCCGAGCTCGCCGGACAACTGCTCGCGCCACCAGGCCAGGTCGTGCTCCGTCGTGGTGGCCAGCACCACCAGCCGGCCCCACTCCACGTCCGGGAGCGCCAGCACCTGCGAGCTGCCTGGCGCCAGGGCCTCGACGGCGCGCTGCACCCGGGCCAGGTCCACGTTGACTCCCCCGCTGACCACCACGTCGTCGACGCGACCCAGCAGCCGCAGCCGTCCTTGGTGCAGCTCACCCCGGTCGCTGGTGAGCACGCTGCGTCGACCCGCCTCCTGCTGCAGCACCTGGCCGGTCAGCTCGGGCTGCAGCCGGTAGCCGGAGAAGACCATCTCGCCGGCCAGGGCGATGCGCTGCTGGTCGTCCAGCCGCACCTCGACGCCGGGCAGCGGCTCGCCGTCCCAGACGCAGCCGCCGCAGGTCTCGCTCATCCCGTAGGTGGTGCGGACGTCCAGGCCGGCCTCCCGGGCCTGCTGCAGCACGGCGGGGTCGACGGCGGCCCCGCCGAGCAGGACGGTGTAGCGGCGCAACCGCTGCAGGACCTCGGGCCGTTCCAGGGCACGGAAGAGCTGGGTGGGCACCAGGGAGATGGCATTCGCGCCGGGAGCCGGGTCCAGGTCCGACAGGTCGCTGGCCGCCATCCTCACCCGGGTGCCGTCGACGTGGGCGCGCACCAGCACCATCAGCCCGGCGACGTAGTGGGTGGGCAGCGGGCAGGTCCAGGTGCGCCGGCCCAGCACCTGCTGCGTGGAGCGGGCGGCAGCCTCGAGGGCAGCCGCCGAGAGCACCGCGCCCTTCGGCGCCCCGGTGGAGCCGGAGGTGGAGACCACCACCGCGGCGCCCGGCTCGGCCACCGGCAGCTCGGGACGCAGCATCGCCAGCTCACGCTCCGCCTCGGGCCCCAACGGCGCCAGCACCCGACGACCAGCCAGGGCCTCGGGCAGCAGGTCGGCCAGCTCCTGGGGACGGCACGGGGTGAGCAGCACGCCGTCGAGACTATCGCCGCTGGTGATGTTCACCTGCTGTTCGCCATCGCGTGGCCCGAGCGGCTTTTCGGGCTGCTGGGCTCGGGACATGGATCGAGCACGCGCGAGTCGGTTGTACGCGGGCGCGGCCCTGGTCGGCCTGCTGCACGCCGCCGCCAGCCTGTACTGGGCACTGGGCGGTGACTGGCTGCTGGAGACCGTCGGCAGCTTCGCCGTCGAGATGCAGCGCAGCGGCGGCCTGCGGGTCCGCCTGCTGATGGCCGTCGTGGTGCTGGTGAAGCTGCCGGGGCGCTGGTGCCCTGGCTGGACCACGCCCGCGGGCCGGGCCACCGCTGGGTCCGCCTGGTCTCCTGGCTGGGCGTGGCGCTGCTGCTGGCCTGGGGCGGGCTGGGCATGGTGGGGGCCTGGATCGGGCTGGCGCGCGGAGCCGATGCCACCCCCGCCCTGGTGGGCCATGCGCTGCTGTGGGATCCGCTCTTCGTGCTCTGGGGTCTGCTGCTCGCGGGGGCCCTGCACGCCAGCCGCTCCCGCCCGGGCCAGCGAGGGGCCGCCGGTCGGGCTGACCGGGCCGGCTGACCACCCGGTTGGTCAGTGCTGCGGGTGACGGCCTAGCCTGCTGGGGGCGCCATCCGGGCGTCCGCCACCGCCGCGCCCCAGCGCCGGCCTGACCAGGAGATCCTTCGTCGTGAGCTCGACCTTCGCCTCGCTGTCCAACCCGAACTACCGGGTCTGGTTCCTGGGCGGCCTGGTCAGCAACATCGGCGGCTGGATGGCGCGCACCGCGCAGGCCTGGCTGGTGCTCGTGGTCCTCACCGACGGCAACGCCCAGGCGCTGGGCTACCAGACGGCGCTGGTCTTCCTGCCCGGCCTGCTGCTCAGCCCCGTCGCCGGCACGGTCGCGGACCGTTTCAACAAGCGCCACATCCTGCTCACCAGCTGCACGCTCGGGCTGCTCAGCTCCCTGGTGCTGTCCACCCTGGTGATCTCCGGCCACGTGCGGCTGTGGCAGGTCTTCGTGCTGTCCCTGGTGGACGGCCTCGCGATGGCCTTCGACAACCCGGCCCGCCAGGCCTTCGTCAGCGAGGTGGTGCCCTTCGAGCAGCTGCCCAATGCGATCAGCCTCAACTCCGCCAGTTTCAATGCGGCACGTCTGCTGGGCCCCGGGATCGGCGGAGCCCTGGTCGCCCTGGTGGGCACCGGATGGGTGATCGCCGCCAATGTCCTGGCCTTCGCGGCCATGATCACCGCCCTGCTGAGCATGCGCTCGGACCTGCTCCACCCTGCGCGGCCGACCCGCGGCAAGGGTGGCGGCTTCGTCGCCGGGCTGCGCTACGTGCGACGTCGGCCCGACCTGATGGCCCTGCTCACCGTCGGTCTCGCGGTGGGAGGCCTGGGCTTCAACTACAACATCTCCAATGCCGTGATGGCCACGGAGGCCTTCCACCGTGGCGCCGGGGACTACGGCATCATCGGCTCCTTCATGGGGATCGGCGCGCTGGTCGCAGCCCTGTGGAGCGCCCGGCGCGGCAGCCCACGGCTGCGACACGTGCTGATGGGCATGGTGGGCTACTGCCTGTTCAACCTGGCCAGTGCGCTGAGCGGCAGCTTCTGGCTCTTCGTGGTGCTGCAGGTACCGGTGGGCTTCTTCACCATCACCGCCCTGGTGACGGGCAACTCGTTGCTGCAGACGGCCACGGCACCCCAGATGCGCGGCCGGGTGATGGCCCTGTGGGGCCTGACCATCATGGGCATGGCGCCGATGGTCTCGCCGCTGGTCGGCTGGATCGGAGACCACTTCGGCCCGCGCTCCACCCTGCTCTTCGGCGTCATCGCCGTCGGGGTGGTCTTCACCGCCCTGACCGCGACGATCATGCGCTCCGACCACATCCGGGTGCGCCTGGACTGGCACAAGCGGGCGCCCTGGCTGCGGATCGACCGGCTGATCACCCAGGACATCCCCGGGGTGCGACGCTGAGTTCACCGGCCGGACACCCGGACCGCCTAGATTCCCGGCCATGATCACCGTCGTGGCCCACCGGGGCGACTGCGAGTCGGCCCGCGAGAACACCCCCGAGGCCTTCGCCGCCGCCGTCGAGGCCGGGGCCGACGTGGTGGAGCTGGACATCCGCACCACGGCCGACGGCACCAGCGTGGTGCTGCACGACGCCACCCTGCTGCGGCTGTGGGGCGCGCCCGTGCGGGTGTCCGAGCAGCGCCACCTGCCCGCGGGCATCCCCACCCTGGCAGCGACCCTGGAGCAGTTCGCCGACCTGAACCGGGAGCGCTCCCGCCCGGTGTCCGTGCTGGTGGACACGGTCTGCGTCGACGACGCGCGTGCCGCGCTGGAGGTGGTGGAGGCCTTCGCCACGGGTCCCGACGCGGCGCTGGTGCCCATCGCCTGGTGCGGGGACGTCGAGGCCATGCTGCACGTGCGCGAGCGGCTCCCGGAGGCGGACATCACCCACGACCACGACGGCGGGCAGATGGACCACGAGAGCGTCCGGCGGCTGCAGCCGTCGGCCGTCAACGTCGAGTGGATCCACCTCACCGAGGCCCTGGTCGAGCAGGTGCATCGGATGGGCCTGGAGCTGGCGGTGTGGAGCATCGACGACGCGCCGACGATGAGCCTGGCCATCGAGCTCGGCGTGGACCGGATCACCACGGGCCGGCCCCGGTTGCTGCGTCGCCTGCTGAGCCAGGGCACCAGTCCGCTGGCGTTGGCCGGCATGGAGGTCGGCCAGTTGGCGGTGCACGCCGGCACCACCCGGAAGACGGCGCACTGGATCCACGTCGCACAGGAGCTGGCGCAGTGGTCCATCGGCTTCACCCGCACCGCGGCGCTCGGCCGGGTGGACAGCAAGGCCCATGCCGCCGACCTGGTGACCCAGGTGGACCTGGCGGTGGAGCGCCACGTGCGTCGGGTCATCGAGGAGACCTTCGAGGGCCGGCACCTGGTGGTCGGGGAGGAGCTCGGCGGTTCGGCCGAGCCCGGCCGCCCCACCTGGTTCCTGGACCCGGTGGACGGCACCACCAACCTGGCCAACGGGCTGCCCTGGACCTCCATGAGCCTGGCCCTGGCCGTCGACGGCCAGCCGGTGGTCGCCGCCGTCGCGCAGCCCGCGCTGGGACACGTCTTCCTGGCGGCCCGGGAACTGGGCGCCACCCTCGACGGTGTCCCGCTGGAGCTCGCCCCGGTGCCGCGCCTGGCCGGCCGGACCGTCCTCGTCGAGCTGGATGCCCACCGGATGTGGCCGGGCATGGAGCGCTTCCTGCACGGACTGGCCGCCCAGCACTGCACCGCGCGCATCATGGGCTCGGGAACCCTTTCCCTGGCGGGAATCGCCGCGGGGTGGGCCGCGGCCGGGGTGGTGCACCGGTTCAGCCCCGTGGACCACCTGGCCGGACTGCTCATCGCGCAGGAGGCCGGGGCGGAGGTCCGGGAGCTGGACGGGGCCTTCGTCGTCGCCGCGCCGGGTGCCGCAGGAATGGTCGCAGACCTGTTGGCCTGACACCCCGCCGGTGCTTGACTGGCGTCATGAAGAAGCTCATCAATGACGCCGCCGATGTCGTCGCCGAGGCCCTGGTGGGCATGGAGGCCGCGCATCTCGAACGGCTGCGGATCGACCACGCCAACCGCATCGTCTACCGCAAGGACGCTCCTCGCCCCGGCAAGGTGGGCCTGGTCTCGGGCGGCGGCTCGGGCCATGAGCCGATGCACGGCGGCTTCGTCGGGCCGGGCATGCTCGACGCCGCCTGCGCCGGTGAGGTCTTCACCTCTCCGGTGCCCGACCAGATGATGGCCGCCACCCAGGCCGTCGACGCCGGCGCCGGCGTGCTGCACATCGTGAAGAACTACACCGGCGACGTGATGAACTTCGAGATGGCCGCCGAGCTGGCCGCCGCCGAGTCCGGCATCCGGGTGGAGAGCGTGGTCACCGATGACGACGTGGCCGTCACCGACTCGCTCTACACCGCCGGGCGCCGCGGCGTGGGCGTCACCGTGCTGCTGGAGAAGATCGTGGGCGCCGCCGCCGAGGCCGGACGCGACCTCGACGCGCTGGTGGAGCTGGCCAGGCGGGTGAACGACCAGGGCCGATCGATGGGCATGGCGCTCACCTCCTGCACCGTCCCGGCGGCCGGGAAGCCCACCTTCGAGCTGGGCGAGGACGAGATGGAGCTGGGCATCGGCATCCACGGCGAGCCCGGCCGCGAGCGCCGGGCGATGGCCCCGGCGCGCGAGGTGGCCGAGATGCTGGTGGAGCCGATCCTGGCGGACCTGGACCTGACCGGCGGCCCGGTGATCTGCCTGCTCAACGGCATGGGCGGCACTCCCCTGCTGGAGCAGTACCTGATGTTCGGCGAGGTGGACCGGATCCTGAAGGGCAAGGGGGTGCAGGTGGCGCGCAGCCTGGTGGGCAACTACATCACCTCACTGGAGATGGCCGGCTGCTCTGTCACACTGCTGAAGGCGGACGATGAGGTGCTCAGCCTGTGGGACGCCCCGGTGAACACCCCCGGCCTGCGGTGGGGTTGCTGACGTGGACACCCAGACTGCCGCCGCCTGGATGGCGGACTTCGCCGACCGCATCAGCGAGCACGCCGCCGAGCTCACCGACCTGGACCGCCAGATCGGCGATGCCGACCACGGCTCCAACATGGAGCGCGGCATGAAGGCCGTGGCCGCCCTGGCTGCCGATGACTTCCCCGATGCCGCCTCCTACCTGAAGAAGGCCGGCATGACGCTGGTCAGCACGGTGGGCGGGGCCTCCGGCCCGCTCTACGGCACCTTCCTGCTGCGCTTCGCGGCCGCAGCGCCCGCCGACGAATCGCCTGCCGCGATGGCGGCGGCCTGGCGGGCGGGGCTGGACGGTGTGATCGCTCGCGGCAAGGCCGGGCTGGGGGACAAGACGATGGTGGACGCGCTGCAGCCGGCCGTCGAGGCGATGGAGTCCTCCCATCCCGACCTGGCCTCCTGCCTGGCGGCCGGGCTGCAGGCCGCCGCCGCCGGCCGCGAGGCCGCCGTGCCGCTGGTCGCGCGCAAGGGACGCGCCTCCTACCTGGGTGAGCGCAGCGCCGGCCACGCCGACCCGGGCGCCACCAGCATGACCATGCTGCTGGAGTCCGCAGCAGCCACGCTCCGCTGATGCCGATGTCCTCGGGGGAAGACATGGTGGGCCTGGTCGTCGTCTCGCACAGCCATGCCCTGGCCACGGCCGCCGTCGGCCTGGCGGAGCAGATGGTGGACCAGGCCGTCCGGCCCCCGGTGCGGGTGGCCGCCGGCCTGGACGAGACGACACTGGGCACCGACGCCACCGCCATCAGCGCAGCGCTCGAGGAACTGGAGGCCTGCTCCGGCATCCTGGTGCTGGTGGACCTGGGCAGCGCCGTGCTCTCGGCCGAGATGGCCGTCGACTTCCTGGACCCGGCCCTGGCCGAGCGGGTGCGGATCTCCTCCGCCCCGCTGGTGGAGGGGCTGCTGGCCGCCATGGTGAGCGCCTCCGCCGGAGCCGAGCTGGAGCGGGTGGCCACCGAGGCCGAGGCCGCCCTGGGCGCCAAGCGGGAACACCTGCAGGCGCCGGGCACGGACCCGGCCCCTGCTGCGGTCACCGGACCGGACGACGAGGACGGCACAGACCTGCCGCCCGGTGGCGAGCTGCAGGTGAGGCTGCGGCTGGGCAACCCGCACGGCCTGCACGCCCGGCCGGCCGCTGCGCTGGTGGGCGCGATCGCGGGGCTGGACGCCCAGGTGGTGGCCGCCCGCGGCGACGGGCCCACGGTGGATGCCCGCAGCATGACCGCCCTGGGCGGCCTCGGGGTGCGCGGCGGCGACGAGCTGCGCCTGGTGGCGCACGGCCCGGAGGCGCTGCTGGCGGTGCAACGGCTGCTCGAGCTCGCCACCGACGACTTCGGTGAGGACCTCACCGCCGCCGAGATGGACGACGAACTGGACGAGGCGCAGGCCGTCGCGGGACTGGTGCACCACCTCGACCTGCAGGTGGATACCTCCGGCTATGCCGCCCTGGCCGAGCCGGAGGCGGAGCGCGCCCGGCTGCTGGCCGCCACCGACGCCGTCGACGCACTCCTGCTGGAGCTCGACGGGCCGGGGGTGCAGGGCCAGGTGATGCACGCCCTGCGCGGCCTGCTGCACGACCCGGGGCTGGTGGGCGCGCTGCGCACCGCGGTGCTGGGGGGTGCCAGCAGCGCGCGGGCCGTCGCCGAGGTCTACGACCGGCAGGTGGACGTCTTCGCGTCGATGGACAATCCCTACCTGCGCGAGCGCGCCACCGACCTGCGGCTGCTGCGGCGTCTGCTGCTCGCCGGCCTGCTGGGTCGGGAGCTGACCCTGCCCGAGCTGGCACCCGACAGCCTGCTGGTGGTGGACGAGCTGGATGCGGTCACTGCGGCCCAGCTCGACCCCGAGACCTGCGGCGGCGTCGTGGTGCTGCGCGCCGGGCGCGCCGGGCACGGCGTCGAGGTGGCCACCGCCCGTGGCATCGCCGTGGTGGACGGCCACCGGGAGGCCGCGGGGTGGCCCGAGGGAGGGCACGCGCACCTGTCGCTGGAGGTCTGAGGTGACCGCGGCTCCCCGCTAGGCTGGAGCGCATGACTGACGCGACTCGTTCTGCCTGGGGCTGGGGCCTGGCCACCGTCCACGAATCCGGACAGGTGCTGGACACCTGGTTCCCCGCTCCCGAGCTCGGCTCGCCGGCCGAGGGCGCCAAGGCCCCCCGGGAGATGGTCTCCGCGCAGACCGAGGACCCGGACCGTCGGGTGGAGCTGAAGCTGGTGCAGTCGGTCATCGACCTGGACGCTGCCCCGGCCGACGTCAGCGACGCCTACCTGCGCCTGCACCTGCTCAGCCACCGCCTGGTGCAGCCCCGCAGCATCAACCTGGACGGCATCTTCGGCGTCCTGCCCAATGTGGTCTGGACCTCGGTGGGCCCCTGCGCCGTGGGGGGCTTCCAGCAGGTGCAGCTGGCGCTGCGCCCGGCCCGCGGCGTGGTCACCGTCTTCGGCATCGACAAGTTCCCGCGCATGGTGGACTACGTCATCCCCTCCGGCGTCCGCGTGGCCGATGGCGACCGGGTGCGGTTGGGCGCCCACCTGGCCGACGGCACCACCGTGATGCACGAGGGCTTCGTCAACTTCAACGCCGGCACCCTGGGCCACTCCATGGTGGAGGGGCGGATCTCGGCCGGCGTCGTGGTGGGCGACGGCTCCGACGTGGGCGGCGGCGCCTCGATCATGGGCACCCTGTCCGGCGGCGGCAAGGAGGTCGTCTCGATCGGCAAGGGCTGCCTGCTGGGCGCCGAGAGCGGCGTGGGCATCTCGCTGGGCGACAACTGCGTCGTCGAGGCGGGCCTCTACCTCACCGCCGGCACCAAGGTGCAGCTGCCCGACGGCACCGTGGTCAAGGCCGCCGAGCTGTCGGGTTCCAGCGACATCCTCTACCTGCGCCACTCGCAGAGCGGTGCCGTGCTGGCCAAGCCCCGCGACGGCCAGCGCATCGAGCTGAACGCCGCCCTGCACAAGAACTGACGTGGCCAGCCCCAGCGCCTCGCGGCGCCGCCGCCAGCGCCTCTATCCCCTGCTGGGGATGGTGGTGCTGGTGCTGCTGCTGGCCCTGATCGTCCGTTGGGTGGTCGGGCTGCTGGACAGCAACATCCCCACCGTCATGCCACCGGACCAGCAGTGCCAGGTGGTGGTGGGCGACGAGGTGGACTCGCTCAGCCTGGAGCAGGCCGGCAATGCCGCCGTGATCGTGGCGGAGGCGCAGCGTCGTGGGCTGCCCGCGCGGGCCTCGTCGATCGCCCTGGCCACCGCCATGCAGGAGTCCGACCTGCGCAACATCGACTACGGCGACCGGGACTCGGTGGGCCTGTTCCAGCAGCGCACCTCGCAGGGCTGGGGCACGGTGGAGCAGATCATGGACCCCTGGTACGCCTCCGGCAAGTTCTACGAGCACCTGGTGAAGGTGCCCGGTTGGCAGAGCGGCGACATCAACGACGTGGCGCAGAAGGTGCAGCGCTCCGGCGTGCCCGACGGCTACCGCAAGCACGTGGAGGCCGCCAAGGCCTGGGGCAGCGCCCTGACCGGGCACTCCCCCGCCGCGGTCAGCTGTCTGGACCGGGGCTCCCAGACCCCCTCGTCCCAGGATGCCGCGGCGATGGTGACCAAGGCCTTCGGCAAGCGGGTCAGCGTCACCACCGGCCAGGCCCAGGTGACCCTGAACGCACCCAGCGCCACCGACCTGTGGTCGGCCACCCAGCTGTTCATGATGACCACCGCCAGCTCCGGCGTCACCCAGGTGCAGGTGGGGGGCCAGACCTGGGCCAACCAGACCGATGCCGTGGCCCGCTGGCAGGGCTCGGCCACCCCGAAGCCCACCGAGGCGGTCATCACGCTGCGCGCCTGACCGACGTGCGAAGGGCCCGTGGCAGCTGCCACGGGGCCTTCGTCGTCCATCCGGTTCGGTCAGCCGCGCAGGCGTTCGGCCGCGGCGGCGATCCGCTCGTCGGTGGCGGTCAGCGCGATCCTCACGTGCTGGCCGCTCTGGCTGCCGTAGAAGTCGCCCGGTGCGGCCAGGATGCCGCGCTCGGCCAGCCAGTCGACGGTGCGGCGGCAGTCCTCGCCGCGGGTGGCCCACAGGTAGAGCGAGCCCTCGGAGTGGTCGATCGTGAAACCGGCGCTCTCCAGGGCGGGCTTGAGCAGCGCCCGGCGGGCCAGGTAGCGCTCGCGCTGCTCCTCCACGTGCGCGTGGTCGTCGAGGGCGGCGGCCATCGCCTCCTGCACCGGGCCGGGCAGCATCATGCCGCCGTGCTTGCGCAGCTCCAGCAGCTCCATGCACAGCTGCTCGTCGCCCGCGACGAAGCCGCCGCGGTAGCCGGCCATGTTGGAGCGCTTGCTCAGCGAGTGCACCGCGAGCAGGCCGTCGAACGAACCGCCGCAGATGTCGGCGTCCAGCACGCTGCAGGGCTCGGCCTGCCAGCCGAACTCGCCGTAGCACTCGTCGCTGGCCAGCACGGCCCCCGACTCCCGGGCGAAGGAGACCCAGGCCCGCAGCTCGTCGGGGTCGAGGATGGCCCCGTGCGGGTTGGCCGGGGAGTTGATCCAGACCAGTGCGGGGGTGCCGTCGACCTGCGCGGGGTCGTCGCAGCGCTGGATCCTGGCCCCGACGATCGCGGCCCCCACCTCGTAGGTGGGATAGGCGGTGCCGGGGATGACCACCAGGTCGTCCGGTCCGAGGCCGAGCTGGGTGGGCAGCCAGGCGACCAGCTCCTTGGTGCCCACCACGGGCAGCACATTGCGCTCGCCCAGACCGGCGGCCTTCCAGCGTCGTTCCAGGTAGCCGAGGATGGCGGCCCGCAGCGCGGGGGTGCCCCAGACGGTCGGATAGCCGGCCCAGCGCTCCGCGGCGGCCACCAGCGCCTCACGCGCCACCGCCGGGGTCGGGTCCACCGGGGTGCCGACACTCAGGTCGCAGATGCCGCCGGGGTGCGCCTGGGCCGTGGCCTTGGCGCCGGCCAGTGAGTCCCACGGAAAATCAGGCAGCCGGGCCGCCAACGGGGCCCGGCTGCTCGAGGTGCTGCTGTTCACGACTGGTGCGTCACTCGGCCTGCGGCGGCAGGGCCTCGACGACCGGGTGGTCCTTGTCGATGGTGCCCAGCTTGGAGGCGCCACCGGGCGAGCCGATGCCGTCGAAGAAGGTGACGTTGACGTCGTAGTACTGCTTGAACTCGGCGGGCACGTCGTCCTCGTAGAAGATCGCCTCCACCGGGCAGACCGGCTCGCAGGCGCCGCAGTCGACGCACTCCTCGGGGTGGATGTAGAGCATCCGGTTGCCCTCGTAGATGCAGTCGACGGGACACTCCTCGACGCACGCACGGTCCTTGACGTCGACACACGGCTGCGCAATGACGTAGGTCACTGGGGTCTCCTCATCCTTGGTTCATGGCCGGGCCCGCATTCCGGGAGCGGCAGGTATGACTCTACAACCCGTTGTGGTGCGTCACTCCACCCGTCCGGGGCGAGCGATGCGCCCGCTCAGTCGCAGATGATCTCGTCGGTGGGGGCATAGGTCCAGGTGTAGGGCTCGCGCTTGACCACCTGGCTGCCCTTGTAGAACAGCCGCGAGTAGTTCACGGTGAAGCCGGGCGAGGCGGCCTGGGCGTGGCACTTCTCGCCGGAGCGGTGCAGGGTGCGGCCCGAGGTGAAGTTCGACTTGGCCAGCTCCGAGCTCTTCACCGCGGTGTAGACCTTGGTGGACCATACCTTGACGGTGATCGAGCCCTTGTTGCCGGGGCTCGACGGGTTCACGGAGGCCTGCAGGATGGCGCCATAGGGGCTGTCGTTCTTGAACTTCACGTCGATGCTGCCGTAGTACAGCGTGGCCTCGCGGCCGGCCGGGTAGCGGTCGAAGTACATGGTGTGGGGCTGGTGCTCCACGTGCTGCAGGCCGGAGAAGAACAGGGCGTTGAAGACGGTGGTGCCGCTCTGCGAGATGCCACCGGCATTCTCCTTGACCAGGTGGTCGCCGCTGATCACCCAGCCGTCCACGAAGCCCGAGCCGGGCGTGCGCGGACCGATGGTGTCGTTCATGCTGAAGGTCTCGCCGGGCGCGATGTAGGCGTTGTTCACCCGCGAGGCGGCCACCGAGAGGTTGGTGTTGCGGTAGTCGGCGTGCGGGAAGTAGGTGGTGAACTCGCCGGTCACCTGCTTCACGGCGGCCTTCTTGGCCTCCTCGGTGGTGTGCTCCGGCTCCTTCTTGGCCACGGCCACCTTCACGGTGCGCGCCGCACCGGTCTTGACCAGGGCAGGCGCCACCAGCTTGTCGAAGGACTTGCGGTCGATCTGCTCGCCCGGCTTGCCGGGCACCAGGGTGGGCTTGCCGCCCTGCAGGGCCCAGCGGGCATCCTTCGGTGCGGTGAGGCCCGCCTTCGCGGCCTTGGTGGTGGCGGCCTTGTAGAGCACGTCCATGTCGGTGGTGGCGCTGAGCTGGCCGTCCTTGCTGGTGATCTTGGTCAGCTCGCCGATGCCGGGGCCGGTCAGCGGCACCTTGCCCTTGGCGCCCAGGTCCAGCACCAGCGGGCTGCTCACCCGCGGGGTGATCTGGCTGGCGACGAACTGCTTGGCCTCCTCGGTGGTGACGGCCGGCTCGGTGGTCTTGACCGGTGCCTCGACGGAGGTGGTGTCCAGATAGGCCTTGGAGACCGCGTCGACGGCCTTGGCCTGGTCCAGCTCGGCGCCGTTGACACCGGGCTTGAGGGTGACCTTCTCGCGCTGCAGCGCCACCGTGGCGTCGGTGACCTTGGCCGCGAAGCTGGGGGCGGCCTTCGCGACGGCCGCCTGCAGCGCCTTCTGGTCGGTGCGGACCACGGGCTCGATCGGGCCGCCGCCGCGCAGCACGTTCCAGATGTGCACCGGGTCGAGGCTCTTGCCGGCGCCGGCCTGCTCGACGGTGGCCTGGTAGTCCACGCTGAGCCCGGCCTGGGCGGGGTCCAGCTTCACGCTCTTGCCGCCGGCGGCGAGCGTGATCGGGGCGGTGGCGCGCTGCTGCATGGCCTCGCGCAAGGTCGTGGTGGCGGTGGCGCTGTCCACGCCGCCGATGCTCACGCCGTCGACGGTGGTACCGCGCGGCAGGCTGTCGCCAGCCATCGCGTAGCCGGTGCCGTAGACGCCGGCCGCGGCCAGCACGACGGCGCCGCCGGCGATCCAGGGCCAGCGCCTGCGACGCTGCTCGCCGGTGGGAGTGCTGCTCACGGGGATCCTCCAGAAGACGTGTTGGTCATTCGATTCTACGCGTCGAGGCCGGTCAGGGCCGAATGGTGGCGTTCCAGCAGGGCGAGGCCATCGCGCAGCGCACGCTCCAGGGTGGGGTCCAGCCCGGGGTCCTGGAGCGCCTGCTGGGCGGCCGCCAGGCGGGCCCGGTCGGCATGGCTGAACGGGTAGCCGGTGCGCACCACGGCGCCCAGGGCCCAGCCTGAGCGGAAGGCGGCGGTGCCACCGATGCGGGCGAACCACTCGGCCACCAGCGGCGCCGTGAGCTCGTGCTGGTCGGGGAGGAAGAGCCCGGTGGCTGCGGCCTGGACCTGGTAGGTACTGGCCTGCGAGGGCGCCAGCACCAGTTCCATCGCCGCGCGCTTCGCCTCGACGCTGGGCAGCTGGGCACGGGCCCGGGCGGCGGCCAGCCGGCCGGCGCTGGAGTCGTCGCGGGCCAGCTCCTGGTCCACCAGCGAGGGGTCGTGACCCAGGGTGACGGCGCGTCGCACGGCCAGCCATCGCTCGTCGGGGGCCAGGGTGGCGAGGCCGTCGATCTGCAGCAGGCCCAGCAGCAGGTCGGTGGAGTCGGTGAGCTGCAGCAGCGCCCGGGTCCAGGTGAGGTGGGCGTCGCTGCCCGGCTCGCTCGCCGCCCGGCCGTGCTCCAGCAGCGCGGCGGCACGGGCGCGACGCGCCGCCCTGTCCTGTGGCAGGCTCCAGCTGCCGCACAGCTGTTCCACCTGGCCGCAGCACCAGGCCAGCAGGTCCTGGTCGGTCTCGGTGGGCAGGTGGTCCAGCAGCAGGTCCAGGGCGCGCCCGGTGGGCACCTCACCATGGCGCCAGGCGTCGCGCAGCGAGCCCAGCAGCGCCACCCGGGCCTGCGGCTCTGCCAGGGTGGAGGCCGGCACGCTCCACGGGTCGCCACTGCCCACCACGGCGGGGCGGGTGCGCACCCAACCGCGGCCGTCGGCGTCGGGCAGCAGCAGGCTGCCGGAGGCTGCCTCCGGAAGCGGCGTCAGCGGGCCCTCGACGGCGATCCGGTGCTCGACGCCCGGCTGCGCTGCGGGGACACTCGCTGTCGCAGGGTGCACCTGGAGCAGCAGGCGGTGCGGTCGGCTGCCCTCCCGCAGCAGGCGCGGGCGGTCGTCGGCCTGCACCCGCACCAGGTCGATGCCGCTGGTGGCCAGCCAGGCCTCGACCCACTCGTCCAGGCCCTCGACGCCCTGTCGGCGCCAGGCCGAGAGCAGGTCGGCCATGGTGGCATTGCCGTGGGCGTGCGCGGCGAAGTGCTCCCGCAACCCGGCCAGGAAGGCCTCGTCGCCCATCCAGGTGGCCAGCTGGCGCAGCACCGCCGCACCCTTGGCATAGGAGATCCCGTCGAAGTTGGCCAGCGCCGCCTGCGCATCGGCGGCACCGTTGCCCGCCACCGGGTGCGTCGACGGGGACAGGTCGGCGTCGATCCCCCACTGCTTGCGCTCCAGGGCGAAGTCGGTCCACAGCGGGTATCCGGCCGCCTCGGTGGACACCCGGTGGCCCATGTACTCGGCGAAGGACTCGTTCAGCCACAGCTCGTCCCACCAGCGCATGGTGACCAGGTCGCCGAACCACTGGTGGGCCATCTCGTGGCAGATGGTGCCGGCCCGGCGGGCCCGCTCCCGGCGCGCCACGGGCCCCCGGCCCAGGAACTGCTCGCGGAAGACGACGCAGCCCGGGTTCTCCATGGCACCGGCGTTGAAGTCGGGCACGAAGACCTGCGCGTAGTCCTCGAAGGGGTAGTCACTGTCGAACAGCCGGCGATAGGCGTCGAGGCCGGCCCGGGTCACCGCCAGGATGTCCTCGGCCTCGGCCTCCAGCTGCTCGGCCAGGCTGGCCCGGGCATGGAGTGTCAAGCCCACCGGGCGGCCCATGGCATTGCGGCCGTGCTGCCCGCCGTCGATGCGGTGCCAGGGCCCGGCGGCCAGGGTGACGAAGTAGCTGCTCAGCGGATGGCCGGGCTCGATGCTCCACCGGCCCGGCGCGGTGCTGCTGGCCGGCTGGTTGCCGACCACGCTCCAGTGCTCCGGGGCGAGCACGTCCAGGCCGACGGGTGCCTTGAGGTCGGGCTGGTCGAAGCAGGCGAACCAGCGCGGGGCCGCGTCCAGGAAGCTCATGGCGTACAGGTAGGCCTCGCCGTCGGCGGCGTCGACGTGGCGGTGCAGCCCCTCCCCATCGCTGGAGTAGGCCATGGTGCCGCGCACCAGCAGCTCGTTGCGAGCGGCCAGGCCCTCCAGCCGGATCCGACCTCCGGACCAGTGCGGCTGCGCCACCGGCCGGCCGTTGAGCACCAGCTCGTCGAGGCTGGTGCCGCAGAAGTCGACGAAGCTGGTGGCTCCCGGCGCGGTGCAGTCGAAGCTGATGGTGGTGGCGCTGGTGAAGCTCTCGGGCCGACGCAGGTCGAGCTCCACATGGACCTGGCGGACGGTGATCAGCGCGGCGCGGGTCTCGGCCTCGTCGCGGCGCAGGCTGGCATGGTCGGGCACCAGCCCATCGAAGCGTGCCCGCCCCCGCGGCACAACCGGGCCGGCCTCGATCCTGGCCGTGCCGGGTTCTGCTCGTGCGGGGTTCTGCTCGTGCTCGGTCCTGGTCGTGCTCAGTCGTGGTCGGGGCAGTCCTGGTGCTCCGGCAGCTCGGCCCAGGCGGGCATCGGGTCGGGCAGCTCCCGCCAGGCGTCCGGTCCCGGCGCCATCTCCGCCTCGGTGAGCAGGCAGTCCTGCAGGCCGGCCACGATCTGTTCACGCCGCAGGCCCTGGCCGATCAGGACCAGCTCCTGCCCCGGTACCATCCCGGCCTCGGGATCCCAGACCCCGGAGGGCTCGAAGCGGGCGACGCCGCCGGCCTGGGACCACAGGCCGGTGACCGACGGGCGGCTGGCCAGCCAGAAGAAGCCCTTGGAGCGCAGGATGCGGCCCAGCCGGCCGTCGTCCATCTGACCGATCCACTGCCACAGCCGCTGCGGGTGGAAGGGGCGCGGGGAACGGAAGACCACCGAGCCGATCCCGTACTCCTCGGTCTCCGGGACGTGGTCGCCGTTCAGCTCCTTGACCCAGCCAGGCGCCTGCTGAGCCACCTCCAGATCGAAGCGGTGGGCGCCCAGCAGTTCGGAGACCGCCACCCTGGAGTGGCTGGTACGGATGATGGCGGCCTCGGGGTTGAGCCGGGTGATGGTGGCCTCCAGCAGGTCGGCGCGGGAGCGCTCCACCCGGTCCAGCTTGTTGAGCACGATGACGTCGGCGAACTCCACCTGGTCCACCAGCAGGTCGGCGACGGTGCGGGTGTCGTGCTCATAGGCGTCGATCCCCCGCTGCACCAGCGAATCGGCCAGCTGCAGCTCCTCCAGGAAGCTGGTGGCGTCGACCACCGAGACCATGGTGTCCAGCTCGGCGACGTCGAGCAGGCTGGCGCCGTCCTCGCGCTGGAAGGCGAAGGTGGCCGCCACCGGCATCGGCTCGCTGATCCCGCTGGACTCGATCAGCAGGTGGTCGAAGCGGCCCAGCCGGGCCAGCCGGTCCACCTCCACGAGCAGGTCGTCGCGCAGCGTGCAGCAGATGCAGCCATTGGTCATCTCCACCAGCCGCTCCTCGGTGCGCGCGAAACCCTGGCCGTCGGCCACCAGCGCGGCGTCGATGTTCACCTCGGACATGTCGTTGACGATCACCGCCACCCGGATCCCCTCGGTGTTGGCGAGCACATGGTTCAGCAGGGTGGTCTTGCCCGCGCCCAGGAAGCCGGACAGGACGGTGACGGGCAGGCGGCGGGGAGCAGCATCGAGAGACATGAGTTTGATGATAACCGTTCTCAAATAAGCTGTGCGCATGGCCTCTCCCCCGGACGCCGCCGGGGGCGGCAGACTGGGACCCATGAGCGATTCCCGCGAAGAGCGCAACGAGAAGCGCAAGTCCCTGGCCGAGCAGCACCGCACCCTGGCCGCGAGCTTCGCCGCCAAGCTGGAGAAGGTGACCGACTGGTCCGCCCCCGCGCCGGTGGCCGGCTGGACCGCCCGCGACGTGGTGGGCCACCTGGTGGACTGGTCGCGCAGCCTGCTGGGCGGCGCCGAGGGTGTCACGCTGGCCCCCGTGCCCTCGGTGGCCGGAGACCCGGTGGAGACCTGGCGCAAGCACAGCGAGCAGATGCAGACCATCCTGGACAACCCGAAGAGCCTGGACCTGGAACTGGAGAACGAGCACTTCGGACGCCAGCCCTGGCTGGAGGCCTTCGAGACCTTCTACGTGCCGGACATCTTCATGCACACCTGGGACCTGGCCCGCGCGAGCGGTCAGGAGTCCGGGCTGGACCAGCTCACCTGCGCCCAGATGCTCGAGGGCATGCAGGCCCGCGAGGAGATGATCCGCTCCTCGGGCCAGTTCGGCGAGCAGCAGCCGGTGGCCGCCGACGCCTCCAGCGAGGACAAGCTGATGGCCTTCATCGGCCGCGACCCGAACTGGGCTCCCCCGGCACCGACCGCCTGACTCCCGGGGCGGTACCCCGAAGGATCAACCACGATCCGCCCACGGCACCACGCGGGGGTACTAGATTCCCGACATGGCCCTCGTCCTCGGCATCGACTCCTCCACCCAGTCCACCAAGGCGCTCCTGGTGGACGCGGACAGCGGCGAGGTGGTGGCCCAGGGCCGCGCCCCACATCCCGACGGCACCTCGGTGGACCCGCGCGCCTGGCTGGCCGCGGTGGACCAGGCCACCGAGGGCCTGCTGGAGCGGGCCGAGGCCGTGGCCGTCGGCGGCCAGCAGCACGGCATGGTGGCGCTCGACGAGCACGACGTGCCGGTACGTGAGGCGCTGCTGTGGAATGACACCCGCTCCGCGGCCGCGGCCGAGGAGCTGAACCAGGAACTGGGCGGGCCGGCCGAGGCGGCGCGACTGACCGGAAGCGTCCTGGTGGCCTCGATCACCGCGGCCAAGGCGCGCTGGATGGCCACCCACGAACCCGAGAACGCCCGACGCACCGCGCGGATCGTGCTCCCCCACGACTACGTCGGCCACCACCTGGCGGCACCCGGCTCGGCCTGGACCACCGACCGCGGCGACGCTTCCGGCACCGGCTGGTACAGCCCGGCCGAGAACCGGCTGCTGCCCCAGGTGGCCGCCCTGGCGCTGGGCCACGAGATCGAGCTCACCCCGATCGCCGAGCAGCCGCAGCAGGTGGTGGCCCACACCACCGGGGGCGCCGCGATGGCCGCCGGCACCGGCGACAACATGGCCGCGGCCCTGGGCCTGGCGATGCTGCCCGGCGACGTCTCGGTCTCGATCGGCACCAGCGGCGTGGCTGCGATGGTCTCCGAGGTCCCGACGGCCGATGCCACCGGCGCGGTCAACGGCTTCGCCGATGCCACCGGGCGCTTCCTGCCGCTGGCCTGCACCCTGAACGCGGCCCGGATCATGGACCTGGGCGCCCGGATGCTCGGCATCAGCCATGCCGAGCTGGACCAGCTGGCGCTGCAGGCCCCGCCCGGCGCCAACGGCGTCGTGCTGCTGCCCTACCTGGACGGGGAGCGCACCCCGAACCGCCCCGAGGCCACCGGCGTCGTCCGGGGCATCCGGTCGAGCACCGGCCGCGAGGACATCGCCCGGGCCTGCATCGAGGGGCTTGCCTGCTCGCTGGCCGATGCCGTCGCCGCGCTGCGGGCCGCCACCGGTTCCTTGGGCACCGAGCCGGGCCGGATCCTGCTGATCGGCGGCGGGGCGCGCAGTGAGGCGGCCCGTCGGGTGCTGCCCGCCGTGCTGGGCCATGACCTGCTCTGCCCGCAACCGGCCGAGTACGTGGCCCTGGGCGCGGCCGCGCAGGCCGCCTGGGCGCTGTCGGGGGCGACCGAGCCGCCGCGCTGGCCCGCGGCGGGCACCGTCACCCTGCAGGCAGAGCCGACGCCACAGGTGCTGGAGCGCTACCGGGAGCTGCGCGACCTGACCGCCCAGTGGTGTAGACCCAGTGGTGTAGACCCAGTGGTGAGGGCGCAGTGGTGAGGGCGCAGTGGTGAGGGCGCAGTGGTGAGGGCCCAGTGGTGAGGGCTCAGTAGTAGCAGGCCATCGGACCGCGCGGCCCGTCCACCACCTGCACCGGGGTGTTGAAGACGCGGCTGAGCACCTCGTCGGTCATGATCTCCTCGGGCGGGCCGAACTCCACCACCTGTCCGTCCTTCACGGCGCAGATCCGGTCGGCATAGTGACCGGCGAAGTTGATGTCGTGCAGCACCACCACGACGGTGCGTCCCAACTCGTCGCAGGCGGTGCGCAGGAAGCGCATCATCTCCACCGAGTGCTGCATGTCCAGGTTGTTGAGCGGCTCGTCCAGCAGGACGTAGTCGGTCTCCTGGGCCAGCACCATCGCCACATAGGCGCGCTGGCGCTGGCCACCGGAGAGCTGGTCCAGGTAGCGGTGCTCCAGGCTGGTCAGGTCCAGGAAGTCGATGTAGCGGCTGATGATCTGCTCGTCGGCCGCGGTGAGCCGGCCCTTGGAATAGGGGAAGCGGCCGAAGCCGATCAGCTGGCGCACGGTCAACCGGGTGACGTAGTGGTTCTCCTGCCGCAGGATCGAGACGATGCGCGCCAGGTCGGCAGACTTCGTGCTGGAGATGTCGTGGCCGGCCACCTGGATGCTGCCCTCGTCCATCCCCAGCAGCCGGCCCACCAGGGTCAGCAGGGTGGACTTGCCGGCACCGTTCGGCCCCACCAGGGCGGTCAGCCCGCCGGCCGGGATGTCCAGGTCCACCGGCCCGATCCGCACGTCCTCGCCGTAGTACTTGGCGACGTGGTCCAGCGTGATCACAGGCGACCCTTTCTCAGCACGACGAACAGGAAGACCGAGCCACCCACCAGCTCGATGATGATGGAGACCACGCCCTGCGCGTCGAAGACGTGGTTCATCACGAAGTAGGCGCTGCTCAGCACCAGGAAGCCGGTGAGCACGGCCACCGGGAAGACCCGGCGGTGGTCGTGGGTGTCGGCGAACTGGTAGGCCAGCGTGGCCACCAGGAAGCCCAGGAAGGTCATCGGCCCCACCAGCGCGGTGGACACGGCGCTCAGCACCGAGACCAGGAAGAGCACCTGGATCAGCTCGCGACGGTGGTCCACGCCCAGGTTGATGGTGGCCTCCCGGCCCAGCGCCAGCAGGTTCAGCCGCCGGGAGCGGGCCATCAGGGCACCGCCTGCGAGCAGCACCAGAGGGATGGCCAGGGGCAGGTAGGCCGGGTCGGCATTCTGCACCGAGCCGAAGAGCCGGGCGGAGAGCACGTCGAACTCGCTGGGCGAGAGCAGCCGCTGCATGAAGGTGGAGACCGAGCCCAGGCCGCCGCCCAGCACGATGCCCACCAGCAGCATCACCTGCAGGTTGGCGAAGCGGCCGCTGAGCAGCCAGCCGTAGAGGCACAGCGAGAGCACCACCATCATCGCGATGGTGCCCAGGAAGAGGCCGCGGCCCTGCACCGCCACCAGCCCGGCGATGCCCAGGAAGTACATGGCGCTGGTCTGCACCGCCACGTAGAGCGACTCGAAGCCCATGATCGAGGGGGTGATGATGCGGTTGTTGGTGACGGTCTGGAAGCTGACCGTCGCCATTGCCTGACAGAAGGCCACCACGGCCATCACCACCAGCGAGGTGGCACGACGCTCCGCGATCAGCCAGAAGCCGCGCGAGCCCACCGGCATCGGGTTGTCCCAGGCCAGCAGGCCCAGCGCGAACAGGCAGCAGGCGACGGCCAGGCCGCTCACCACCAGGCGGTAGCGCCGGAGCGCGGCGCTCGTCGGGAAGGGGCCCGAGGAGCGCTCGGCGCTGCGGGCGCCCTCGCGCGGCTCCACCACCAGCGGCGGCGTGGTGCGGGGTGCTGGCGCGGGCGGGGCCTCGACGGTGAGGGTCTCAGCCACGGCGACGCTGCCTCAGCAGGAGGGTGATGAAGACCCCGGAGCCCACCACGCCCAGGATCAGGGAGACGGGCAGTTCGAAGGGCATGATGAGGGTCCTCCCGAGCAGGTCGCAGACGGTGACGATGGCCACGCCCAGCAGGCAGACCCAGGGCAGGTTGCTGCGCATGTCGTCGCCACGGACCAGGGAGACGATGTTGGGCACGATCAACCCCAGGAAGGGCAGGTTGCCGACCACGACGGTGACCACGCCGGTGGCGATGGCGATCAGGCCGGTGCCCACCAGGACCAGCCGGTCGTAGTCGACGCCGACATTGGTGGCGATCTCCTCGCCCAGGCCGGCGACGGTGAGCCGGTCGGCCAGCAGGAAGACCGCCACCACGACGAGCGCGGTGATCCACAGCACCTCGTACTGGCCCTTCAGCACCGAGGTGAAGGAGCCGGCGAACCAGACGCCCAGGCTCTGCAGGGTGTTGGTCTGCAGCGCCACGAAGGTGCTCAGCGAGCCCACCACGGCGCCCAGCATGATGCCCACGATGGGCACGATCAGCGAGGAGCGCAGCGAGACCCGCTTCAGGAAGGCGAAGAAGACCAGCGTGCCGACGAAGGCCGCCACGATGGCACCCACCATGCGGGCGGTGAGGGAGGCCTCCGGGAAGAGGACCATCACCGCCAGCAGCCCCAGGCCCGCCCATTCGGTGGTGCCCGTGGTGGTGGGTTCGACGAAGCGGTTCTGGGTGAGCAGCTGCATCACCAGGCCGGACATCGCCATCGCGGCGCCTGCCAGCACCAGCGCGATGGTGCGCGGGATGCGGGTGATCGCGAACATCTCCTGGCCGCCCTCGCCGCCCACGACGTCGTAGACGCCGGTGAACAGCGAGAGCACCAGCAGCGCGCCGACCGCGGCGATGCCGAGGGCGAGCTTGCGGTCGAGCAGCTTCTCCCGGGTGCGGACGCGGGGTGACGCGTCCGCCGCGGGAGCGGCCAGGCCTGCGGGGTGGGTGCTGGTGGCGCTCATCGCCGGGTCAGTCGGCCTTCTCGAAGGCGTCGGCCATGGTGCCGAGGAATTCGGTGTAGGTCTGGATGCCCTCGTTGGTGTAGGTGTCGTTGGGCATGTAGAGCACGCGCTGGTTCTTCACGGCGGCCACGTTCTTCAGAGCCGCGGAGTTCTCGATGACCTGCTTGGCCGGCTTGTAGGAGGACTCGGTGGCGGCGCTGGTGGCGGCGTCGCGGTCCAGCACCAGGATCCAGTCCGGGTTGGCCTTCGCGATGGCCTCCACCGAGATGTCGTCGCCTTGGTGGTCGTCGGTGGCGCCGGCCACCTCGAGGGCCGGGGTCAGCGAGAGCATCTCGAAGACCGGGCCCAGGGTGCGTCCCTTCTTGGGGGCGATGTAGCCGATCTCGCCGCCGGAAACGTTGACGGCCATCACCTTCTGGCCGGGCTTGTAGGCGGCCTTGGCGCGCTCGGTGGCCTGGTCCAACGCCGTGGTGAGCTTCTGGGCCTCGGCCTGCTTGCCGAAGACCTCGCCCAGAGCGGTGGTCTGGCGCTTCAGTTCGCCGGCCAGCGGCTGGCCCTCGCGGGGGTCGAGCTCGAGGATGGTGGCCTTGGGCGCGAGCTTGCGGAATTCCTCGTACTTGGGGGCGAAGCGCTGGCCGTTGATCACCAGGTCGGGCTCGGCGGCCACCACGGACTCCATCTTCGGTTCCCGGTGGGTGCCCAGGTCCACGATGGACTTGTCGGTCCGGTAGGGGTTGGTGGTGGGCACCAGGCCCAGCGGTGCGGCGGCCAGCTTCACGCCCCAGGACTGCAGCGTCTCGAAGGTGCGGTTGTCGGTGGCGACGACGCTCTTCGGCGGCAGGGTGACGGTCTGCTTGCCGTGGTTGTCCTCGATCACGACGGTGCTGGCCGAGCTGGCGTCGGCGGCCGGGGTGGCCTGCTGGCCGCCACCGCAGCCGGTGAGGACGAGGCTGGCGGCGAGCGCGCCGGCGAGGCTGCCGGTGAGGGCGCGACGGGAGATGGTGTGCATGAGGGGGGTGACTCCTGATCCGGGTATCGACGGTGCTACGAGAATTAGGAAAGAAGGAAGTTCCGTAAAACTTCTGAGGTGAGGCTAGCCTAAGTTCATTGGCACGCCAAAACCCGTCCCAATTCGCGAGCACAAGCTGGTCACGGCCGTGAACTCGCTTGTGGGCCGGCAGACGGCGAGCTGCCGCTCCCGGGGCGGTGCAGCGGGTCGGCGGGGTCTCCGCAGGCCGCACGGGGGCATCCGAAGCCCTGGAGGGCGTGCGACGGCACGGTCACCCACGAGCACGGGCAGGGTCGCAGGGCAGGCCGGCCCCGGTGGAAGGGGCCGGCACGCGGATGCCGCCATCCGGGAGCGCAGGTCAGGGCCGGTCAGGCTGCCGGAGGTGCCCGCCCGTCAGGACTGCAGGGCCAGCGCGAAGGGCAGCACGGCCTCGGCCCCGGCATCCCGCAGGGCCACCGCGGCGACGGTCATGGTCCAGCGGGAGTCCACCAGGTCATCCACCAGCAGCACCGGGCCACCGATGGTGCCGAGCCTCGAGGCCAGCTGCGGCCCCACGGCGATCCGACCCCAGACCCCGGCCAGCCGGAAGGCGGAGTTGCCGCCGGCCTCCCCCACCGGGCCGCCGTCCACCAGGTCGAGCGGGCCGAGCTGGTGCATCCGTCCCAGGTTCGCCAGACCCTCGGCGAGCGAGGCAACCAGCTGAGGGTGCGAGCGCGAGGGCGCGTGCGCCACCGCCACCGGACGGCTCTCCCAGTCCCACTCGCGCAGCACCGGGATGCAGGCCTTGAGCACGTCCTCGGGCACCGGGGCGTCGGGCTCGGCGAGCAGGGCGCGCAGCCGTTGGCCGATGCCGAGGTCGGTGAGGCGGGCCAGGACACGCCCCCGTTCCGGCCCCTCGGCGATCTTGCCCTTGAGCGGGACCCCGAGCCGGTCCATGCCGGTGGGCCACTGGGCGCGCGGCTCCAGCAGCACGCCGGGGCGGTCCAGGGCGTTGCGGGCCGCGACGACGGCGGCCTCCGGCAGGGAGGCGTCGTACCAGGGGCCGGCGCAGACGTCGCAGCGGCCGCAGTCCGCGGCAGCCGGGTCGTCCAGCGCCTCGGTGAGGAAGCGCATCCGGCAGACCTCACCCTTCTGGTAGTCCAGCATCAGCTGCTGCTCGCGGCGTCGGGCCTCGGCGACGCGGGCATAGCGTTCGGCGTCATAGCTCCACGGCTGGCCGGTGGCGGTCCAGCCGCCCTTCACCCGCTGCACCGCACCGTCCACGTCGAGCACCTTGAGCAGCAGCTCCAGCCGGGTGCGACGGATGTCCACCAGGGTCTCCAGGGCCGCGGTGGACAGCGCCTTCGACGACTCCGACAGGGCGCGGATCACGGTGGCGGCCTGCTCCTGGTCGGGCATCGAGGCGGTGGCGAAGTAGTGCCAGATGTCTCGGTCTGCGGCGCTGGGCAGCAGCAGCACGTCGGCATTGACCGCCCCACGGCCGGCACGACCCACGTGCTGGTAGTAGGCCACCGGGGAGCTGGGCGCGCCCAGGTGGATCACGAAGCCCAGGTCGGGCTTGTCGAAGCCCATCCCCAGCGCGCTGGTGGCCACCAGGGCCTTGAGCTGGTTGGCCCTCAGCTGGTTCTCCAGCTGCTCGCGCTCGGCGGTGTCGGTGCGGCCGGTGTAGGCCTTCACCGCGTAGCCGGCATCGGTGAGGGCCCGCGCCACGTCCTCAGCAGCCGAGACGGTGAGGGTGTAGATGATGCCCGAACCGTCGAAGTCACCCAGGTGGGCGCTGAGCCAGGCCAGTTGGGTCTCGGCGTGCGGCAGCTGGAGGACACCCAGGCGCAGCGAGTCACGGGCCAGCGCGCCGCGGATGGTGAGCACCTGGTGCCCGCCCGCGCCCAGCTGCTCGGCCACATCGGCCACCACCCGCTCGTTGGCGGTGGCGGTGGTGGCCAGCACCGGCGTCTGGGCCGGCAGTTCCAGCAGCAGGTCCTTGATCCGCCGGTAGTCGGGCCGGAAGTCATGGCCCCAGTCGGAGATGCAGTGGGCCTCGTCCACCACCAGCAGGCCGCACCGGGCGGCCAGGTCCGGCAGCTGCTCGGCGCGGAAGGAGGGATTGTTGAGCCGCTCCGGGCTGATCAGCAGCACGTCCACGTCGTCGGCGGCCAGCGCGGCGGAGATCTCCTGCCAGTCGGTGGCATTGGCGGAGTTCATGGTGACCGCCCGCACCCCGGCCCGCTCGGCAGCGGCGATCTGGTCACGCATCAGCGCCAGCAGCGGGGAGACGATGACCGTGGGTCCTGCGCCCTCGGCGCGACGCAGGGCGGTGGCGACGAAGTAGACCGCCGACTTGCCCCAGCCGGTGCGCTGCACCACCAGGGCTCGCTGCCGCTGCTCCACGAGGGCCAGGACCGCCTCCAGCTGCCCCTCGTGGAAGACCGCCTCAGGGCTGCCGACCAGCTGGCGCAGCACCGCCAGAGCGCGCTCGGCCATCGGCGCCTCTCCCCCGGCCGTCCGGGTGGCGGCGCTCGGCCCCTGCGGCTGGTGGGCCGGCAGGCTGGGGGCCGCCCGCGGCTGCTCCACGGGCAGGGCCTGGTCCAGGTCCACCGGCGGCGCCTCGTAGGCGTCGTCCGGGGGCAGGTCCTCCCACGGATCCAGCGGCGGCTCGTCCAGCGGGGGCTCGAAGCGCTCGTTGCTCATGGCTCCAACCTAGACGCCACCACTGACAGACGGCTCCGCACCAGGCAGCCGCGCGACTGGTACAGGCGTCCAACCCTGAGATCCCTGCCGTCGATCCCGGATCGAGCGGTGGCTTCAGGGGGTGGCTTCAGGGGGTCAGTGCAACACCGATGATGTCTTGGAGTGTTTCAGCTGGGGTGCGGTAGTCCAAGACCTTGCGGGGTCTGGTGT
>NZ_BAAAIX010000013.1:263728-287925 GCF_039526385.1 Luteococcus peritonei | reverse complement strand
CACAGCGCCCTCGGCGGGAAAGCTCCCATCACCCGAGTGTCATGAACCTGCCTGCGACCAACACCTAGGCTGGGGCCCATGCAGAACTGCGCCACTGCCTGGTCCGAGGCCGACATCCCCGCCCTGGGGACGGCCCCCGACGCCCGCTTCTGGGTGGCGCTGGAGCAACCCGGACCGTGGGGCGCCAAGGCCTTCACCCAGTCGCACCTGGACCCGGCGCTGGGTGCACGGCTGGAGGAGCTGGTGGCCACGGCCGGGGGCCGGCTGCTGCTGGTTCGCTCCCCCGCGGAGCGCGAGGACGCCGCGGCACCACGCCGTGTGCTGGTGGGCGGAGGACCGTCGGCCTCGCCCTGGTTGGGCCGCTGCACCGTCACCCGCCCGGAGGACCTGATCCACCTGCTGGGCACCGAACCGGCGGCACTGGCCACGGCCCCGCGGCCGGACTGGCTGGAGCCCTGCGAGCCGGTGCTGCTGGTCTGCAGCAATGGCAAGCGGGACCGCTGCTGCGCGGTGAGCGGTGGCCGGCTCGCCCGCAGCCTGGCCGTCGGCCATCCGGAACAGGTCTGGGAGGCCACCCACCTGGGTGGCCACCGATTCGCCGCCACGGCGCTGGCGCTCCCCAGCCGTCAGGTGCTGGCCCGGGTGGACGAGGCGCTGGGCCATCGGGCGCTGTCCGGAGAGCTGCTCTGCCTGGACGCCCGCCACGACCGCGGCCGCAGCTGCCTGCCCCAGCGCTCCCGCGTCGCCGACGCCTGGCTGCGGGACCGCGACCAGGTCGCCGACCCGACGGCCTGGGCGCTCACCGAGCAGGACGACCTGGTGCGGGTGGTCCACGCCGACGGGCGCGTGGAGGACCTGCTGGTGTGCCGGGGCAGCTCCGAGGAGCTGGAACTGCCGGAGAGCTGCGGCAAGGCAGCCGTGCCGGTCACCTGGTGGCAGGTGGAGCCGGCCTGAGGTTCAGAGCTGGGCGACCAGCCGCCAGACCGCGGCGGCGGAGCGTTCGGCGACGGTCTCCACGGCGCCGCGGAAGTCCGTCGCGGCGCTCGGGCCGCACAGGTCGCTGATCGAGCGCACGCAGACGAAGGGCAGCTTGTAGCCCCGCGCCACCTGGGCGATGGCGGTGGACTCCATGTCCGCGGCCAGGGCCTGCGGGAAGCGCTCCTGCACCGTGGGCGCCAGGCGGGCGTCGATGAAGGAGTTGCCGGAGACGATCTCCCCCACGTGCACGGTGTCATCGGCCTGGTCCGCGCGGACCATCTCGAGCAGCCGCTCGTCGCCGGCATAGGCCAGCGGCATCGACGGGATCTGGCCGTACTCGTAGCCGAAGGCGGTGGAGTCCGCATCGGCGTAGCGGTAGGAGTCACCGACGATGATGTCGCCCACCCGGACGTCCTTGCCCAGCCCGCCAGCCGAACCGATCGAGACCACCGCGCGGGGGCTGTGGGTCTCGATGGCCAGGGCGGTGGAGACGGCGGCATTGACCAGGCCGATGCCACAGGTGACCAGGGTGACCACCTTGCCGGCCTCCTCAAGGCGCCAGGCGCGGCCGCGTCGCACATTCAGCTCGGTGTACTCGCGGCCGGCCAGCACGGGGCGGGTCTCCTCCGCCATCGCCGCCAGCAGCAGGACGTCGCTCACGCCATCACCTGGCCCCAGGCGGCGCGCTGCTCCAGCATGGCGCGAGCGGCCTGCTGGGCGCCCTCCAGGGTGTGGTTGGCGCCCCAGCCGCACTGCACCTCGTTGGCGGCGGGTACCTCGGTGGCGTTGAGCACGTCGGTGAGGGTGTCCGCCACCAGCTGCTCGACCTCGGCCTGGTCGTGGTCACCCACCACGATCAGGTAGAAGCCGGTCTGGCAGCCCATCGGGGAGAAGTCGACGATGTAGTCGGCATGGTTGCGGAAGTGCTCCGCCATGGTGTGCTCCAGCGAGTGGACCACCGCCATCTCCAGATGGGCCTTGTTCGGCTGGCAGAAGCGCACGTCGTACTTCACCAGGACGTCGCCCTGGGGCAGCTGCTTGCGGTCTGCCACCCGGATGAACGGGGCGGCCACGGCGGTGTGGTCGAGGTTGAAGCTCTCGACATTCATCTTCGGCATGGACCAACCCTACCGGGCTTGCTCAGTGCTGACGCAGCTTGTGGATCTGGCCCAGCCGCAACCGGTCCAGCTCCTCACGCTGGGCATCGGCCCGGTCGGCCAGGCGCTGCAGCTGACCGGCGTCGAGCCGCTCGTCGTCGACGGCCAGCAGGCCCTTCCAGAGCAGTCCCTTGGCGTGGACGGCCATCACCAGCGCCTCCAGCTCCAGCACGTCCGACAGCGGGGACCGCTCGGCGATGCGCTCATTGGGCTTGAGGCGGGCGACCTTCTCCCCCACCCAACCGGCGACGTCCTTGATGGTGGAGCTGCTGGCCCCGACGGTGTCCATGATCTGCTGCAGGCTGTCCTGGTCCTCGCGGATCTGCTGGGCCAGCCGGGCGACGGCGGCCCGCACCTCGGGGTCACCGTGCTGCTCGGCGACGCGCTCGAAGCCCTCGACGCCGGCGCTGGAGCCTGCATGGTGGTCCTGCAGGTAGGTGGTCACGAGCTCGCTCATCTGCTTCTCCTGGTTCGTGGGGACGGGTCCATCCACGCTAGGCCCCAAGGCCGGCCGGCACACCACCCGCAGGGCGGCATGGCCACGGTCCGCCGGCAGGTCACCCGGAGCGGCGAACGGCACCGGGCCGCAAGGGCCCGGTGCCGTCTGCGCCAGCGGTCAGGCGGGGACGATGTTGACCAGCTTGGGGGCCTTCACGATCACCTTGCGCACCCCGTCGGGGGCGAACTCGGCGGTCTTCGGGTGCGCCAGCGCCAGCTGCTCCAGGTCGGCCTCGCTGATGTCGGCGGCCACGTCCAGGGTGGCGCGCAGCTTGCCCTTCACCTGCAGCACGCAGGTCACGGTGTCGGCCACCAGCAGCGCCTCATCGGCCTCGGGGAAGGCCTGGTAGGTGATGCTCTGCTCGTGGCCCAGCCGACGCCACAGCTCCTCCCCGATGTGCGGGGCCACCGGAGCCACCATCTGCACCAGCTTCTCGGCCGCCTCGCGGGGCACCGCGTCCAGCTTGGTCAGGTGGTTGTTCAGCTCGATCAGCCGCGCGATGGCGGTGTTGAAGCCCAGGCTGGCGTAGTCCTCGCGAACCGCGGCGATGGTGCGGTGCAGGATGCGCGCGGTCTCGGTGTCCATCGGCTCGTCGGTGACGGCCAGCTCGCCGGTCTCCTCGTCTACCACATTGCGCCACAGCCGCTGCAGGAAGCGCTGCGAGCCCACCACGGCGCGAGTCTCCCAGGGCCGGCTCAGCTCAAGCGGGCCCATGCTCATCTCGTAGACGCGCAGCGTGTCGGCGCCGTAGGCCTGGTACATCTCGTCGGGGCTGACGGCATTCTTCAGGCTCTTGCCCATCTTGCCGGCGCGACGGGTGACCTGCTCCCCCTTGTACCAGTAGGTGGTGGCCTTGCCCTCGCCGCGCTCCTCGATCTCGGCGGCCGGCACGTAGACCTCACGACCGTCGGTGTAGGCGTAGGCCTGGATCATGCCCTGCGCGAAGTACTTGCGGAAGGGCTCCTCGGCCTGGATGTGGCCCAGGTCGTTGAGCACCTTGATCCAGAAGCGGGCGTAGAGCAGGTGCAGCACGGCGTGCTCGGCGCCGCCGACGTACAGGTCCACGCCGCCCGGGTCCACGGTGCCCGCGGGGGCACCGGGGACGGGCTGGGCGTGCTTGCCCATCCAGTACTTCTCCACCTCGGGGTCCACCAGGGCCTCGCCGTTGGCCGGGTCCAGGTAGCGCAGGAAGTACCAGCAAGAACCGGCCCACTGCGGCATGGTGTTGGTCTCGCGACGGTAGGTCTTCAGCCCGTCGCCCAGATCCAGCTCCACGTTGACCCAGTCGGTGGCGCGGGCCAGCGGCGCCTCCGGCTTGGAGTCGCGGTCGTCGGCGTCGAAGGTGCGCGGCGAGTAGTCGTCCACCTCCGGCAGCTCCAGCGGCAGCATCTCGTCGGGCAGGGCGTGGGGCACGCCGTCGGCGTCGTAGACGATCGGGAAGGGCTCGCCCCAGTAGCGCTGGCGGCTGAACAGCCAGTCGCGCATCCGGTAGTTGACGGTGCCCTCGCCGGCGCCCTTCGACTCCAGCCAGGCGATCATGGCGGCCTTGGACTCGGCCACGCCCATCCCGTTCAGGTCCAGCTCGTCGTTGGCGGAGTTGACCATCACGCCCTCGCCGGTGAAGGCCTCGCCCTGGGCCACCGTGCCGGGCCAGTCGGGGTCTGCCGTGCCGTCGACGGCGGGGCTGATCACGTCGATGATGTCGATGTCGAAGGCGCGGGCAAAGTCGAAGTCACGGCTGTCGCCCGAGGGGACGGCCATGATCGCGCCGGTGCCGTAGCCCATCAGGACGTAGTCGGCGATGAAGACGGGCACCTGGGCGCCGTTGACCGGGTTGGTGGCCCAGGCGCCGGTGAAGACGCCGGTCTTGGTCTTGTCGTCCATCTGGCGCTCGACGTCGGACTTGCGCCCGGCGGCCTTCTGGTAGTCCTCGACGGCCTGCTTCGGGCTGGCCGCACCCGCGGTCCACGCCTCACGGGTGCCCTCGGGCCAGCTGCTGCCCTCACCCACCAGGGAGGCCACCAGCGGGTGCTCGGGGGCCAGCACCATGAAGGAGGCGCCGAACAGGGTGTCGGGGCGCGTGGTGAAGACCTCCAGGTCCTCCCCGTTCGGGCCGGTGAAGTGCACATGGGCGCCGTGGCTCTTGCCGATCCAGTTGCGCTGCAGGGCCTTGATGTTCTCCGGCCACTCGACGCGGTCCAGGTCGGTGGCCAGCCGGTCGGCGTAGGCGGTGATCCGCATCTTCCACTGGCGCAGGTTGGCCTTGAAGACGGGGAAGTTGCCGCGCTCGGAGCGTCCCTCGTTGGTGACCTCCTCGTTGGCCAGCACGGTGCCCAGGCCGGGGGCCCAGTTCACCGGGGCCTCGTCGGCATAGGTCAGCCGGAAGCCGTCCAGGTAGTCGCCCTGCTCCTTGTTGCTCAGCTCGGCCCAGCTCCGGCCGGCGAAGTCACCGGTCAGCTCGCGCTCGCCGGAGGCCAGCTCGGCCACCAGCTCGTCGATCGGGCGGGCACGGCCCTTGCCGCCGTCGGGACGGACTGCCTCGGGGTCGTACCAGGCGTTGAAGATCTGGGTGAAGATCCACTGGGTCCAGCGGTAGTAGTCCGGGTCGATGGTGCGGATCGAGCGGCGCTCGTCGTGGTCCAGGCCCAGGCGGCGCAGCTGGCGCTTGTAGACCTCGATGTTGGCCTCGGTGGTGATCCGCGGGTGGGTGCCGGTCTCGATGGCGTACTGCTCGGCCGGCAGGCCGAAGGCGTCATAGCCCATGCAGTGCAGCACGTTCTTGCCCAGCATCCGGTTGAACCGGCTGAAGACGTCGGTGGCGATGTAGCCCAGCGGGTGCCCCACGTGCAGGCCGGAGCCGCTGGGGTAGGGGAACATGTCGATGACCAGGAGCTTCTCGCGTCCCGCGACCTTCTCGGGCTCGGCCCAGGGGCCGGCCGGGTTGGGCGCCTCGAAGGTGCCCTCGGCCTCCCACCGGTCCTGCCAGGCGGTCTCGATCTGGTTGGCCAGCTCGGCGGTGTAGCGGTGCAGCGGCTCGTTCATCTGTGCCTCTCAGGGGCGCGCGAACACGCCCGGTCTCGCGGGTTACCGTCCGAGGTTATCGCAGCGCGACGAGCCGACGCGCGCCGGTTTGCGGGCCGGGCGGCCCGGCTCAGACCGGGTGCTCCTGGTCCAGGCAGCGCAGTGCCTCTGCGGCGGCACGCCGCCCCTGCTCCAGCAGCTCGCCACGCCAGGTCACCCGCGACCAGTCCTGGCTCACCGGCTTGCCCTGCTCCACCCGGCCAGCGGGATCAGCCGACCCCCACCGGTGGGGCCGTTGGTGAGGGCCAACGACCGGCTGCCGCCCTCGGTGGCCGTGCCGTTGTCGAGCTGGTGTCCCCGGTCCACGGCGAGCACGTACCAGGTTCCGGTGTTCGTGGTGGCCGCCTCCACCAGGGCGCCGCCCTGCCAAGTTCCCGGATGGGAGGCGATGGTGACGCCGGCCCGCTCCAGAAGGGCCTCGGAAGGCCTGGTGCAGCTCAGGCGGGCGGGATAGGTCACGTGGCCCGGGGCCGAGGGGCTGGACGAGCTGCTCGCCTCCGGCGTCGGCGAGGCGGAGCCGTCCGCGGAGACCTGCGGCGTGCTCGACGCCTGGCCGGGGTCGGTCGACATCGAGGGCGCGGCGACGCTCGTCTGCGTCGAGGCAGCGGCGCTGCCCGGCTGCGAGGGCTCGGAGGAGGCGGTGCTGCTGCAGGCCACCAGGGCGAGGCCCGCGGCGGCCAGCGCGAGCACACGCAGGTCAGGGGTGGTCATGCGGCGACGACAGGGGCCTGGATCTCCCCCGGGAAGCCAGAAGGCACAGGTCTGTCCGGGCGGCCAGCTGGTGGTTCCGGGAGGTCAGCGGCTGCACTCCACCAGGCCCACCTGGGCCTTCAGCTCCAGGACGCGGGCGACGTGGCTGGGCAGGGCCTCGGCGAAGGCCTGGTCCGTCTCCGCCTTCTGGGTGACACCGGAGACCATCTCGTCCATCAGGCCGGGATCGGCATTGATCACCAGGTCGCCGCCGGCGGAGATGAAGCGCACCGCACGATCCTTGGCGGGCACGTCGGCCACCGCCGCCGCGGAGCCCATGTCGTCGGAGATCACCACCTTGTCCCAGCCGTCCTTGCCGCGCAGTCCGTCAGTGATGATCTTGGAGGAGAACATGGCGTGGACGCCGGGATCGATCTTGGAGTAGATGGTGGAGCTGAGCATCACCGAGCTCGCCCCGGCCTGCATCCCGGCGCGGAAGCTGCCGGTGTCATCCAGGGTGGTGACGTCGTCGGTGGCGGAGCCGAAGTCGGTATTGGTGGTGACCCGGCCCAGCCCCGGATAGTGCTTCAGCGAGCTGGCGACGCCGGCCTCGGTGAGCCCCTGCACCACGGCGGTGACCTTGGCGCCCACCTGCTCGTCGGTGCTGCCGTAGCCTCGCTTCAGCTGCCCCACCGGCTCGTTGCGCGAGGCCATGTCCTCCGGGACCACGTCGGCCACCGGGGCCAGGTCGTAGCGCACCCCAGCCTGGCGCAGTTGCTTGCCCCAGCTCGTCCAGTTGGTGCGCAGCACCTGGTCGCTCATCCCCGCCTGGTTCTGCGCCGACGGCATGTCCGCGAAACCGGGCCCGTCCAGCCGCTGGATCTGGCCGCCCTCCTGGTCCACCGCCACCAACAGGCCCACCTGCGCGTCGCTCCAGCCGCTCATCCGGCTGCTCATGGCCGCGGTCTGCGCCAGGCTGCGCGTGCCGTTGCCCAAGTAGATCACCGAGCCGATGTGGTGCTCGGTCACCACCTGCTGCAGGTCAGAGCCCGGCTCCAGGTCCACGGTGCCAACCATGAAGAGCTGGCCCACCTGCTCCTCGCGCGACATCTGCTGTGCCAGCTGCTGGCAGGAGGTCGTCCCGGAGGAGGCGGCGGAGCCGCCCGGCTGCGGGGAGGCGGCCTCGCTGCCGCTGGCCGACGCGGACGCCGGGGTGGCCACAGACTGCTCGGAGACCGGTCCGGAGCAGGCGGCGCTGACCAGCAGCGGAAGACAGGCCAGAGCGGCCAGGACAGGGCGGGAGGACTCGGGGGAGGACTCGGGGGAGGTCACGGGGCGAGTCAAGCACAGCACCGCGACGGCCACCAGCGCAGCACGCGGCATCCCCGCGACGTCCACCATTCCGTCAGGCGCTGACCACCGCAAGCCGTCGCCCTCGGGCCCCCGGGCTTCAGCCTCGCTGCTCCACCAGGCCCAGCAGGGCGTTCTCGAGCACCTCGGTGAGCGCCGGGTGGATCCAGTACTGACCGCGTGCCATCTCCTCCACGCCCAGGCCGAAGCTCATCGCCTGGATCAGCGGCTGGAGCAGGGTGGAGGCCTGCGGGCCGATGATGTGGGCGCCCAGCAGGGTCTCGGCCGCAGGATCGCTGATCAGCTTCACGGCATGGTCGGCGTCCTCCATGGCCCAGCCGTAGGCGACGTCGCCATAGGCCTGCACCGTGGTGATGCAGGGGGTGCCGGCTTCGCGCAGCTCCTGCTCGGTGGCACCCACCGAGGCGATCTGCGGCTCGGTGAAGATGGCGTGCGGCACGAAGCGGTGGTCGGAGCTGACCGTGGCCTGCTCCCCCGCGATCTCGGCCAGCAGGTTCACCTGCACCACCCGCATCTCGTGGTTGGCGACGTGCTTGAGCTGGTAGGGCGAGCTGACATCGCCCAGGGCCCAGATGTGGGCCTGGCTGGTGCGCTGCTGCTCGTCGACCACCACGTAGCCCTGCTGGTCGGTCTCGACACCGGCACGCTCCAGCTCCAGACCGTCACCGTTGGGGACGCGCCCCTGGGCCACCAGGACCACGTCGGCCGGGTAGCTGTACTCGATCCCGTTGGGGTCCTGGGTGACGACCACGACGTCGCCGCGGTGCGGCTCCACCCGCACCACCTGCTGGTTCAGCTGCAGGTTCACCCGACGGGAGATGATCTTGGTGAACCGCTCGCTGATCTCCTCGTCCTCACGACGCAGCAGCCGCTCGCTGCGGTTGATCATGGTGACCTGGCTGCCGTAGGCGCTGAAGACGTGGGCGAACTCGCTCGCGATGTAGCCACCGCCCAGGATGACCAGGCGCTCGGGCAGGGCCGCCAGCCGCATGATCGTGTCCGAGGTGTGCACCTTGGGAGCCACCTGGGGGTCGTTCGCACCCGGCACGTCGAGCAGTGTGGCGCGGGAACCGGCGGCCAGCACGAAGCGATCCCCGCTGATCCGCACCGGCTCGTCCTCGCCCTGGAGGGCGATCTCCAGGGTGTGGTTGTCGACAAACCGACCAGTCCCCGTGAAGACCGTGACATTCTCGCTCTGCTCGCGCCACTGCTTGCCCCCGGCCGAGATCGGGTCGATCCGGCCGAAGATGCGGTCGCGGATCTGGCTGAAGTGCACCGCCGTGGTCTGCTGGTCGACGCCGAGGCGGCGCGCCTGTTCCGGGGCGATGGCATGGTCCGCGGGAAGGACGAACATCTTGGTGGGGATGCAGCCCACGTTGAGGCAGGTACCGCCGTAGACGCCGCGCTCCACCATGGCCACGCGCAGGCCTGCGAAGCGCTCGTCGATGAGCGAGTTGCCAGATCCGGATCCGATGACCACCAGGTCGAAGTGCTCCATGCCTCCCAACGCTACCCGGCGTCGACGGTGCCCGCTCGCACCGGCGTCGAGCGAGATTCGAGGCGACCGGGCTCAGTCCACCTCGCCGTCCAGGTAGACCCAGCGTCCGGCGCGGCGCACGAAGAAGGAGCGCTCACTGAGCACCCCACGGGTGCTTCCGGCCCGCCACCGGGCCCGGTAGCTCACCTCGCCGGCCTGGTCCTCGGGGCCGCCGTCGACCACCTCGGTGACCGACAGCCCCTCCCAGTGCTGCGAGGGGTCCGGCGCCACGTCCTCGGGACGGTGCGCCGGGTGCCAGCTGCGGAAGAGATGGTTGGCGGCCTGCGGGTGCCGCCCGGCGAGCGCGAAGGCGGTGTAGCGCGAGCGCATCAGGGCCTCGGCGGTGGCGGCCGGGTGCCCGTCGAGCAGCGGACCGCAGCAGTCGGCGAGCAGCGCGCCGCTGCCGCAGGGGCAGGCCCGGTGGTCCAGGCCGCCGGCGGGGCTCACTTCGTGCGGGCGGGTCGCACCGCGAGCCGGGCCACCGGGGCCGAGACCATGGCGGGCATGACGCGGGCGAACTGGGCCTGCAGGGCGTTGAAGGCGCCGTCGGTGACGCTGGGCAGGCGACGGTCCAGGGCGGTGAAGCAGGAGTCCACCACCTGCTGCGGGCTGCGTCGGCGGGTCATCGCGGCGTCGTCGCCGGCCACGGCGAAGAAGTCGGTCTGGGTGGGGCCGGGGCACAGCGCGATGACACGCACGCCGGTGCGACGGGTCTCCTGCCACAGCGCCTGGCTGAAGCTGAGCACGAAGGCCTTGGTGGCGGCGTAGACGGCCATGGTGGGGATGGGCTGGAAGGCGGCGGTGGAGGCGACGTTGATGATGTCGCCCTTGTCGCGGGCCAGCATGCCGGGCAGGAAGAGCCGCGAGAGGTGGGCGACGGCGGCACAGTTCAGGCCGATCTCGTCGTTGAGGCGGGCCACCTCGGCCTCGGAGAACTCGCCGAGGGTGCCGAAGCCGGCATTGTTCACCAGCACGTCGACCGTGAGGCCGCGGCTGCGGACCTGCTCGAAGAGTTCGTCGCGGGCCGACTCCTCGCTCAGGTCGCAGGCCAGCACGGTGGCCTCGACGCCGAAGCGGTCGCGCAACGAGCCGGCGATCTGCTCCAGCTTGTCGACGCGACGGCTGACCAGGACGATGTCATGGCCCTGGGCGGCGAGGTGGTCGCAGAAGGCCTGGCCCAGGCCTCCGCTGGCTCCGGTCACGAGTGCAGTCATGGCCCCAGCCTAACCGCCTCAGATCAGGCCGATCATCCGGAAGATGTGGTAGACGAACCAGGGCAGCGCCAGCATCGAGCAGGCGACATTGGCCACCAGCAGGCCGAGGCGGCGAGCATGGCTGGCCGTCATGGCGCCGAGGCAGCCGGTGAGGAAGACCACCAGCCCCAGCACGATGGGGCCGCCACGGCCCAGGGCGTCGCTGAAGGGCAGCAGCACGAAGCAGGCCAGCAGCACCGCCAGGGTGGCGCGGGCACCACGCACCAGGCCGGGACGCGGAGGGGCTTCGGGCTCGACCTCGTCGTCCACCGGGTAGGGCCAGACCCCGCCGGGCTGGTCGGGAGGCGTCGACTCAGATGCCGGCATAGGAGTGCAGGCCGCTGACCAGCAGGTTCACGCCGATGAAGTTGAACCAGAAGCTCACCACGCCGATGATCGCGATGATCGCGGCATTGCGGCCCTTCCAGCCGGCGGTGGCGCGGGCGTGCAGGTACATGGCGTAGACCACCCAGGTCACCAGGCTCCAGGTCTCCTTCGGATCCCAGCCCCAGAAGCGACCCCAGGCGTACTCGGCCCAGATGGAGCCGGCCGCGATGGTGAACGTCCAGATCGGGAAGGCGAAGGCATGCGCCCGGTAGGCGAAGGTGTCCATCTTGCGGGCGCTGGGCAGCTTGGCCAGGTAGCCGGTGGTGGCGCCCTTCGCCTCGGAGCGGGCCTTGAACAGGTAGATGATCGAGGCCAGGCCGCCCAGGTTGAAGGCGGCACCCGCGATGCAGGCCGCGACGATGTGGATGATGAACCAGACCGAGTGCAGGGCCGGCACCAGCGGGGCGACGGCGACGTAGAAGACCGTCGCGGCCAGGCCGCAGCCGATGGCCAGCAGCAGGGTCATCGGCAGGCCAAGCCAGCGCATGTTGTGGCGCAGCGCCAGCACCAGGTAGGCGATGACGACGAAGGCCAGGGCGGAGATGGTGAACTCGTACATGTTGCCCCAGGGCAACCGATGGGCGGCCACCCCGCGCAGCACCCAGCCGGCCAGGTGGCAGGCGGCCGCGATCATGGTCAGCCCCACGCCCAGCCGCCCGAACATGTCCACCCGGATCCGGGTGCTCTCCTCCTGGGCGCCGTCCAGCGGCGACGGCCCGGCGGCAGGGGCGGGGGATGTCGAGGGCGCGCCGGCGGTCACCAGCTCGCGCTCGCGGGCCGGGCTGCGGTCGGCCGGGCGCACCGGCAGGTCGCGCGCGCTGGCCCACTCCGCCGCGTGCGCCATGAAGGCCAGCAGGTAGACCACAGCGGCGGTCACGATGCCGAGCGCGGACAGTTCCTGGATGTTCACTCGTCGTCCTCCTGCCTGGGAGTGCCGGCGGCCACGCCGCCCAGCTCCTCCACCTGTTCGCCCAGCCCGGTGCGGGCATCCGCCCTGTCGAGCCCGGCGACCTCCACCATCAGGGTGCCATCTTCGGCCTGCCGGGTGCGAAGCCACAGCCGTCGCGGACGCACGAACAGGCTCAGGCACAGGCCCAGCACGGCGGCGGCGATGGAGCCGAAGGTCAGCGGCAGGCCGGGAGCGCGGCTGATCTGCACCTTGGTCCAGCGCGACCAGCCGTCGAACTCGATGCTGCCCTTGTCCTGGGGCAGGTCGTAGCCCTCGCCGGGCTTGAGCACGAAGCGCAGGATGTCGTCGCCGTTCTTGAACTGCGTCATCCCGGCGGTGTCCAGCGCGTAGATGTTCTCCGGCCGGCCGGTCTCGTTGCGCGGCCCGCCCCACCAGGCGTTCAGGAAGAGCGAGGGGTTGTAGGCGTCGGGGAACAGGGAGTGGCCCATCATCCCCTTCTCCGGGGCGGTGGGCAGGAAGATGCCCTGGAAGGCGAGCCGGTCAGGACGCGCGTCGGGCACCTTGACGACGCCGCTGGAGGTGAAGTTGCCGTCCTGCGGCAGGAAGACCACCGGCCCCTGCCAGGCGACGTCGCCGTTGCCGTCACGCACCGTGACGTGGGCGGCATAGCCGTGGCCGATCAGGTGCACCTTGTCGCCGTCGATGCCGATCGGGTGGTTCACCCGCACGGTACGCTTCGACGTCTCGCCGTCGGCATCCACCGACATCTGGGCCTGGAAGTCGCGGGCGGCGCCGCGCTGCACCTGGCCGGTCTCGAACTTCACGATGAACTTGTCGAGCTTCAGCGTGAAGGGGTTGAGCTCGTCGGTGTCCACCCAGGCGCCGGCCCGGTACTCGTCGTACTGGGTGATGACATTGCTGAAGCCCTGGCCCTCCACCATGATCGTGGAGCCCTTGAAGCCGAGCAGGTTGTTCCAGGCGACGCCCAGCAGCACGAAGACCAGGCTGAGGTGGAAGAGCAGGTTGCCGAACTCGCGCAGGTAGCCACGCTCCGCGCTCAGTCCCTCCACGCCGTTGGCGTCGGTGCGACGGGCGGTGCGGAAACGGTGGGAGCGCAGCCAGGTCTCGGCCCGGTCCAGCGCGACGGCCTGGGCTGTCCCGGGGGCGACGGCGAGCAACCGGTGCTCCGGCAGCCGGTCCAGCCGCGAGGGCATCCGCGGGGGCTCGGAGCGCAGGGCGCGGGCGTAGACCCGGATCCGCGGGATGATGCAGCCGATCAGCGAGGCGAAGAGCAGCAGGTAGATGGCGCTGAACCAGGGCGAGGTGTAGACGTCGTACATCCCCAGCGGCTCGTAGAAGCGGTTGAGTTCGGGGTGGTCGGTCTGGAAGTTGCGCACCTTGATGGCCGACTGGCTGCGCTGCGGGATCAGCGAGCCGGGGATGGCGCCCAGGGCCAGCAGGAAGAGCAGCGCCAGGGCGGTGCGCATGCTGGTCAGCTGGGTCCAGACCCAGCGCAGCATCTCGCGCGGCCCGAAGGGCTGGACGGCCGGGGCGGTGGCGCCCGAGGTCTTCGTGGTCATCGGATCGGGGCGCTCCATCAGATCGGGGTTGTCCAGTTGGCGGCCCACTGCCGCAGCACCGCCATCGCCTGGTCCCACAGGCCGGTGAGCAGCATCAGGCCCACCAGGACCATCAGCACTCCCCCGGCGCGCTGGACCGCGAGCTGGTGACGGCGCACGAAGCCGATCGCGCGGGCCATCCGGTTCATGGCCAGGCCCGCCAGCAGGAAGGGCAGGCCGAGCCCCAGGGCGTAGCACAGGGCCAGCAGGCCGCCGCGGGCGGCAGTTCCCTCGCTCAGGCCGAGGCCCAGCACGGCACCGAGGGCGGGGCCGATGCAAGGCGTCCAGCCGACCCCGAAGACGATGCCGAGCAAGGGTGCGGCCAGCAGGCCCATCCGCGGCACCCGGTGCAGCCGCAGCTCGCCCTGGCCGATCGGGACCAGGCCCAGGAAGATGGCGCCCAGCAGGATGGTGAGCAGGCCCACCACGACGTTGAGGGCGCGCTGGTGGGTGATCAGCGCGGCGCCCAGGCTGCCCACCAGGGTTCCGGTGGCGACGAAGACCACGGCGAAGCCCGCGATGAACAGGCTGGTGCCCAGCACCATCCGGCTGCGGCTGCCGCGGCCCTCGAGCACCTCGGAGGCGGTCAGGCCGGTGGCGAAGCTGAGGTAGCCGGGCAGCAGCGGCAGCACGCAGGGCGAAAAGAAACTGACCAGGCCGGCGAGCACGGCCACCGGGATGGCGAGCAGCATGCTGCCGTCGCCGATGGTCTGGCTGGCCCAGGAACCGATGTCGAGCAGCGGGAGCGGGGTGGGGGTCATCGAATCACTTCCCCGCCGCGACGTCCTCGACGGTGCCCACCAGGGTGCTGGCGGTGGTCTCGCCCAGGATCCGGGCGGCGATGCGCCCCTGCTTGTCCAGCACCAGGGTGCTGGGAATCGCCTTCGGCGGGATGGCCTTGAGCTGGAGCAGCAGGCTGCCGTCGGGGTCGAAGAAGTGGGGGAAGGTGATCTTGAAGCTGCGCGCGAAGGCCTTGGCCGGGGCCGGGTCCAGGTCGCGGGTGTTGATCCCGATGAACTGGGCCTTGCCCTTGGTGCGAGCGGCGGCCTCCACCAGCTGCGGCGCCTCGTGGCGGCAGGGCGAGCACCAGGAGCCCCAGACGTTGAGCACGACGACGGTGCCGCGGTGGTCGGCCAGGGACAGCGGCTTGCCGTCGAGGTCCTTGCCGGACAGCTCGGGGGCGGCGGTGCGCTCGTCCACCGGGATCCGGGTGTAGGTGCCGTCGCCGACGGCGAAGCCCTCGTCCTCGCTGGCGCCGGTGGAGTTGGAGCAGCCCACCAGACCCGGCAGCAGCAGGCCGCCGGCCCCGATCAGCAGCTGGCGGCGATGCAACCCGCTCACAGTGCCTTCCGCGCCGCTGCGGCGGCCTTGGGCAGCGCGTCGACGATCCGGTCGAGGACGGCCTGGTCGTGGGCGGCGGACAGGAACCAGCACTCGTAGCCCGAGGGCGGCAGGTAGATGCCCTGGTCGAGCATGGCGTGGAAGAAGGCGGCGAAGGCCTCGGGGTTCTGCTGCTGGGCCTGCTCGTAGTTGGCGACCGGGCCTTGCGTGCCCAGGAAGACGCTGAACATGCTGCGGGCGCGGTTGATGGTGTGCGGCACACCGAAGGCGGTGAGCGCGGTGCTGACCGCGGACTGCAGCTGGTCGGACAGGGCGTCGAGGTGGGAGTAGACCTCCTCGGTGCACAGCGCGAGCGTGGTGGCGCCGGCCACGGAGGCCACCGGGTTCCCGCTCAGGGTGCCGGCCTGGTAGACGCCGCCCAGCGGGGAGAGGTGGGCCATGTGCTCGGCGGAGCCGCCGAAGGCCGCGGTCGGGAAGCCACCGCCCATCACCTTGCCGAAGGTCATCAGGTCGGGCTCGACGCCGTCGGCGCCGTACTGGCCGCTGCGGGTGACGCGGAAGCCGGTCATCACCTCGTCGGAGACGAACAGGGCGCCATGGGCGTGGGCGGTACGGCGCAGGAAGGCGTTGAAGTGCTCGCCGTCCACCACACCGGGCTCCACCACACCCATGTTTCCGGGGGCGGCCTCGGTGATGATGCAGGCGATCTGGTCGCCGTGCTCGGCGAAGGCCGCTTCGACGGCGGCGCGGTCGTTGTAGGGCACGACGATGGTGTCGGCGGCGACGACGTCCGGGACGCCGGGGCTGGCGGGGACGGCGCGCGAGGCGCTGTCACCCAGGGTCGCGACGCCGGATCCGGCGGCCACCAGCAGGGCGTCGACGTGGCCGTGGTAGCAGCCGGCGAACTTGACCACCTTGGAGCGTCCGGTGATGCCGCGGGCCAGGCGCAGCACGCTCATGGTGGCCTCGGTCCCGGAGTTCACCAGGCGCACCTGCTCGACGGGGGTGCGCTCGATGATGGCTTCGGCCAGGGCCACCTCGGCCTCGGTGGGGGCACCGAAGGAGGTGCCGCACGAAGCGGTCTCGCGCACCGCGTCCAGCACCTGCGGGTGGGCGTGGCCCAGGATCATCGGACCCCAGGAGCCCACCAGGTCCACCAGCTCGTTGCCGTCGGCGTCGACGACGAAGGCACCATGGGCGCTGGTGATGAAGCGCGGGGTGCCACCGACGGCCCGATAGGCCCGCACCGGCGAGTTCACCCCGCCGGGGATGGACCGCTGGGCGCGCGCGAACAGTTCCTCGGAGGTGGGCACGGTCTGCATGGGCGCCAGCCTAGTCGGCGCCGCGAGCGGGTCCGAATCCCTGGCCCGGTTGTCCACAGGCCGGCGGGCGCCGAGGAATTGTCCACAGCCTCGACCTCGCGCCGTGCGGCGGTGCCCATCGTGTGCCTACCGTGCGCCCCATGGGACGACGCAACATCTACGTGCAGGCCGGTCAGGAGGGGCTCTACGAGGAGGCCGCCCTACTGGCTGGCAGCCTGTCTGCGGCGGTCGAGCAGGGGCTGCAGCTCTTCCTGGCGCAGCGCCGCGGAGGCCTGCGCTTCGACGAGGTGGAGGTGGTGGTGGGGCGCGGGTCCCACCGGATCACCAAGCGCTTCCGCGCGCGTGAGCTGGTCGAGGTGCTGGTGGAGCCGCGACACCCGGGGCGGCACTCGGGCGTCACGGTGCACCAGACGGCACGTGATCGCCTGGCGGTCTGGTGCTGGTCCGATCCGGACTGGTCGGCGCTGCGCAGCGGCGCGCTCTCCAACTGGTCCGGTCCGCTCGGAAGGTCCGATCCCGTGAGTGGATCTGGCCTCGACGAGGACATCGAGCGTGACGACCAGGGCTGGTTCGACTGGGGTGATCGCCAGGGCGATGAGCTGCTGGTCTTCGAGACCGTTGACGAACTCCTGGCCGCTGTGACGCTCCCCCAGGTGGCGGTGGACAAGCTGCGGGCCTGCTACCGGCCAACGCCGCTCGAGGTGCTCGACATCTGAGGCTGGATTGGGACGCCGGCCGGGTTGAGGAGGCTCCTCGGCGTCCACTGGGGAGTTGCGTCGCCCGCTTCGCCACCAGACGCCCAGTGGCACCACCCGCAGCCCCGCAGCCCCGCAGCCCCGCAGCCCCGCAGCCCCGCAGCCCCGCAGCCCCGCAGCCCCGCAGCGGAACGATGTCATTGGGACGACCCATCCGAACGAGGTGTGTATGGGGGTGTGTATGCGCACAGTCCGACCGGGACCGCCCGCTCCGGGAGGCCGGGGCCGGGTGGCCCGCCACGAGATTCTTGGCACAACACCAACTGGCGATGCTTGGGACAACACCCACTCGCGCGATGTGTGTATGGGCGTGTGCATGCGCACAAGAAAGGCCCGGCACATCCGCTGCGCCCCTCGACGCGGCTGCCGGACGCAGGAGACAGGCGCACGAAACAGACACAGCGTGGCAGGTCAGCCGGTGCCGCTACATCCTCGAGAGCTTGTGTGCATGGGCGTGTGCATGCACACAGGAATCACCAGGTGCCTCTCAGCGCTGGCGCTGTGCCCACTCCAGGGCCCAGTAGCTCAGGATGATGTCGGCACCGGCGCGACGGATCGCCAGCAGGCTCTCGTCGATGGTGCGATCGCGGTCCAGCCAGCCGTTGGCGGCGGCCGCCTCCACCATCGAGTACTCGCCGGAGACGTTGTAGGCGGCCACCGGGATGTCCACGGCATCGCGCACCTGGCGCAGGATGTCCAGGTAGGGCAGGGCCGGCTTCACCATCACGATGTCCGCCCCCTGCTCGATGTCCGCGAAGACCTCGCGCAGCGCCTCGCGGGAGTTGGCCGGGTCCTGCTGGTAGGTCTTGCGGTCACCCTGCAGCGAGCTGCCCACCGCCTCGCGGAAGGGCCCGTAGAAGGCGCTGGCGTACTTGGCGCCGTAGGCCATGATCGCCACGTCGGTGTGGTCGGCGTCGTCCAGCTGTTCGCGGATCGCCTGCACCTGGCTGTCCATCATGCCGCTGGGCGCCACCACGTGCGCGCCGTTCTCCGCGTGCTGTCGGGCCATCTCGGCGTAGAGCAGCACGGTGACGTCGTTGTTGACGACGCCGTCGGGGTCCAGCACGCCGCAGTGGCCGTGGTCGGTGAACTCGTCGAGGCAGACATCGCTCATCACCAGCAGCGAGTCGCCCACCTCGGCACGAACCTCGCGGATGGCGCGGTTCAGGATGCCGTCCTCGGCCAGCGCCTGGCTGCCCGTGGCGTCCTTGTCCTCGGGCTTCGGCACGCCGAAGAGCATGATCCCGGCCAGCCCCGCCTCCGCGCACTCGGTGGCGGCCCGCTTGATCCCGTCCATGGTGTGCTGCACCACGCCCGGCATGGAGCTGATCGGACGCGCCTCGTCGATCCCGTCGGCCACGAAGGCCGGCAGCACCAACTGGCGCGCCGCCACGGAGTTCTCGCTCACCATGCCACGCATGGCCGGACTGGTACGGAGTCGACGGGGACGATTCATACCCGCGAGTCTATGCCCGCTCCCGCGACACCCCTTGCCGGAGCTTCGTCAGGTGGTGGAGGTCGCGAACGCTCCCCGGCCTCGGCGCGTGGATCAGGCGGTCGGAGCGCTCGGCGTCGAGGGACGCCGACGACGACGCGTCTCGCTCGGCTTGGTGACCGCGCGTCCCTCCGCCACCAGCTCCGCGCGACGCTGCAGGGCGAACTGCGCCAGCGCGTCCACCAGCTCCAGCGCGCTGGGCTGCTCGGCCTGCACGTCGACGCGCAGGCCGTGGTCGATGCAGCTCTTGGCCGTCTGCGGTCCGATCGCCGCGATCACCGTGTGGTTGTGCGGCTTGCCCGCGATCCCCACCAGGTTGCGCACCGTCGAGGACGAGGTGAAGACCGCCGCGTCGAACTTGCCGGTCTTGATGGCCTCACGGATCTCGGCGGGCGGCGGCGAGGCGCGCACCGTGCGGTAGGCGGTGACGTCGTCCACCTCCCAGCCCAGCTCGGTGAGGCCCTCCACCAGCACCTCGGTGGCGATGTCGGCGCGCGGCAGCAGCACCCGGTTGATCGGATCCAGCACGTCGTCCCAGGCCGGGAACTCGGCGGCCAGGCCGGCGGCGGAGTGCTCGTGCTGCGGTACCAGGTCGGGCTTGATCCCCCAGGCCAGCAGGGCCTTGGAGGTGGACTGTCCGACGGCCGCCACCCGGATGCCGCTGAAGGCGCGGGCGTCCAGGCCGTACTCCTCCAGGCGCTCGCGCACGGCGCGCACCGCATTGGTGGAGGTGAAGGCCACCCACTCGTAGCAGCCCTCCACCAGGCCACGGATCGCCTTGTCCATCTGCTGCGGGGTGCGCGGCGGCTCCACCTGGATGGTGGGCACCTCCTCGGCATGGGCGCCGTACATGGTCAGCCGGTTCACCATCTCGCCGGCCTGGTCCTTGGTGCGCGGCACCAGCACCCGCCAGCCGAAGAGCGGCTTGGACTCGAACCAGTCGAGTTCGGCGCGGGGGCTCCCGGTGACGCCGGAGCCGATCATCAGGTGCACCCCGGCGGTCGGGTCCAGGCTGCGGGCCAGGCGGGGCAGCTCCTTGAGCGTGGCCTGCCGCGAGTTCTGGGCGGTGGAGCCACCGGCGAAGGTGATCAGCACCTCCTCGGTGTTCTGGCGGCCGGAGGCCAGGGCGTGCTCCTGCACCGTGCCCAGCTGGGCGGCGGTGCACTCCACCACCAGCGTGCCGTGGTTGGCCCACGGCTCCAGTGGCGAGCCGCTCATCCGGATCAGCTGGACCTGGTCGGAACCCAGGTCCACGCCGGCGTACTCGGGCACGGCGGTCATCGACGAGACCCCGGGGACCACCTCGATGTCCAGCCCGGCGCGGGCGCAGGCGGCGGCCTCGCGGGAGACCCGGCCGTCGAGGAAGGGATCGCCTGCCACCAGCCGCACCACGCAGGCGCCCGGCGCGGCGGCTTCACGGATGGCATGCACGCGGGCCTCGACGGGGGCCTCGGGGGCCTTCTCGGTGGCGCCGAAGCTCGTGACGGTGACGCTGCCGTTCAACCGCACCAGCGGGTGGTCCAGCACACCGCGCAGGTCGTCGCCGTCGAGCAGGATGGCGGACGCCTCGTCGAGGGCTGCGACGGCGGCCAGGGTCAGCAGGTTCGGGTCACCGGGGCCGGCGCCCACGAACTGCACCCTGCCGTGGCCCATGGCCTCGGCGCTGGTCACGTCACTCACTCGGTTCAACCGTCCTCTCGGCCCGCCGTGGGGCCGTTGCCGTCGAGCAGGGGCAGCACCTCGGTGGCCAGCGCGCGGCCCACCGACGCGGGATCGGTGGCGCTGCCGTCGCCAGAAACCTTGAGCAACTGACCCAACTTGGCCGATTCTGCCCCAGGTTCCAGCGCCGGACCAACCACGGCGTGCAGCACGAGACGGTCCTCGGCGGTGACGGCATGGGCGCCCACCGGGGCCAGGCAGCCGGCCTCCAGCGTGCCCAGGAAGCTGCGCTCCGCGGTGATCGCGGCACGGGTGGGGGCGTGGTCGATGTCGGCCAGGGCGGCGAGCAACCAGTCCTCGGCATCCTCACGGCACTCGACGGCCAGGGCTCCCTGGCCGGCGGCGGGCAGCATCAGGCCCACCGGCATCAGGCTCACCGGCACGCCGTTGATCTCGCGGTCCTGGCCCTCGGTGACCTCGGTGGTGACACCGTCGAGCCGACCCAGGCGCAGCAGCCCTGCCGCAGCCAGCACGGTGGCGTCGACCTCACCGACCGAGACCAGTCGGAAGCGGGAGTCCACATTGCCGCGGATCGGCACCACCTCGATGCGCACCCCTCGCTCGGCGGCCATCGCCTCCAGCTGCACGGCGCGCCGGGGCGAACCCGTGCCCACCCTGGTGCCGTCGCGCCACTGCTCGACGGCCAGGCCCACCAGCACGTCGCGGACGTCCTCGCGCTGCGGGATGGCGGCCACCACCAGGCCGGGGGCCGGGGCCACCGGAAGGTCCTTGAGGGAGTGGACGGCCACGTCGATCGAACCGTCGTGCAGCAGGTCGCGCACCGCGGTGGCGAAGATGCCGGTGCCACCGATCTCCGTCAGTCGGCGTCGGTCCTTGTCGCCCAACGAGTCGACGCCCAGCACCTCCACCGGGTGCCCGGCGGCCTCGAGCTGGGAGGCCACCCACTCGGCCTGCGCCACGGCCAGCGGGGAACGACGCGCCCCGACGCGGATGGTGCGGCTCATGCGCCCATCACCGTCACCACCGGGCAGGCCTCGCCGGCCGGCTCGCGTCGCTCCAGGATCGGGCAGTCGTCCGGGCTGGAGGTGGCCACGTGGTGCGGCTCCAGGGCGAACAGATTGCGCAGCGCGGCGGCGTAGTCCACGTCCTCGTTCTCCTCGGCGAACTCGCGCACCCGCACGGTGGGCGAGTGGATCAGCTTCTCCGAGACCCGCTTGAGGGCATTGCGCACCTCTCGGGCGGTGGCCTCGTCCAGGTCGGTGCGGCGCTCCAACCGAGCCATCTCGGTGTCGACGACGCCGGCGGCCATCTGGCGCAGGGCGACGACGGTGGGGGTGACGGCCTGGGCGCGCTGCCTGGCCAGGTAGGCCTGCACCTCGCTGGAGACCAGTCGTCGGGCGGCCTCCACGTCGTGCTCGTCGGCATCGTCCTGGCCCTGCAGGCTGGCCAGGTTGACCAGCATCACGCCGCGCTGGACCACGTCCTGGTCGACATCCGGCGGCATCGCCAGGTCGACGATGGCGCGCGGCGCCGGCCCGCCGCCCAGGCTCTCCGCGCTGACCAGCGAGCCGGCGGCGCCGGTGCAGGTGATCACCACGTGGTGGCTGGCGACGGCGGCCTGCAGCTCGGACATCTCGATCGCCTGGCCGCCCACCTCGGTGGCGAGCAGCTCGGCCTTGGCCAGGGTGCGGTTGGCGCAGTCCACGACGGCGCCGCGGGAGGCCAGCAAGCGGGCGGCCAGCCCGGCCATCGCACCGGCGCCCACCACCAGCACGCGGGTGCCGGAGAAGTCGATGCCGGCCTCGTCGAGCTGGGCGACCGCGGCCGACAGGGTGGAGCGCCCGGCGGCGCCGATCGAGGTCTCGGACTGGACCCGTTTGCCCACCCGCAGCGCGGTCTGGAAGAGGGCGTTCAGGCCGGGGCCCGAGGAGTGGATGTCCTGGGCGGAGCTGAGCGCGTCGCGGACCTGGCCGAGGATCTGGTTCTCCCCCACCACCAGGGAATCCAGCCCCGCCACCAGGCTGAAGCAGTGGCGCACCGCCGCCTCGTCGTGCACCACGGCGCACAGCTCGCTGAGTGCGGAACGCTCCACGCCGATCTGCTCGGACAGCTGGGCGGCCACGGCCTCCAGCCCGCCGTGGAAACGGTCCGCCTCCAGGTAGACCTCGGTGCGGTTGCAGGTGCTGAGCACCAGCGCTTCCTGCACGTGCGGGTGGTCCACCAGCTCGCGCGCCAGGCGGCGGCTGCCCTCGGTGTCCATCGAGGCGCGGGCCAGCAGGTCCAGGCCTGCCGTGCGGTGATTGATGCTGACGGCCAACAGGGTCATCGGACGAGCTCCTTGGTGTCCGCGTCCGTAGCGGGCTCTCGGCGTGCCTCGTGGAAGGCGAGGATCTGCAGTTCCTGGGAGAGGTCGACGGTGCGTACCGTCGCCCCCTCGGGGATGGTCAGGGTGACCGGTGCGAAGTTGAGGATGCTGGAGACGCCGGCCGCCACGACGCGGTCGCAGACCTGCTGGGCGGCCTCCGGAGGGGTGGTGATGATGGCGATCCGCGGGCGGCACTCGGCCACGACGGCCTCCAGGTCCGACTGGTCGCGCACCTGGATGCCGGCCACGGTGGTGCCGACGATGGCGGGGTTGCTGTCCACCATGGCCACCACCTGGAAGGAGACGTCCAGCGAGGCGCCGTGATGGGCCAGCGCACGGCCCATGTTGCCTACGCCGACGACGAGGACCGGCCAGACCGTGCCGGTGCCGACGTGCTCGCCGATCTCACGCATCAGGACGGGCACCTCGTAGCCCACGCCGCGGGTTCCGTAGCTGCCGAAGTGGCTCAGGTCGCGCCGCAGCAGGGCGGACTGCACGCCCGCCGCCTCGGCGAGCTCGGTGGAGCTGACGGTGGTGACGCCGTTGCCGTCCAGGTCGACGAGAGCGCGCAGGTAGCTGGGCAGACGCGCGATGGTCGCCTCAGGGATCTGCGGGCGTGGCGTCGACATCACACTCCTGGTCTGGGAGCTGGCAGCCGCGCGGCGGACCCACGCGACATTGCCCGCGTGGCGGACCCACGCGAGATTGCACTGTATCGGGTGGTGAAAATCTTCACAAAGAGGCTCTCACAACGCAGCCGGCGGGCTCACCGGCTGCCCCGCCAGGGCAGCCTCCAGCCGGTCCTCGCGGACCTGCCAGTAGTCCACCAGCCGGCCGCGGACGAAGAGCACCGGCACGTGGTCGGTGTAGCGAGCCCTCAGGGCCTCGTCCGCGTCCACGTCGAGCTGCGCCAGCCGGGCACCATGCGCCCCGGCCAGGCGCTCCACGACGGGCAGCGCGAGTTCGCACAGGTGGCATCCCTGGCGGGTGAGCAGCACCACCTCGGCCTGTGGCAGCGACGGCTCGTCGGCGGTTGTGGGGATGGCAACACCCGCAGGCCCGGTGGGCTCTGCGGGATGGTGGCCGTCAGCCCTCTTCCGCCAACGCATCGCGTCGAGGCCGGGCCGTGGGGCTTACTTGCCCGCGCGGCGACGCTGGATGCGCGTCTTCTTCAGCAGCTTGCGGTGCTTCTTCTTCGCCATCCGCTTGCGACGCTTCTTGATGACAGAACCCACAGTGGGACCTTTCCTCGATGGGACTGGACTGGCTCCAGCCAAGATTGCTGTGCTTCCTCCTGCGGCGGGTGCCGTTGGGAGGGCGACCCCCCAACTCTACCGTCATCGCGGCGTTCACCGAAAATCTGCTCTGTGCCACCTCTTGCCCCGCCCCGGGAATGATCTGGCCGACCACTGCGTTGTCACCACTGCAGGGCCCGCCAGGGTCCTGCAGAGCAGGCCGAGGCCGGGTGACGTGCCCCCGGCGGTCAGCGTGGATTCCTGCGTCCTCCAGCACAACCGAGTGACCCGTAGGAGAAGACCCATGAAGAAGATGCTCGACGCCATCGTCAGGAACGCCGCCAACTACATGGCTGCCCTGGCCCCCGAGTCGATGACCCGCAACCCCGAGGCCTTCACCCAGCGTGAGCGCATGCTCGGCCGCGGTCTCTGAGCACCCCTCCAGACCCACAGGAGCACCAGCATGAACAAGATCCGTACCAGCCTGTCCCGTTTCGCCTGGCTCTACCCGGCCGCCCTGGC
>NZ_BAAAIX010000013.1:116614-263667 GCF_039526385.1 Luteococcus peritonei | reverse complement strand
CACCGAGGCGGCCGCGGCTCGCCGCTGACCCTTGCACCACAGCAACAGGCCCGCCGGCTGACCGGCGGGCCTGTTCTGTGTCCCGGGGTCTCCTGCCGGCGCGGCTCAGTCCTGCTCGAGCTGGGCCCGGGCCATGGCCGCGGAGGTGTCGTGGCAGGCGGTCATGGCCGCCGAGAAGGCAGCCCGCACCGCTCGCTCGTCGAGCACCTTGAGCGCCTGCGCCGTGGTGCCGCCGGGCGAGGTGACGTTCTCGCGCAGGATGCTGGGATGGGTGCCGGACTCCACCAGCATCACCCCGGCGCCCTTGATGGTCTGGTTGGCCAGGCGGGTGGCGACCTCACGCGGCAGGCCGAGCTGCACGCCGGCCTCCGCCATCGCCTCGGCCACCGCGAAGAGGTAGGCCGGACCGGAGCCGGAGACGGCGGTGACGGCGTCCTGCTGGGACTCCGGCACCACCACGACCTCGCCGCAGGTGATCATCAGATCGGTGACCAGCTCCAGCTGCTCCTTGCTCACGCCCTGCCCGGCGCTGACCGCGCTCATCCCCTGCCCCACCAAGGAGGGGGTGTTGGGCATCACGCGCACCACGGGCTGGCCCTCGGCCAGGTGGCGCTGCATCACCTCGAGCGGCAGCCCGGCGGCCAGGCTCACCACCACGGCCTCGGGGCGCAGTGACTCGCGCATCGCGTCGAGCTGACCGGTGATGTCCTTGGGCTTGACGGCCAGCACCACCACGTCGGCCCGGGCGGCGGCCTCGTCGAGGGCGGCCGGGGTGACGCCATACCGCTCGCGCAACTCCTCGTCGCGCTCCCTGCGACGGTTCACCACCAGCACGTCCTGCGGTCCACGGGCGGAGACGATGCCGGCGAGCACCGCCTCGCCCATCTTGCCGACGCCCACCAGGACGATCCGCACGATCAGCCCTTCAGGTTCTGCGCGACGACCTCGGCCACCTGCACGGCGTTCAGGGCGGCCCCCTTGCGCAGGTTGTCATTGCTCAGGAAGAGCACCAGGCCCTTGCCCTCGGGAGCCGACTGGTCGCGGCGGATGCGTCCGACATAGCTCGGGTCCTTGCCCGCCGCGTCCTGCGGGGTGGGGACATCCATCAGCTCGACGCCGGGGGCGTCGGTGAGGATCTCGGCAGCCTGCTCCGGGGTGATGTCCTCGGCGAACTCGGCGTGCACCACCAGCGAGTGGCCGCTGAGCACGGGCACGCGCACGCAGGTGCCGGCCACCAGCAGGTCCGGGATGTGCAGGATCTTGCGCGACTCGTTGCGCAGCTTCTGCTCCTCGTCGGTCTCGCCGGTGCCGTCGTCGACGAGGTTACCGGCGATCGGCAGCACGTTGTAGGCGATCGGCTTGACGTACGGGGCGGGGTCACCGAAGTCGATGACCGAGCCGTCCAGGCGCAGCTCGTCGAGCCGGCCGGACTCCACGCCGGTGCGGAACTGGCGCTCGGCGTTGACCACGGCGGCGCCACCGGAGCCGGAGATGGCCTGGTAGGTGGCCACCACCAGGCGCTTCAGCGTCGCGGCATCGTGCAGCGGCTTGAGCACGGGCATGGCGGCCATGGTGGTGCAGTTGGGATTGGCGATGATGCCCTTGGGCGGGTTCTTGGCGTCCTCGGGGTTGACCTCGCTGACCACCAGCGGGACCTCGGGGTCGAGCCGCCAGGCCGAGGAGTTGTCCACGACGACGGCGCCCGCGGCGGCCACCTTCGGGGCGACGACCTTCGAGGTGGAACCGCCATTGCTGAACAGGGCGATGTCGAGGCCGGAGAAGTCGGCGGTCTCGGTGTCCTCGACGGTGATCTGCTGGCCCTTGAAGGCGATCTTCTGCCCGGCGGAGCGGGCGGAGGCGAACAGCCTCAGCTCGTCGACGGGAAAGTTTCGCTCCTCGAGCAGCGTCAGCATGACGCCGCCCACCTGGCCGGTTGCTCCAAAGACTCCTACGCGCATGCCTGCCAGCCTATCGGGCGAGGTGCGGCGCACCCGCAGGCGTCCACGTGGCCCGGTGCTCGCCGGGTCGCTCCCGGGAGCGCTGGTTCAGTCCAGGCAGAACTCGTTGCCCTCCGGATCGGCCAGCACGATGTTGCCCAGGTCGAAGCCGTCGGGCTCGACGCGCTGCAGGATCGTGGCACCGACCGCCACCAGCTCCTCGGCACGGGCCTGCAGGGCGGCCATCCGGTCCGGTCCCGACATCCCGACGGCGGTCCGCAGGTCCAGGTGGATCCGGTTCTTGGCCGGCTTGGCGGTGTCGGTGCGCTGGAAGAAGAACCGGGGTCCGGTTCCCTCCGGATCGCTGCAGGCCGAGCGGCTGTCCCACTCCTGCTCCGGCACGCCCCAGGCGGCCAGCGCCTCTGGCCAGCTGGTGAAGGGCTGGGGCGGCTCCTCGATGCGGTAGCCGAGCGCCTGGCACCAGAAGGTGCACAGTGCCTCGGGATCGGCGCAGTCGAAGGTGATCTGGACGGTGGTGGCCATGGCACCAGCGTGGCACAGCCGCCCCTCGACGGTCTGCGTCGAGCCCGGCGAGGCCAACGACCCTCACTGTCACAGTTTGGTGGGCGTAGTCCCCCACCAAACTGTGACAGTGATCCACCGGGGCTCCTGCGGGACCCGGATCAGCTGCGGAGTCGTACCTGTTCAGAGCCAGGACAGGCGGCCGGCCAGCAGGGCGTAGCCGACGAAGGAGGCCACGTCCAGCAGGAAGTGGGCCACCACCAGCGGCCAGAGCCGGCGGGTGCGCAGGAACCAGGCGCCGAAGGCCAGGCCCATCACGGCATTGCCGAGGAAGCCACCGAAGCCCTGGTAGAGGTGGTAGCTGCCGCGGATCAGCGCAGAGGTCACCAGCACCACCCAGGGCGCGAAGCGCATCTGGCGGAAACGCGTGAACAGGTAGCCGATCATCACCACCTCCTCCAGCACCGAATTGCCCAGCGCCGCGAGGACCAGCAGCGGGACGCTCCACCAGTGCTCGCCCAGCCCTGCGGCCTGCACCGTGGTGTTCAGCCCCAGCGCCCGGGCGGCGAGGTAGAGGCCCAGGCCGGGGATGCCGATCGCGGCGAAGATGGCGCAGCCCCAGGCCAGGTCGGGGCGCCACCGGTTGCGCGCCAGCCCGGTCACCGCTGCCACCCCCGCGGCGGGGCGTGCCACGGCCGCCAGCAGGTAGAGGGCCAGCGTGGCGGGCACGAAGAGGAACAGGGTGTCGGCCAGCTGGTAGATCGCCGAGAGCCAGGGGCGATCGGGCGTCGCCGCCTGGTTGATGGTGGAGGTCTGCTGGTTCAGCGCCACCGGGCGGGTCATCCGCTCGATGATCCGCAGCACCGAGTAGATCGCCGACTGCCCCAGGCTGACGCCCAGCACGACGGCGCACTCGGCCAGCAGCAGGCGTCGCAGCCCCGGTGGGACGGGCCTGCGAGGACGGGGCACGGCCAGCGGTTCGGCCATCGTGGCGGCCGCATCCGTCGCGGCCTCCGCAGCCGACTCGCCTGGCGCGGGCGAGTCCGCTGTCACGACCGGCTCGGGAAGGGCAGCAGCCGCGAGCACCTGTGGCTCCGAGGGCGAGGCCTGGTCCGGGCCCACGTGCGGCTCGTCCGGGGACTGTCCCGTCCTCACCGGCGCCCCAGAGGCTCGTGCCGGAGCGCGCTCACCGCGGCTCACCTGCGGGCTCGGCCACCGGCTGCGCCTGGCCCAGGTGCTCGCGGATGTCGGCCAGGCACTGCGCCAGCAGTTCCTCGCGTCGGGCCCGTGAACCGGCCTTGCGGGTGTTCACCTCCAGCACCACGTGCCCGTCGAACTGGCGCTCGGCCAGGCGTCGCATCAGCTCGAAGGCCTGCTGGTCGCCCTCGCCGGGGAACAGGTGCTCGTCCTTGAGCGAACCCTTGCCGTCGGTGATGTGCACGTGCTTGAGCCGCGGCCCCCACTGCTCCAGGTAGTCCAGCGACTGCACCCGCGAGGTGGAGGCGTGCGAGAGGTCCAGGGTGAGGTGCTCGTAGCTCAGCTCGGTGGGGTCCCAGCTGGGCACATAGGCCTGGAAGGGGGTGCCCGGCGTGCGCCAGGGGTACATGTTCTCCACCGCGAAGATGATCCCGGTCTCCGCGTTGAGCCGCCGGATCCCGTCGACGAAGGTGCGGGCGTAGTTGGCCTGCCAGCGGAAGGGCGGGTGCACCACCACGACATCGGCACCGAGCCGGGTGGCCGCCTCCGCGGAGCGCTCCAGCTTCTCCCAGGGGTCGCTGCCCCAGGTGCCCTGGGTGACCAGCAGGCAGGGGGCGTGGATGGCCATCACCGGCACCTGGTGGTAGTCGCGCAGCGCCTCGACGCGGTCGATGTCGGCGGCCAGCGGGTCGATGCCCACCATCACCTCGACGCCGTCCCAGCCGAGCTGGGCGGCCAGCTCGAAGCCCGAGGCGGTGGACTCCGGATAGACCGAACTGGTCGACAGTCCCACCTTCGCCGGGCAGACGGGACGGGTGCTCTCGGCAGGGGCGGCATTGACCTGGTTGGCGTCCACGGACCAAACCTAGCCGGGGCCCCGGTCTCCGTCAGCCAGGCGGGGCGCTCGGATAGGGTGCCCCGGTGAGTCCTGCCCACCAGCCGGTCGACGTGGAGATCCGTCGTCCCATCCCCCGCACCTGGGTGGAGTTCGTCGACCCCGACGAGCCGGACCAGACCTTCCGCTGCGACCTGACCTGGCTGACCAGCGCCTGGAGTTGCATCTGGGGCCGCGGCTGTCCCGGCATCGACGCGGAGCGCCCCGACGACGGCTGCTGCGTGCTGGGCGCCCACTTCAGCGAACCGGCCGACGAGCAACGGGTGGCCGGCCACGTGGCGCGGCTCACGCCCCAGACCTGGCAGAACTTCGAGGCCGGGCAACTGGGCTGGGCCGTGGACGACCCCGACGACGAGGGTGACGAGCCGGGCCGCAAGACCCGGGTGCACCAGGGTGCCTGCATCTTCCAGAACCGCCCCGGCTTCGCGGGCGGCGCCGGCTGCGCGCTGCACGGGCTGGCGCTGCGCGAGGGCATCAGCCACGTCGAGACCAAGCCCGACGTCTGCTGGCAGCTGCCGATCCGGCGTACCTACCGTCACATGGAGCATGCCGACGGCACGCCCTGGCTGGAGATCACGATCGGCGAGTACGCCCGGGAGGGCTGGGGCGAGGGTGGTGCCGACCTGGACTGGTACTGCACCTCCAATCCCACCGCCCACGTGGGCGTCGAGCCGCTCTACCGGTCGGCACGCGACGAGCTGGTGGAGCTGATGGGCCCGGCCGCCTACCAGGAGCTGTGCCGTCTCATCGAGGCCCACCAGCCGGGCGGGGCGATCGTCCATGAGGCGACGAGACTGTCCGGGCCCCGACCCGAAAAGTCCTAGTGGCGGGGCGGGCACCGGCTCCGCACCCGGGCGTCGGGCGCCTGCCGCCCTGCCTGTCAAGAGCCTAAGGGGGGACCCGGTTTCGTGATCGGGGCACCGTGAGGCAAGAATGTCTGCATGCATGTCGACCATCTCGTTTTTGCCGCAGGACCCGACGGCCTGAAGGCCGAGGTCGAGCGCCTCGGCGACCTCCTGGGCGCGGAGTTCAAGGATGGTGGCTTCCACCCCCGCTTCGGCACCCGCAACCACATCCTGCCGCTGGCCAATGCCCGCTACCTCGAGGTGGTGGAGGTGCTGGAGCACCCCGCCTCCGAGAAGGCCGTCTTCGGCCAGGCCGTGCGCGCCCGCACCGAGATGGGCGGCGGCTGGCTGGGCTGGGTGGTCTCGGTCGACGACCTGGCCCCCTACGAGCAGCGCCTGGAGCGCACCGCAGTGGAGGGCTCGCGCCACTTCCCCGACGGTCGCCTGCTGGAGTGGCGCCAGCTGGGCATCAAGGGCCTGATGGCCGACCCGCAGCTGCCCTACTTCCTGAAGTGGGAGTCCGACGAGTCGGTCCGGCCCAGCGCCCTGACCGGCGACATCGTCGTCGACGAGATCGACATCGCCGGCTCGCAGCCGCGCGTGGAGGACTGGCTGGGCATCCCGATCGGTGAGGAGCTGGACGGCGTGAAGCTCTCCTTCAACGCGCCGAACGGCATGCCGGGGCTCGACGCGGTGGTCTTCAACACCCCCACCAAGGGGATCGTGCGGATCTGATCCACCCAGGACTTCTCGACAGGCCACGTCCGGTGAGGACGTGGCCTGTCGCCGTTCCCGCCCGGCGCAGGCCGTCGCGCGCGAAAACTGTCACAGCCGCCCTCTAGGGTGCAGGACGTGGCGAAGACGAAGCAGGACCCGTGGGTGTGCACCGAGTGCGGCTGGAGCAGCGTGCGCTGGGTCGGCCGGTGCGGCGAGTGCCAGACCTGGGGCAGCGTGGCCGAACGCGGCGCCCCCAAGCTGGCCACCGTCGCCTCCAGCGTGCCGGTGGCCAAGGCGGTCCCGATCAACCAGGTGCCCACCAACACCACCACCCGGGTGCTCACCGGGATCGGCGAGCTCGACCGGGTGCTGGGCGGTGGCCTGGTGCCGGGCGTCGTGGTGCTGCTCGCGGGAGAACCGGGCGTGGGCAAGTCCACGCTGCTGCTGGAGGTGGCCGCCAAGTGGGCCGGCTCCGGGCAGCGCACCCTCTACGTCACCGGCGAGGAGTCCGCGGCCCAGGTGCGGCTGCGCGCCGACCGCACCCAGGCGCTGGTGGACGAGCTCTACCTGGCCGCGGAGACGGACCTGGGCACCGTGCTGGGCCACATCGAGGAGGTGGAGCCCAGCCTGCTGGTGCTGGACTCGGTGCAGACCGTCGGCACCGCGGAGGCCGACGGCTCCCCCGGCGGCGTCACCCAGGTGCGCGAGGTCACCGGTGCGTTGGTGCGGGTGGCCAAGCGACGCGGGATGGCGGTGGTGATCGTGGGCCACGTCACCAAGGACGGCAACATCGCCGGCCCCCGCACCATGGAGCACCTGGTGGACGTGGTGCTGAACTTCGAGGGAGACCGGCACTCCGGCTTCCGGATGGTGCGGGCCGCCAAGAACCGCTTCGGTCCCGCCGACGAGGTGGGCTGCTTCGAGATGGGCGAGAAGGGCATCGTGGAGGTGCCGGACCCGTCGGGGCTGTTCACCAACCACTACGTCGAGCCGGTGCCGGGCACCTGCGTGACGGTGACCATGGAGGGCCGACGTCCCCTGCTGGCCGAGATCCAGGCGCTGGCCGCCCCCTCCCCCAACGAGAAGAACCCGCGTCGCACCACCAATGGTGTGGAGGGCGCCCGGGTGGCGATGATCCTCGCGGTGCTGGAGACCAAGGCCAGGATCTCGCTGAGCGCCAAGGACGTCTACGTCTCGACGGTGGGCGGCGCCAAGGTGACCGACCCGTGCGCCGACCTGGCGATCGCCGTGGCGGTGGCCTCGGCCCAGCTCGGGGTGAACTTCCCCAAGCGGGTGCTCGCCGTCGGCGAGGTGGGCCTGGCAGGAGACCTGCGACGCACCCCCGGCCTGGAGCGGCGCCTGCAGGAGGCCGCACGGCTGGGCTTCGAGCTGGCCATCGTGCCGGCCAATTCGCGTGACACCACGCAGCGCGTGCCCCGGCTGGGCGGGCTGAAGGTGGTGGAGGTCTCCGGCGTGGCCGAGGCCCTGGGAGTGCTGGGGCTGCGTCGGCAGCCCCGCGGCCAGGACGGGCCTGGAACGGCCGCGGGCTAGGATCGCCCCATGCCCGACATCACCCCTGCCGAGCGCCAGGCCCGCCTGCGTCGCTACCAGGCCCTGCTCGCGCCCGGCACGCCGCTGCGCGAGGGGTTGGAGCGGATCCTGCACGGCCGCACGGGCGCGCTGGTGGTGCTGGGCAACACCAGGAAGGTGGAGCGGGTGTCCACGGGTGGCTTCGGGTTGGACGTGCAGTTCACCCCCACTGCCCTGCGCGAGCTGGCCAAGATGGACGGCGGCATCGTGCTGTCCAGCGACTTCGAGCGGATCCTCGCGGCCGGCGTCCACTTCGTGCCCGACGGCACCATCCCCACCGTCGAGACCGGCACCCGGCACCGCACGGCGGACCGGATCGCTCAGCAGACCGGCATCCCGGTGGTCACGGTCTCCGCCTCGATGAGCACCATCGCGCTCTTCCTGGACGGGCAGCGCCACCAGATCGAGCAGTCCGAGCAGATCCTCTCCCGGGCCAACCAGGCCCTGGCCACCATGACCCGCTACCGGGAGCGGCTGGGCGAGCACACCCGGTCACTGTCCACCCTGGAGGTGCACGACCAGGTCAGCGTCAAGGACGTCACCAAGGTCGCGCAGCGCATCGAGATGATCCGGCGGCTGGAGAGCGAGCTGCGCGCCTATGTGGCCGCGCTCGGCGTCGACGGCCGCCTGCTGCAGATGCAGCTCTACGAGCTGACCCAGGGCGTCGACGACCTGGCCACCCTGCTGGAGCTCGACTACCGCCCCGAGCAGACCGACGAGGCCACCTTCCGGGTGGGCGCGCTGGAGCAGCTCACCTCCACCGAGCTGCTGGAGAACCTGGTGGTGGCCCGCACCATGGGCTTCCCCGACGACCACCACCTGGAGACCCGGATCAGCCCGCGCGGCCATCGCCAGATCGCCCACCTGGACCGGATCCCGTCCATGCTGGGCCGCCGCGTCGTGGAGCACTTCGGCTCGCTGCAGGCACTCTTCGGCGCGAAGACCTCGGACCTGATGGAGGTCGACGGGATCGGCGAGGGGCGGGCCCGCCTGGTGCGGGAGGGCCTGGCCCGGGTGGCCGAGTCCGCCTACTCCGACCGGGTGGACTGAGCCGGTCATCGACTCGACGGTCCGACCGGGCCGGGCTGACTCGTCGACGAGACAGGTGGCCGTGCCCCGGTGCGCCGCTGGCCCGCTGCTGGTGACGCGTCGGTGACCGACCTCCGGAGGGAGGCCGGCCCACCCGTTCAGTTGCGCAGGTTCATCACCAGGGTGTCGGCCTGGCCGCCCTTGTAGGAGGCGGTGGCGCGGTAGGTGCCGGCCTTGAGGACGTCGGGCCGCAGCACGCACTCGGCGCGGGAGCGCTTGGTGGCCCAGCTGTACTGCCAGTTCCAGGCCTGGCCCGGCTTCAGCAGCTTGTTGCCGCTGGGCGCCCACTTGGCGCAGTGGTCGCTGGACCAGATCGGGTCCACGCCCGAGGTGATGGCCAGCGAGAGCGGCGTCTCGGCCAGGGCGATGGTGCAGGCGTTCGCCGAGCTGTTGGTGGTCTTCACCGTGATCGTGGTGGGCTTGCCGATGGTGACGGCCGCGGCACCGGAGAGCTCCACCTTCAGATCGGCCGCAGCGCAGTTCACCGGGGCGCTGGGGGTGGGCTTCGGCGTGCTGGAGGGCTTGGCGCTGGCCGAACCGCTCGCCGTGGCCGAGACGCTCGCCGTCGGGCTGGCCGAACCGCTGGCTGAGGTCGCCGCGGAGCCGGAGGGAGCTGGGGAGCCGGAGGGAGCCGCGGAGCCGGAGGCGGCAGGGGAGCCGGACGGCTGGACGGAGGCGCTCGGTGTGGCAGGCGCCCCCGGGGTGGCCAGCGAGGAGGGGTTCTGCGGAACCGCGGTGATCTGGTCGTCGTCGCCGCCCCCGAACAGGCTGGAGAGCACCCACCAGATCAGGCTCAGTGCCACCAGGGCGGCGAGGATGGCGAGCGCTCGTCGGACCCAGTACGTGGTCTCCGGCTCGGGGCCTGCGGGGTGGATCACCGAGTTCATGGTCTGAGCCTAGGACCGGGGGCGGCGCTGGACGCCCGCCCACGCCCGGCGTGTCCACCGCTCGGACTAGGCTGGCGCGGTGCCGAAGGACGACGCGCTGGACCGCGAGCTGGTCAGACAACGGGTGGTGGAGTGGTTCTCACGCCATCGCCGTGACCTGCCCTGGCGCCGCAGCACGCCCTGGGGCGTCGTGGTGAGCGAGTTCATGCTGCAGCAGACCCCCGTCAGCCGGGTGCTGGGGCCGTGGCAGGAGTGGATGGATCGCTGGCCCGAGCCCGACGACCTGGCCGCCGAGGAACCCGGAGCCGCGGTGGCGGCCTGGGGCCGGCTGGGCTACCCGCGTCGCGCGCAACGGCTGCACCGCGCAGCCCGCACCATCTCCGAGCTGCACGACGGGCAGGTGCCGCGCGAGCTGGACCAGCTGCGGGCCCTGCCGGGCGTGGGCCAGTACACGGCCGCCGCGATCCACTCCTTCGCCTTCGGGGGCCGCGCCGTCGTGCTGGACACCAACATCCGGCGGCTGCTGGTGCGGGTGGAGCACGGACGGGAGTTCCCACCGGTCTCGGCCACGGCCCAGGAGTGGCGCGAGGCGGAGGCCTGGCTGCCCGAGGCACCCGCCGAGGCGGCAGCCTGGGCGGCGGCCTCGATGGAGTTGGGAGCGCTGGTCTGCACCGCCCGCTCGCCGCGCTGCGGGGACTGCCCGGTGGCCGAGCTCTGCGCCTGGCGGGCGGCCGGCTACCCGCGCCATGACGGACCGCCCCGCAAGGGCCAGGCCTGGCACGGCACCGACCGCCAGTGCCGCGGCGTGATCCTGGACCTGGTGCGCCAGAACCCCGACGGCGTCCGCGTCGAGCTGGCCCTGGACGCCTGGGCCGACCGCGAGCAGGCCGAGCGCAGCCTCGCCGGCCTGCTGACCGACGAGCTGGTGCGCGAGCGCGAGGGACTCCTGGTGCTGTGAGGCGGGTTCGGCAGGGCTGCGGCAGGCCGCAGCAGCACCAACCCCTCCCGGGGTAGGAGGCTCCCGCGTCGATCCGGTCCCTGGGGCCGATGTGGCTGACCCGTCGGACACCTAGCGTCGAGGCATGGACGCGCGTCGCCCCACCGGGGCCCTGCTGGTGACCGCCGGCCTGGTCTACTCGACCTGGCTGGTCGAGCTGCTGCTGCCCACCGGGCTCGACCCGCTCAGCTCCTATGTCAGCGAGCTGGGCGCCGAGGGCCAGCCGCACGCCTGGCTCTTCCGCAGCGGTGACACGGTCTCCGGGGGCCTGTTGATGACAGCCGCCCTGGTGGGCAGCATCCTGCTGCGCGAGCCGAGCACCCCGTCGGCCGGCCAGGTCTCGTGGCGTCGCCGCCTCACCGTGCCGGAGCGCACCCACCGCCTGCTGCTCGCCTGCCTGGGCCTGTTCGGGCTGTCCACCTTCGTCGACTCGATCTTCCCGATGAGCTGCACCCCCACCCATGACGCCGCCTGCGCCGCGCGCGATGCCGCGGGGCACGTGCCGTGGACCCACCTGGTGCACCAGGGCAGCAGCGTCGCCGCGGGCCTGTGCTTCCTGGCCGCGGCGCTGGTGCTGCTCTGGCGCCACCGTCGCTGCGCACAGGCCTGGCTGCTGCACCTGCTGGCCGCGCTGTGGGGAGTCATGACGCTGGGCACCGTGGTGGTCACCCTCCCTGGCGTGGACGCCGGGCTGATGGGCCTGCTGCAGCGCACCTCCCTGCTGGCCTGTTCGGCGTGGCTGGTGACCCTGGGCGTGGGCTGGTGGCGCAAGGCCGGCGCCGGGGTGCCCGCGCGGGCCGCCTGCTAGCCTGTCGACGAACACGGGAGCCCGGATGCGCCGGGCTGAGAGGAAGGTTCCGCACCTTCGACCGTCGAACCTGATCTGGGTCATGCCAGCGCAGGGAGGCCTCTTCCGGCAGTCGTCGTGGCTGCCACCCGTGCCCAACGATCGAAAGGGCACAGACATGAGCAACGAGCAGTTCGACCAGACCCGTCCCGTCACCGGGCGCGGCTGGCGCGTGGTGGACATCGTGGTGGCGGCGGTGCTGGGCGTCGCCGTCGGCCTGGTCTTCTTCGCCTACAACAACAGCCTGGCCAACCTCTGGGGGCCGCTCGACGCGGTGCTGCCCGGCCTGGCCGGCCTGATCGCCGGCATCTGGCTGCTGGGCGGCCCGCTGGGCGGCCTGGTGATCCGCAAGCCCGGCGCCGCCCTGCTGGTGGAGCTGCTGGCGGCGCTGGTCTCGATGGTGCTCGGCAACAAGTGGGGCATGACCACCCTCTACTCCGGCCTGGCACAGGGCCTCGGTGCAGAGATCGTCTTCGCCCTGTTCGCCTACCGTCGCTGGAACCTGGGCGTCGCCGTGCTGTCCGGCATCGGTGCCGCGCTGGGCGCCTTCATCAACGAGTACATCCTGGGCAACCACGCCATGAGCGCCACCTTCAACATCACCTATCTGGCCTGCCTGGCGGTCTCGGGCGCCGTACTGGCCGGAGCGCTGGCCTGGTTCGTGACCCGGGCGCTGGCCGCCACCGGTGCGCTCTCGCGCTTCGCCTCGGGCCGCGAGGCCCGCACCGAGGTCTGATCTTGGACATCGTCGCCGAGGGCTGGGGCTGGCGCCATGCCGGCCGCAGCCGCTGGGCAGTTCGGGATGCCAGCTTCCGGATCGCCTCCGGGGAGCGCGTGCTGTTGCTGGGTGCCTCCGGGGCCGGCAAGTCGACGCTGATGCATGCCCTGGCCGGGGTGCTCGGCGGTGTGGACGACGGCGACGAGGAAGGCCGCCTGCTGGTGGGCGGTGCGCATCCCAGCCGTCGCCACGGGCATGTCGGGCTGGTGATGCAGGACCCGGAGAGCCAGGTGGTGCTGGAGCGCGTGGGCGATGACGTCGCCTTCGGCTGCGAGAACCTCGGGGTGCCGCGCGAACAGATCTGGCCCCGCGTGACGGCCGCGCTGCAGGCCGTGGGCCTCGAGGTCTCGCTCGACCGTCCCACCACCGCGCTGTCCGGCGGACAGAAGCAGCGACTGGCCATCGCCGGCGCGCTGGCGATGCAGGCCGAGGTGCTGCTGCTGGACGAGCCCACCGCCAACCTCGACCCCGAGGGTTCGCGCGAGGTGCGCGCCGTCGTCGACCGGGTGGTGCGCGAGCAGGGCACCACGCTGGTGGTGGTGGAGCACCGCGTCGAGCTGTGGGCGGACCTGGTGGACCGGGTGGTGGTGCTGGCCCCGGGCGGTGGCCTGCTGGCCGACGGGCCTCCCCAGCTGGTCTTCGCCGAGCACCGCGAGGCCCTGCTGGCGGCCGGGGTCTGGGTGCCGGGCGTGCCGCTGCCCGATCGGGAGCTGCCAGCCGTCGCACCGGCAGGTCCGGCGCTGCTGTCCACCCACGAGCTGGTGGTGGGCCACGAGGCGGGACGGCCGGTGCAGTCGGGGCTCGAGGTGCAGGTACCAGCGGCCTGCTCCACCATGGTCACCGGCCCCAACGGGGCCGGGAAGTCGACGCTGGCGCTGACGATGGCCGGCCTGCTGGAGCCGCTGGCGGGCCGGGTGGTGGCCGACGAGAGCCTGTGGCCGGCCGGCGAGGTTCGGACGGGTTGGCTGCGTCGCCGTCGTCAGGTCCGGCGCGACGATCCGCACGACTGGCCCTCGCGGGACCTGCTCACCCGGATCGGCACCGTCTTCCAGGAGCCCGAGCACCAGTTCGTGGCCGCCACCGTCCGCGAGGAGCTGGCCGTCGGGCTGCAGGCGCTGGCCCGCGACGACGCGAGCTGGACCCCGGAGCGGATCACCATGCGCGTCGACGAACTGCTGGCGCTGCTGCACCTGCGGCAGGTGGCCGGCGCCAATCCCTTCACGCTGTCCGGTGGCGAGAAGCGACGGCTGAGCGTCGGCACCGTCCTGGCCACGGCCCCCCGCGTGATCGTGCTGGACGAGCCCACCTTCGGGCAGGACCGCAACACCTGGCTGGACATGGTGGAACTGGTGCGCAGCATGGTCAGCTCCGGCTGCGCCGTGGTGAGCGTCACCCACGACACGGACTTCATCGATGCCCTGGCGCAGCACCACATCCGGCTCTCGCCGGCCGAGTCGGAGCAGGTGGTGGGCGCATGAGCCGCCGACGCACCGCCCTGGATGCCCTGAACCCGGCCGCGCGCGTGCTGCTGGCGGTGGTGCTGAGCATCCCGCTGATCATCACCCTGGACTGGTTGAGCGCCCTGGTGGCGCTGGTGGCCGAACTCGTGGTGCTGGCCCTGTGCCGGGTGGACATGGTGCGCTTCGCCAAGCGCCTGGCCCCACTGCTGCTGGTGGCCCCGTTGGGCTCGGTGAGCATGGCTCTCTACGGCGAGGTGGGCGGACGCACCTGGTGGCACTGGGGACCGGCGACCATCAGCGACCACTCGCTGTGGCTGGCACTGGCGCTGTTCATCCGCGTCTTCGCCCTGGCCATCCCGGCGATGGCGATGCTGGCCGACGTGGACGGCACCCGGATGGCCGATGGGCTGGCCCAGGTGCTGCACCTGCCCTCGCGTTTCGTCCTGGGAAGCCTGGCCGGCTTCCGCACGTTGGGCCTGTTCACCGCCGACTGGCGCACCCTGGGCCAGGCACGCCGCGCCCGCGGGCTGGGCGACGAGGGCCGGATGCGGCGCTGGGCGCTGATGGCCTTCAGCCTGCTGGTGCTGGCGCTGCGTCGTGGCGCCAAACTGGCCACGGCGATGGAGGCCAAGGGCTTCGGCTCTCCGGTAGCGCGCACCTGGGCGCGCGAGTCCCGGGTAGGACGGGCCGATGCGCTGGGCCTGCTGGTCTGCTTGGCGATCGGCGCCCTGGCCTTCGGGGCGGCCTGGCACTGGGGCACGTTGTGGATGGTGTGGTCGTGAACCGACTGCGCACCGTCCTGGTGGACGGCGGCTCCGGCTCCGGCAAGACGACGTTGGCCCGTCGGCTGCAGCCGGTCTGGAGCGAGCTGTGCGGCCAACCGGTGCAGCTGGTCAGCCTGGACGACTGCTATCCGGGCTGGAACGGGCTGAGCGCCGGCAGCCTGATGGTGCTGCGCGACGTGCTGCGGCCTCGCTCCCCCGGCTACCGCCGCTGGGACTGGGAGCACGACCGGCCGGGCGCCTGGGTGCCGCTGGACCCGCGGCTGCCACTGGTCGTGGAGGGCTGTGGCGCCCTGACGCGCTCGTCGGCCTTGCTGGCGCAGCTGAGCATCTGGGTGGAGCTGGACGTGGAGGAGCGCAAGCGTCGCGCGCTGGCGCGCGACGGCGAGGGATTTGCGCCCTGGTGGGAGACCTGGGCCGAGCAGGAGGCCGCGCACTGGAGCGCCAACCGCCCGTGTGAGCTGGCCACCGTCGTGGTCGACGGGCGCCGGCTCGGCGAACCGGCCGCGCTTCCGCTCCCCTGACGGGCCTGATCCGCCACAGTCGCGGAGCGCCATCCTTCGAGGTCATCTGTCCAACCCTGAAGTCCGCGACGCCGATCCGGTTCGTGGCCCGATTCCGGCGATTCTGGCCATCGAGGGCGCGATTTTCAGGGTTCGGCGCCAGCGCCGTGAGCCACCGCGGGCCGCCTCCCTGAAAGCTCGCTGAAGCGTTTTAGCAGTGCCTGCCCACGTGCGGCGGGCTCAAGCCACTTGAGACTCGCGCGTCACGCCTTGTCAGACCATGCACGATCGCCCCACACCCCTGCCACCGTTGGGAAAGGAGGCGCCGGGAGCACATCGTTCCATGTCGTACGTTTGAGCAGCTTCGCGGGTTCGGAGCGCGCCGGGCCAAGGTCCGGTCGGTCGGGGACACAGCTGCACCCATCCCCCAGATCGACGAAGGACCTCCCCCGATGACCTCCACGCTCGTCCGCGCCACCCTGGCCGCCGCTCTCGCCTGCGGCAGCTTCATCGCAGCCCCCAGCGACGCCCAGGCCGCCGGCTCCCAGTGCGCCGCCATCCGCGCCACCACGGTGGCGGGCTACAACTTCTCCCGTCTGCCCACCCGTCGGGTGTGCAAGCAGGACCTGCGCCACGGCGTCTCGGGCACCTCCTCGCAGGCCACCCGCACCATCACCGTGCACTACGCCCGCAGCACCAGCACCACCAGCGCCTCGAAGGCCACCCTGCACGAGATGACCCACCAGGTGGAGTACCGCACCACCCCGGCCCAGCGCGCCGCGCTGTACCGCTACCTGGGGATCCGCACCAGCGGCAACTACTACGCCTTCAACGACGCCTGGTACTACACCGGCTCGCTCTCGCGCTGGAAGGCCTCGCCGCGCGAGCGCCTGGCCGAGAGCGTCGTCAACTGCCGCTACGGGCGCCCGAACCACACCGGCATGAGCCTGGTGCCCCGCTACCGCTGCACCGCCTTCCTGAACCAGTACAAGGCCGCCCTCTCAGTCGCCCGCTGAGCCGGTCACCCTCGCCCACGATCAGCGCAGCGCAGGCGTGGCGCTGGCTTGACCTGTCGTGCTCTTCATGACTACGGACGACGGACCCATCATCTCGCGGCGCGAGGCCCTGTACCAGGTGCTGGGCGTCGGCGTGCTGACCTTCGTCGCGATGGTGCCCTTCCTGTACTTCACCCTCCACCTGGGCTGGGTCCAGACGGTGGGCAGAGCAGCCGTCACGGCCCTGGTCTGCGCCCTGCTCTCCCCGCTCGGGTTGATCGCGGGACGTTGGTCTTCCCGACGCAGAACTGGCGGCCACCCCGAGGGGTGACCGCCAGTCCGGCGAGGGTTCGGCTCAGCGACCGACGAGGTCCAGGTCGACGTCGCGGGTCTCATGCATGGTGAGCACGGCCACCAGGGTGAGCGCAGCCATGGAGACCAGGTAGTAGCCCACGCTGCCGACGCCGTGGTTGGCGGCCAGCCAGGCGGCGATGAAGGGCGCGACGGCCGCACCCAGGATCGAGGCCACGTTGTAGGCGATGGCCGAACCGGTGTAGCGCACATTGGTCGGGAAGAGCTCGGGCAGCAGGGCCGACTGGATGCCGAAGGTGAGGCCCATCAGCGCCATGCCCACCAGCAGGAAGGCGAGCATCAGGCCCAGGTTGGCGTCCTTGCCGGTGCCCATCCGCGCGGGCGAGAGGAAGAGCTGGAAGCTCAGGCCGAACAGGGCGATGGCGGCGGTCACGGTGGCCAGGAAGGGCTTGCGGCCGTACTTGTCGCCGAGCCAGCCGGAGACCGGGGTCATGGCGGCGAAGGCCAGGATGGCGATCAGCTGCAGGCCCAGGAAGGTGCGGTAGTTGATGCCCAGGTAGCCGGAGCTGGTCTTGCCGATGGCATAGGACAGGATCCAGGTGGTCATCAGGTAGAACAGCGTGTAGGTGCACAGCATCACGAAGGTGCCGCGGATCACCTCGACCCAGGAGGTGCGGAAGGTCTCGGCGAGCGGGGACTTGACCACCTCGCCGGCCTCGACGGTCTTCTTGAACGAGGGGGTCTCCTCGAGCTTGAAGCGCACGTACATGCCCACCAGCACGATCACCAGGCTGGCGATGAAGGGGATGCGCCAGCCCCAGACCAGGAAGTCGTGGGAGGTGTCGGGCTTGGTGGAGTCGTAGCCGAGCGCGATCGAGATCAGCATCATGAAGCCGTTGGCCAGCAGGAAGCCGATCGGGGCGCCCAGCTGGGGCCACATCGAGTCGAAGCCGCGGTGGCCGGGGCGGGAGTTCTCGCCGGCCAGCAGCGAGGCGCCGGACCACTCACCACCCAGGCCGAGGCCCTGGCAGAAGCGCAGCACGGCGAGCATGGCGGGCGCCCACATGCCGATCTGGGCGTGGGTGGGCAGCAGTCCGATCAGGACGGTGGCGATACCCATGGTGAGCAGCGAGGCCAGCAGGGTGGCCTTGCGACCGGTGCGGTCACCGAAGTGGCCGAACAGGATGGAGCCGATCGGGCGGGCGACGAAGGCCACGCCGAAGGTGGCGAGCGAGGCGAGCAGGGCGCCGGTGTCGGTCTTGGCGGTGAAGAAGAGCAGCGGGAAGACCGAGATGGCGGCGGTGGCGTAGACGTAGAAGTCGTAGAACTCGATCGAGGTGCCCACCAGCGAGGAGATGATGATCCGCGCCTTCGAATTGGTGGGTTCCTGCGACGGGGCCAGCGGGGCCCGCTCGTCGCGCTCAAGGGTCTGTGTCATGGAAGGTCTCCGGGTCGTGGAAGAGAACCCTTCGACGCTACGCCCCGAGTCTCACATGGTGATAATTGGTCTTATCAGCCGAGACGTTAACTTGTTCACCCGACTTCCTCGCCTCCCTGGGAATGTGCCTGCCTCGTGCCACCCTGGGAACCATGACCCCGCGCCCCGAGATCCGAGCCGTGCCCTTCGACGCACTGGGCGACGCCGACCTCGTCCTGGAGGCGACCTATTCCGGCGGCAGCCGAGGCAATGCCGGGGATGATCCTCTCGCGAAACTGCTCCCGGTCGGAAACCAGGGCGGATTTCGTTATGCCGGCAGCCCGCTGCAGCAGTCGGTGCGGCTCGTGGTGCTCTACACCTCCGGCAGGGAGACGGACTGGCCGGACTTCCTGGATCCGGTGACCGGTGACTTCACCTATTACGGGGACAACCGCAGCCCCGGCCGCGCGCTCCACGACACGCGAAGAGCCGGAAATGCGCTGCTGCGCGACATCTTCGCGTGGTCACAAGAGGGCCCCGAGAGCCGTCTGCGGGTCCCCCCGATCCTGCTCTTCGAAAAGACCGGCAACGGACGCGATGTCCGATTTCGTGGCCTGCTGGCTCCCGGCTCGCCCCGCCTGTCCCCTGAAGAGGAACTGGTCGCGGTCTGGCGGACCACCCAGGAGCACCGATTCCAGAACTACCGCAGCCATTTCACAGTGCTCAAGGTGGACCAACTGCCGCGCGCCTGGATCAACGAGGTGCTGGCCGGTAGGCCGTTGGGAGCAGGATGCCCGGCACCCTGGAATCGCTGGGTCAAGGGGCGCATCTACGAGCCCCTGGAAGCACCTCGGACACTCAATGTACGGAGCAGGGCCGAGCAACTGCCGGCCCGGGAGGCAGATCGCGAACTGCTGGGCATGATCCATGCGCACTTCTCACCCGACCCGCACCAGTTCGAGAACTTCGCGGTGGACACCTGGCTCGCATCGGACGACCACGTGGGCCAGGTGGACATCACCCGGCCGAGCCGCGACGGCGGTCGTGATGCCGTGGGGGCCTACATGGTGGGACCCAAGAGCGATCCCGTCGCCATCTCCTTCGCCCTGGAGGCGAAGTGCTACGCCCCGTTCAGCAATTCGGTGGGCGTGCGCGAGGTCGCTCGCCTCATCTCACGCATCAAGCACCGCGACTTCGGGGTCTTCGTCACGACCTCCTTCATCAACGACCAGGCCTACCGAGAGGTCCGCGAGGACGGCCACCCCGTGGTCTTCATCACCGGCCGCGACATCATCGACGTCCTGCGCGACGAAGGGATTCGCACGCCCGCCGCGCTGCTCGCGCACCTGCAGCAGAAGTACCCGATGTCCGGACCAGAACAGGGCCAGACCCATGTCGACGTGAACTTCCCCGATCCCGAGGTGGTGGCCCCGGAGCTGGAGAGCCCGCTGCTGCGGCAGACTCGTCGTCCATGACCACCCTCACCGCCGACCAGGCCATCGAGCGAGCCCGGCAGCTGCTGAACCATCGCCCCGGCCGTGTCATCCTCGGGATCGCCGGGGCGCCGGGAGCGGGCAAGTCGCACCTCTCGTCGGCGCTGGTCAGCGCGATCCCCGGGAGCGTGGTGGTGGGCATGGATGGCTTCCACCTGGCCCACTCGACGCTCATGGCGCGCGGCCAGGTGGGGCGCAAGGGCGCCATCGACACCTTCGACGCGCACGGCTACATCGCCCTGCTGCAACGGATCCGCGAGCAGGGCGACGAGACCGTCTGGGCGCCGGAGTTCCGGCGTGAGGTGGAGGACGCCATCGCCGGCGCTGTCGAGGTCAGCCCCGCCACGCGCCTGGTCATCACGGAGGGCAACTACCTCCTGGTCGACTCACCGCCCTGGCACCGGGTGCGCGAGCTGTGCGACGAGGTCTGGTTCGCCGACCCGGGTGAGGAGGTCCGCCTCGAGCGCCTGGTGGCACGCCACATCCGCTACGGCCGCGATCGCGAGCAGGCGCTGCTGCGCGCCACCCAGGGCACCGACGGCCACAACGCCCGCCTGGCCTCCAGCACCCGCGAGCGCGCCGACGCCGTCGTCAGGGCCTGAGCCGCGCTGGGGCACGGGTGCCAGCAGCAGGACGCCCCCCGGCTCAGGCTGCCAGCCACGGCTCGTCGGCATGCGCGAAGCAGAAGAGCACCAGCTGGACGGCCACCACCAGCAGCACGATCCCCACGAAGACCACCACCAGGGCACCCGGCCCGCTCAGTGTGAGGTTCAGCTCGCGCCCGGTCATCGCGATCACCAGTCCCACCATCTCGCCGGCCAGCAGAAGACCGAAGACTGCCAGCAACCGGTGCGCCAGCACCAACGACCGCTCCACCGCACCCGGGGCCACCGCCCGGGCCCGTCGCGCCACCCCGTGCAGCAGGAACCAGCCGCAGGCCAGGGTGCAGGTGGTGACGACGACCCCGGCCAGCGACTCCGCCACCGGGTAGCGTCCTTCGCTGAAGAACAGGCCGAGTTCGATCCCCGCGGCCACCAGCCCCAGCAGAGCGGCCAGCCGAGCGCGGGCGAAATCGACCGCCAACGACGCCAGGGCCCACAGCCCAGCCAGGACCAGGCCCCAGCCCACCACGTCGGGGAGGACGTCAAAGCCATTGAGGCGCAGGTCCACCAGCACCGCCACCAGCCCCCAGCCGACAAGCCTCAGCCCCATGATGCGCACCTTATTTCCCCGTGGCGCGGTGGCCGCGCGGACACGCAAGAAGGGCCGAAGACGAATCTTCGGCCCTTCTTTCTCCCCGCCAAGGGGGCCGCCTCGGGGGGATGTGGCCCCGCCTCGCGGGAGGGGTGGACGCCCCACCTCGGGGGGAGTGTGGCGTCCAGCTCGGTGCCGCGGCGACCTCGGGGGGAGCCTGTGCGGAGCCGAAATCCAGTTGTGGCAGTCGCAGGAATTGGTGCGATGGCTCGACTCCCCCTGCCACGGGAATGCGTTCACGGGGAATTCACCGGGCGCTCTGTTCAGCCGTCCGTCAGACTATTCAGCTTTCAAACAGGTTCGTGGACGGACCACGCGCACCCAGCCCACAACGACCCCAGGGCCGGAGCACGGCTCCGGCCCTGGGCTGTGGTGCCGACCCTTCGCGCCTCGGGGGATGGCGCTGCAGTCAGCCGGACCCATGCCGCTTAGGGCGAACGCGGCATGCACCCGCGGCGCTGGTCGGCCACGCCTCGGGGGATGACGCCTGCGACCAGTGCCGCCCGCGGATTCCTCCGCCGACCCTTCGACTATGCAAGAAGTCATAGACGTACTCCATGCTAAACCGTTTTATGTTCAGGGCGTCTTCAGCTTCACGCTCCGTGCGCACCCGCGGACAGCACGGAGCCCCGGCACCAGGCCGGGGCTCCAGGAGTCAGGGTCAGGGATCAGCTGACGACGTACTTGACCACCAGCATCAGCACGAGTGCAGCGGTCACCGCAGCCACCCACAGCCAGGTCCGGTCGGGCTTGCCTCGCCAGGTGGCCTTGGTGCTGCTCAGCATCAGCCAGCCGGTGACCAGACCCGCCAGGAAGCCACCCAGGTGGCTCTGCCAGGCGATGCCGGGCACCGTGAAGGAGATCAGGGCGTTCAGCGCCAGCACGATCCCCAGCGACTGCATCGAGACGCCGGCATGGCGGTAGAGCACCACCATGGCGCCGAACAGCCCGAAGACCGCGCCCGAAGCACCCACCACGCCCGTGCTCCAGTTCACGCCCAGCGGGTTGGTGGCCGAGCCCGGGAAGGCCAGCAGCACGAAGCCCACTCCCCCGGCCAGGGCGCTGACCAGGTAGAGCGCCGCGAAACGCGCCCGTCCCAACGAGAGTTCCAGGCTGCGACCCACCGAGTAGAGCGCCAGCATGTTGAAGGCGATGTGGGTGATGCCGAAGCGGGAGTGCGCGAAGGCGGAGGTGATGAAGCGCCACGGCTCGTGCTCGCCCAGCGCGGGGCTCAGGGCCACCTGCTCGTAGAAGCCGGGCAGCATCAGCTCCCCCAGCCAGGTGGCCACGCACAGCGCGATGATGGTCCAGGTGACCACGGCCAGCTGGGGACGCGGCCGGGTGCGGGAGACCGGATCCGAAGCCAGCGGCTGGGCCTGCACCTGGTAGGGCTCCTGCTGGGGGGCGGAGAACTGCGGGCTGGGATACCCGGCACCGGGGTACTGCGCAGGGTCCTGGGGCACCTGCTGGCCACCCGGGGTGGTCGACGCGAAGCCCGCGGGGCTCGACGCGTGACCAGGCCAGGTCTGCTGGGGCGCGGTGAAATCAGGCTGGGTCGAGGGCGCGGACGGCAGGTGCGGCTCGGGCTGCTGGGGGGCACTGCGGGTCCATTCACTCACCCGGCCCACAGTAGGTCTTCAGCCCAAGAGCCCGCTGTGAGGTGCAGGGCTAGGCTGGGCACCTTCCACCCGTCGACAGGGGCCCCATGCAGCAGCCCGAGAACACCTCCCCGGACCGCGCCACACTGCGCCGGATGCTGCGTCGTGCCTACGGTTCGGTCTGGGCCCCCACCGCCGACGAGTTCAGCGTCGAGCTGCCCTCCGAGCTGCACGACGTGCACCTGGCGACGCTCTCCAACGGCCAGCAGGTGGTCATCAAGATCCCTCCCCCGCCCGAGGTGCCGCTGCTCACCGACGAGGCAGACCTGATCACCGCCGAGGTGGAGGCGCTGCCCATGATCGCCGAGCACACCGACGTCCCGGTTCCGGTGATGCACTTCCACGACGACAGCCACGAGCTGGTGGGGGCGGAGTGGTTCTGCATGTCCTGGATCGAGGGCGTCGAGCTCGACGAGGCCCCCGAGGCCCAGCGCGACCAGCTGCTGCGCCAGGTGGGGCGCGCCAACCGGGAGCTGGCCCAGATCACCGGCGAGGGTTTCGGCCGCTTCCTGCAGCCCGGGCTGGACTCCTGGCGCGATGCCTTCAGCGGCATCACCGAGGACGCCCTGGCGGACGCCCAACGCCATGCCGCGCCGCTCGGCCTGGACCCCGACACAGTGCACCACCTGCTGCTGACCAGCTCCGATGCCCTCGACGAGGTCACCGAGCCGCACTACTGCGGCTGGACGCTGTGGCCGGACGAGGCGCTGGTGCACGACGGCCGGCTGGCCGGCCTGGTGGGCCACTCGCACGGCTTCTGGGGCGACGAGCTGATGGAGGCCGGCTTCTCCGGACTGCTGCACCCCGACGACCGCACCGCCCTGCTGGCCGGCTGGAACCGCGGTCCGCTCACCGAGCAGGAGCAGGCCCGCGTCGACCTCTACGACCTGCTGCGCCTGGTGCTGGCCGGCACCCGCCACGCCGCCCGCGGCGACCAGCTCGACGTCGACTGGCTGCAGGCGCAGCTGCGGCGCATCACCGCCCGCCTGGCCCGTCGCTGAGGCACACCGGAGGCACCGACTCGGAGCCCACCGCGGTCCCCGGTCACCGTGATGGAACGGCGCGAGGGCGGCACCCCGCAGGATGCCGCCCTCGCCGTCGGTGTGGTCGAGCTCAGCCGATCGGCTGCCCGGCCACCTCCAGGTGCCACTTCGGGACGTAGAAGTCCTTGGGGTCGATCACCTTGTTGGTCTGCGCCCAGTCGATCAGCAGCTGTCGGATCTCCTGCTGCTGCTGGTGCACCACCGGGGCGGTGGAGATGTGCGGGTAGTTGCCGCCACCGCTGCGTCGGTAGTTGTTGACCGCCACCACGAACTGCTGCGCGGGATCCACCGGGGCCCCGTTGAGGGTCAGGTCCGTGATCCGCTGCCCCACCGGCTGCGAGAGGTCGATGGTGTAGTCCACGCCGGACATCACGTCGTAGTTGTAGTCCCAGACGGTCTGGCCGTTGTACTGCACCTGGGTCATGGTCTCCGGGTCGAAGCTGGTGCCGGCCGGCACCTGCGCGAAGTACTTGGCCGAGAACTCCAGGTAGTCCTTCACCTGGGCGCCGCTCATCACGACGGCCTCCAGGGTGTTGTCGTAGATGTAGAGCCCGGCCATGTCGCGCACCGTGACGTCGCCCTGCGGGAAGACCGCGGTACGGCTGAACGGCGCCGCGATGCTCAGCACCGGCAGGTCGGCATACTGGCCGCCGGCCAGGGCCTGCTTGACCGCCTGGGTCTGCACCATCTGGATGTAGTCCAGGATCGCGGTGTCCTTGTAGCGTGACTCCGCGGCCGACAGCTCCTGGGTGCTGGTGGCGATCACCTGGTTGACATAGCCCACCGCGGCGTCGTGGTAGGGCTTGAGGGCGGCCAGCACCTTGGCGTCGGGCGCGTAGTCCTTGCTCTGCAGCAGCTTGGCCGAGGCCTGCTTGACCTGCCACTTGCCCTTCACCTTGGACAGGGTGAAGGTGACGTCGGAGACCGACTGGGCCCAGTTCTTGGGCTGGGTCATCAGCACCTGCTGGCCGGTGACCTCGTTGGTGATGTATTGCTGCGCCACCTCCTGGTGCGAGTGGCCCATCACCAGGGCGTCGATGCCGGGCACCTCGCGGGCGATCTGGTCGGAGACGTTCTCCACGCCCAGACCGGTGGCGGCCGGGTCGTAGGAGGACAGCCCGCCCTGGCCGGAATGGCTCAGCACGACGACCACGTCGGCGCCGGCGGCGCGCACCTTCGGCACCCACTTCTTCGCCGATCTGACCATGTCCTCGATGCGCACCTGGCCCTCCAGGTTGGCCTTGTCCCAGACCATCGAACCGGGCGTGGTGAGCCCGAGGATGCCCACCTTGACGGGCTTGTTGCCCTTCACCTTGCGGGTGACGACGGTGTAGGGGGTGTAGCGCGGCGTGCCGGTCTTCGCGTCGACGACATTGGCGGCCAGCAGCGGGGAGTCCAGGTCGCTGCGGTAGGCGTCCAGCAGCGGCAGGCCGTAGTTGAACTCGTGGTTGCCGATGTTGTTCGCGTCGTAGCCGATGCTGTTGTAGGCCACCGCCATCGGGTGGTCCTTGCCGGACTCGGTGACCGGCTCCTGCTTGGCGTAGAAGTAGGTCAGCGGCGTGCCCTGCAGCGCATCGCCGTTGTCCACCACGACGACGCTGTCGGCGCCCTGCTGGTCGCGCACGCTCTGGATGGCGGTGGCCGCCTGGGCCAGGCCGATCTGGTTGCCGTACTTGTCCTGGTAGGGCTGGTTCTTGAAGTAGTCCCAGTTCTGGACGTTGCCGTGCACGTCGGTGGTGGCCAACAGGGTGATGTCGAGATCGCGGTCGCTCCGGGGCGCTGCGCCGGCCGCCGAGGCGGACAGGACGCTGGCTCCCAGGGCGAGGCTCAGGGCCGAGGCCCAGACCTTGCGCATTGGTGCTCCTTGCAGTGGGGTGGCCCGTCCGCCGTGGACGTGGCCTTGGCAGACAACCTATGAGCCCGGCGCGGGAGCCGTCCAGAGTTCCCCGCTCGTTGGCGGGAACCACCTGTTGTCCACAGGTCGTGGCTGTCCACAGCTTTGCGAACCAGGTGAGAAATCCAGGCGCCCCGCATCAAGAGTCAAGAGCATGAGGAATTCCACCGCCGTTCGCACACTGGTGGCCGAGCACGGCGTGGTGCGCCGCGCCGAGCATCCCGATCTGGCTGGTTCGCTTGACTGGCTGCACCGCCGGGGCGAGCTCAGCAGTCCCCTGCCCGGGATCCTGGTGCCGGCCGGTGCCGGGCAGGACTTTGAGACGCGGGTGAAGGCGTTGCACGCCTGGCGACCCGATGCCGTGCTCGCCGGCCTGGCCGCGGCACGGTTGAGCTACTGGCCGCAGGCCCCCGTCACCATGCTGGAGGCGCACACCGCCGGCACGCCACGAGCGGCAGGCTGGCTGCTGGCGCACCGCACCCGGCCACCGGAGCACTGGGTGCTCGAGCACGGCGTGCCGCTCACCCATCCGGCCTGGACCGCTGTCTGGCTGGCAGCACAGGACGAGGGCCAGGCGATCGACGAGGCGCTGCGTCGGGGTGCGGTCTCGCTCGAACAGTTGCAGGCAGCGCTGGCCGACATGCCGGCCGGACGCGGGCACGCCCGGCGTCGGGCGGTGGTGGAGGCGAGCCGCAGCAACCCGTGGTCGCAGCTGGAGCGACGGCTGCACTCCTTCCTGCGAGGCCACGGCTTCACACGCTGGAGCGCCAACCGCGCCATCAGCCTGGACGGGCGACTGGTCTTCCCCGACGTGGCCTTCGACGACGTGCCCCTGGTGCTGGAGGCGATGTCGTGGACCTTCCACGGCAACCGGCAGAGCTTCCTGGGCGACAATCGGCGGATCGCCGACCTGGTGGCGGCGGGCTGGGTCTACCTGCCGATCACCTGGCAGATGCTCGACGACGAGGAGGCGCTGCTGCGGCTGCTGCGGGCCGCCCATCGTCAGGCCTCCCGCCTCACGGCGGCTGGTGGCGGCGCCCGAACCCTGAAAGTCGCGCCGTCGATCGCGGAATTCGACGATTTCGGCCCGAATCCACGATCGAGGGGACGGATTTCAGGGTTGGACAATTGACCCGACACTGCCGCTGGCGGTCCACCGACCTACCCGGGCGATCCGCGGCTGACCAGAGGGCGATCCTCGCGCTGCGGACGGCCAACCCTGAAAACCACGACGCCGATCCAGGAAATCGTCGATTTCGGCCCGAATCCGCGATCGAGGGGACGGACTTCAGGGTTGGACAATTGACCTAATTTATGCCGGGGCGGACCACCGAATGCCAACGTGGACACACGGGGCAAGCGCCCAAAGGCCAGGTGGCTCCCGGACCGCCCGGACATGACAACGGGGCGGGCATCCTCTCGGATGCCCGCCCCGTGGTGTCTGGATCAGGCCTGCTCCTGGCCACCCTCATGGCTCTCGGCCGTGAACTCGGCCGGGGGCGTGTCGGGCAGCTCGGACTTGGTCACTCCCTGGAAGGTGAACGGGTTCTCCGAACCCTCCGGGTCGACGTCCACCAGGACGATCTCGCCGGCCTTCAGCTCACCGAAGAGCATCTTCTCAGCCAGCACGTCCTCGATGTCACGCTGCAGGGCACGACGCAGCGGTCGCGCACCCAGCAGCGGATCGAAGCCACGCTTGGCGATCAGGCTCTTGGCGGCTGGGGTCAGCTCGATGCCCATGTCGCGGTCCTTCAGGCGTCCCTCCACCTGGGCCACCATCAGGTCGACGATCTTCTCGATGTCGGCCTGGTTGAGCTGGTGGAAGACGACGACCTCGTCGACGCGGTTCAGGAACTCCGGACGGAAGTGCTGCTTCAGCTCGTCGGAGACCTTCGCCTTCATCTTCTCGTAGCTGGACGCCTCGTCACCCTGGCGGTTGAAGCCCAGGCTCACCGACTTGGAGATGTCGCGCGAACCGAGGTTCGTGGTCATCACGATGACGGTGTTCTTGAAGTCGACCACGCGGCCCTGGGCGTCGGTCAGACGACCCTCGTCCAGGATCTGCAGCAGCGAGTTGAAGATGTCCGGGTGGGCCTTCTCGATCTCGTCGAAGAGGATCACGCTGAACGGCTTGCGGCGCACCTTCTCGGTGAGCTGGCCGCCCTCCTCGTACCCAACGTAGCCGGGCGGGGAGCCGAACATCCGCGAGGCGGTGTGCTTCTCCGAGTACTCGCTCATGTCGAGGGTGATCAGGGCGTCCTCGTCACCGAACAGGAACTCGGTCAGCGCCTTGGTCAGCTCGGTCTTGCCGACGCCCGAGGGGCCGGCGAAGATGAACGAGCCGCTGGGGCGCTTCGGGTCCTTCAGGCCGGCGCGGGTACGACGGATGGAGCGCGAGAGCGCCTTGACCGCGTCGTGCTGGCCGATGTAGCGCTTGCCCAGCTCCTCCTCCATGTGGAGCAGGCGGGCCGACTCCTCCTCGGTGAGCTTGAAGACGGGGATGCCGGTGGCGCCCGAGAGCACCTCCGCGATCTCCTCCTCGCCCACCTCGGCGGGGCTGTCGCTGTCGCCGGCCTTCCAGGCCTCCTCGCGCTCCGCACGGGAGGCGAGCAGCTTCTTCTCGTCGTCGCGCAGCGAGGCGGCCCGCTCGAAGTCCTGGCCGTCGATGGCGGCCTCCTTCTCCAGGCGAACGGCGGCGATCTTCTCGTCGAACTCGCGCAGGTCCGGCGGCGCGGTCATCCGCTGGATCCGCATCCGGGCACCGGCCTCGTCGATCAGGTCGATCGCCTTGTCGGGCAGGAAGCGGTCCTGGATGTAGCGGTCGGCCAGGTTGGCCGCCGCGGCCAGGGCGGCGTCGGTGATGGTGATCCGGTGGTGCGCCTCGTAGCGGTCGCGCAGGCCCTTGAGGATGTCGATGGTCAGCGCGGGGCTGGGCTCGGCAACCTGGATGGGCTGGAAGCGACGCTCCAGGGCGGCATCCTTCTCGATGTGCTTGCGGTACTCGTCGAGCGTGGTGGCACCGATGGTCTGCAGCTCGCCGCGGGCCAGCATCGGCTTCAGGATGCTGGCGGCGTCGATCGCACCCTCGGCGGCACCCGCACCCACCAGGGTGTGGATCTCGTCGATGAAGAGCATGATGTCGCCGCGGGTCTTGATCTCCTTGAGCACCTTCTTCAGGCGCTCCTCGAAGTCACCGCGGTAGCGCGAGCCGGCCACCAGGGCGCCCAGGTCCAGGGTGTAGATCTGCTTGTCGCGCAGGGTCTCGGGCACGTCGCCGCGCACGATCGCCTGGGCCAGTCCCTCGACGCAGGCGCTCTTGCCGACGCCGGGCTCGCCGATCAGGACCGGGTTGTTCTTGGTGCGGCGGCTCAGCACCACCATCACCCGCTCGATCTCCTTCTCGCGGCCGATCACCGGGTCCAGCTTGCCCTCACGGGCAGCCTGGGTCAGGTTGCGGCCGAACTGGTCCAGCACGGTGGCCGAGCTGGGCGCCGGGCCCACGTCGGGCGCACCCGAGGTGGCGGCCTCCTTGCCCTGGTAGCCGCTGAGCAGCTGCAGGACAGTGTTGCGCACCCGGTTCAGGTCGGCGCCGAGCTTGATCAGCACCTGGGCGGCGACGCCCTCGCCCTCACGGACCAGGCCGAGCAGGATGTGCTCGGTGCCGATGTAGGAGTGGTTCATCTGCAGCGCCTCGCGCAGGCTGAGCTCCAGCACCTTCTTGGCGCGCGGGGTGAAGGGGATGTGGCCGGTGGGCACCGTCTGGCCGTGACCGATGATCTCCTCGACCTCGGAACGCACGGCCTCCAGAGAAATGCCCATCTGCTCCAGGGCCTTGGCGGCGACGCCCTCGCCCTCGTGGATCAGGCCGAGCAGGATGTGCTCGGTGCCGATGTAGTTGTGGTTCAGCATCTTGGCTTCGTCCTGGGCGAGCACGATGACGCGCCGCGCCCGGTCGGTAAACCGCTCAAACATGGGACTCCTCACTACGGGCCCTCAGGACCCGGGTTGCGCCTCGTCGTCTCCGGTCCCTCCGGTCGACGGTGCGAATGCGTCAAGTCTAGTAACTCGCCATGACGGCCAGATGTTCCCGGCCGGGGCCATCTGTTCGCTGCCGGACGAAAGCCGACAGACGACGAGGGGCCGGGCAGCAGCCCGACCCCTCGTGCGCACTGATCGACGATCAGCCGTTGGCCTTCTCGTAGGCCTCGCGGACCTCGGCGGAGACGCGGCCGCGGGCGCTGACCTGCATGCCCTGGGCCAGGGCCCAGGCGCGGATGTCATTGGCGGCGCTGCCCTTGGGCTTCTTGCCGGCGCTCTTGCGGCCACCGACGCGACGCGCGTGCCCCACCCACTGGGCCAGGTCGTCACGCAGCTTCGCCGCATTGTCCTGGCTCAGGTCGATCTCGTAGGAGATGCCGTCGAGCGAAAAGGAAACCGTTTCCGCGGCCTCCGAACCATCGATGTCGTCCTCGAGAACGATGTGCACACGCTGGGCCATCAGGAATTCCTTTCAATCGGTTCAGTTCTGGAAATGATGCTAGCGCCTCGCGCTCCATTCACAAATACGAGAATGCCCACAATTGCCGTGGCAGCCCTGGACAATGGCGCATTGTTGTTGCTTCGCTAGGATCGAACGGTGCCCACCAATCTGATCACCCTGGGAAGTCCCGCCGTCGGTCTGGCCGATCCCGACGCCCTGCACGCAGACCTCGGGCCCGAGCACCCCTCGCGCACCGGCCTGCTGCTCGTCGAGGTCACCACCGACGGCGACGACGTGGTGCGCGCCGCCCGGATCCAGCCCGGCTTCAACCACCGCAGCGCGGAGAAGCTGTTCGAGCTGCGCGACTACCGCCAGGTGCTGATGCTGGCCGACCGACACGACTGGCACTCCCCGTTCAGCGGCGAGCTGGGCGCGGCCCTGGTCTGTGAGCACCTGATGGGCCTGGTGCCGCCGCAGCGCGCCACCTGGCTGCGCACCGTGCTGGCCGAGCAGGCCCGCACCACCAGCCACCTGGCGCACCTGTCCGCCGTCTGTTTCCTCACCGGCGAGGAGGAGCTGGCCGCCGACCTGCGCGCCCTGCGCTCCACCGGCCGCGAGCTGGTGCTGGCCATCAGCGGCAACCGGGTGCACCCGATGCTGAACCGGCTGGGAGGGCTGGCGCTGGACGTCCCGGCCGGGCGGCTGGAGCAGGTCGCCGAGTGGATGGACCAAGCGGCCGACCTGGCCGGACGCCTGGTGGAAGTCCTGGCCTCCAGCGGCCTGGGCCGCGGGCTGGGCATCGTGGACGCCGCCCTGGTGGACGATTTCGGTCTCTCCGGCCCGGTGGCGGCCGCCAGCGGTCTGCAGCGAGATCTCCGGCTGCGCAATCCCTACCTGTGCTACGACCGGATGGCGGAACAATTGTCAGCCGGATTCGACCCCCATTCCCCCGGTGACGCCGCCGCCAGATTCCGTGAACTGTGCCGTCAGGTGGATATTTCGAGCCGGCTGGTGCGTCGCTGCACCGAGGAGCTGGCCGCCCTGGACGGCCCGGTGGACACGAAGTTGTCGAAGATCATCAAGATCCCTGAATCGGAGGCCTATCTGGCCATCGAGGCGCCATGGGGAATGGCCGGATTCCATCTGGTCTCGCGGGCAGGAACCACACCCTGGCGGCTGAAGCTGCGCACGCCCTCCTTCGCGAATGTCCAGGCGCTGGAGCAGGTGCTGGTGGGCACCCCGTTGCAGCAGGTCGACGTGGTGCTCGCCTCCCTGGGCTGGACCAACGGGGACCTGGACAAGTAGCCGGACGCAGCACCGCCGCTCCCCCCAGTAGCCGGACGCAGCACCGCCGCTCCCCCCTCGGGGAAGCGGCGGTCTGGTGGGTCCGGGAAGGCCTCAGGCCTGGCGCACCTGATCGGTCGGGTAGACCAGCGGCAGGCCGGTGAGATCGACGCGGCGCGTGGTGCCGCGACGCGGCAGGTTCAGCACGTCGTCGCCGCGCTCCAGGCCGGCCAGTTCGTTCTCCAGCTGGCGGATGGTGTTGTTCAGCGCGGAGATGCGGGTCTGCTTGGCCTCGGCGTCCAGGCTGACCCCGGCCAGGTTGGTGCGCAGCTGCTCCATCTCGGCCTGGGCGGCGGCGATCTGCTCGCGGTAGGCGGCCTGGCGCTTGTTGAAGCGGGCGATCATGGCCATCGACTCGGCGTGGTGCGAGCGGGCGGCGGAGCGCGCCTCGTCGCGGGCCTGCTTGGTCAGGGCGCGGGCGGCGGCCAGCTCCTCCATGTGGCGGGCCACCATGCGGTCCATCTCGCGCCAGGTCAGCGCCAGCGAGGCGAAGGCGGTGAGCAGGGCGACGGCCAGGCCTGCGCGCACCATCCACGTCGGGCCGAAGGCGCACGCGAGGGCGACGACCGTGCCGGCCACCAGCACCATGAAGGCGGGCGAGCGGAACCGGGAGGGGTTCTCGTCGGCGACGGTGCGATCGGTGGTGGGCTTCTCGTCAGCCATGCGCATTCTCAATCCTGCTTGGGTTCGTCGTCATTCTCGTGATCGTCTCCGGGGACCACGCAGGCCTTCTCCAGGCGGCTGCCCGCCCACCCTACCCCAAGGCTCAGCGCCAGCACGACAGCGCCGCGGATGGCCCTCTCCCGGGAGATCGGCACGTGCAGGCTGTCGAGCGTCGCCAGGACGTAGACCACGTGACCGCCGGCCAGCGCAGCGCCCATCATCAGCAGCGACTTGCCGCTCACCAGGGCCAGCAGGCCGGTCTCCGGGCTCACCAGGGAGCGTTCGGTGAGGATCCGACGCCGCAGCACCGGCGCGATCATCAGCGCGGCGGCAGCCAGCAGCACCAGGGTGACCATCAGGCTCCACGGCGAGGGGGGTACCGAGATGTCGCGGGCGCGCAGGGTGCCGATCACGAAGTAGCCCACGACGGCGCCCAGCAGCGCGGCGACGACCACCTGTCGGCGGGTGGTCAGCCCGAGCCGCCCACCGCCCGGGGTGGCCGGCTGGCTCACGGCAGCTCGACCGTCTCGTCGCTGCGACGCACGCCGGAGGCGTCCACCGAGGCGACCAGGTCATCGATCGAGCCGATGCCCGGGAGCTCGGCGCCCGGGTCGATCTCCTGCCACGGGACCAGCACGAAGGCGCGCTCGTGGGCGCGGGGATGCGGCAGGGTGAGGGTCTCGGTCTGCAGCTGCCGACGCCCCACCACCACCAGGTCGATGTCCATGGTGCGCGGTCCGCCGGGGATGTCGCGGGTGCGCCCCAGGCCGGCCTCGATGGCGTGGACGCGCTCGAGCAGGATCCGCGGCTCGATGGTGGTCTCGGCCACCATCACCAGGTTCAGGAAGTCGGGCTGGTCGGGCACCTCTCCCACCGGCTGGGTCACGTAGACCGACGAGAGGTCCACGGGGATCAGGTCGGGGGTGTCCGCGAGCGCGTTCACGGCGCTCTGCAGCAGGTCGACGCTGTTGCCCTGGTTGGATCCCAGGCTGAAGACGACCTTGGCGATGGGCTTCAGGTCGCCCAGGGTGTCCACGTCCGGGACAAGGGGGTTGGTCATGTCACTTGCTCCTCGTGATGCTCACCGACAGGTCGGTGAAGGGAAGTCCCAGGGGGGCCTGGGGCTTGTGGACGGTCACCCTGGCGCGCTGCACCAGCGGCTCGTCCAGACAGCGTCGGGCGATCCGCCCGGCGAGCGTCTCAATCAGGTCCACCGGTTCCCCGGTGATGATGGCCACCACGTCGCGGGCGATCACCGAGTAGTCCACGGTGTCGGCCAACGCATCGGTGTCGGTCTCGATGGGCAGGCCCAGCTGGAGGTCGACGACGAACTGCTGTCCCTCGCGCCGCTCCTCGGGGTAGACCCCGTGGAAGCCGGTGGCGGACAGCCCGCTCACGCTGATCCAGTCCAGCTCGTTCACCCGGTCTCCGTTCCTCGGCAGTGGTCCGGGCGGTACCCGGCCTTCCCGACAGTACCGGAGCCCTGGCCACGGGCCTCAACCTCCCCCGGGTGCCAGCCACCTGCCCGTGCCGCGCAGGCCGGGTCCGGACCTCAGCCGGCGGCAGGACCGACGAGTCGTGCCATGGCCAGCGTCGCGTCGACGTTGTCGCGCACCTCGTGGGTGCGCACGGCCCAGATCCCCTGCTGGGCGCACCAGGCGGTGATCGCGGCGGTGGCGGCGTCGCGCCCGGCCGGCTCGCGCCCGTCGAGCAGTTCACCCAGGAAGCGCTTGCGGCTCACCCCCACGAGCTGGCGGTGGCCCAGGGCCTGGAAGCGGTCCAGGTGGCGCAGCAGCTCCCAGTTCTGCTCGGCGGTCTTGCTGAAGCCGATCCCGCAGTCGCTCACCAGGCGTTCCGGGGCGATGCCGCCGGCCAGACAGGCCTCGAGCCGCTGGCCCAGCTCGGCCAGCACCTCGCCCACCACGTCGGTGTAGGCGGCATTGGTGTCACCGGTACCCAGGTAGCCGCGCCAGTGCATGCAGACGTAGTCCACGTCGAGCCCGGCGACGGTGGCGATCATGTCCTCGTCGGCCAGCCCGCCGGAGACGTCATTGATGATGGCGGCCCCGGCCCGGGCGCTGGCCCGGGCGACCTCGGCGCGCATGGTGTCCACGCTGACCACGGCGCCATGGGCGGCGAGCGCCTCCACCACCGGGACGACGCGGGCCAGCTCCTCGGCAGGGCTGGGGCGCACCGCACCGGGCCGGGTGGACTCTCCCCCCACGTCGAGCAGGTCGGCCCCCTGTTCCCGCAGCTCCAGCCCGTGCGCGACGGCCGCCTCGGGGGTCTCCCACAGGCCTCCGTCAGAGAAGGAGTCGGGGGTGACATTGACCACGCCCATCACCAGGGTGCGGCCGGGCTGCGAGGGCACGGGGCTCATCAGCCCGCCGTGATCAGGCTCATCGCTTCGGCGCGGGTGGCGGGATCGCGCAGCACGCCGCGCACCGCGGAGGTGACGGTCTTGGCACCGGGCTTCTTCACGCCGCGCATGGTCATGCACAGGTGCTCGGCCTCGATCACCACGATCACGCCGCGGGCCCCCAGGTGCTCCACCAGCGCGTCGGCCACCTGCGTGGTGATCCGCTCCTGCACCTGCGGGCGCTTGGCCACCGCGTCCACCAGCCGGGCGATCTTGCTCAGCCCGGTGACCCGGCCGCTCTTGGCGGGGATGTAGCCCACGTGGGCGACGCCGGTGAAGGGCACCAGGTGGTGCTCGCACATGCTCCACAGCTCGATGTCGCGCACCAGCACCAGCTCGTCGTGGGAGATGTCGAAGGTGGTGCCCAGCAGCTCCTCCACGTCGGAACCCATGCCGCTGAAGATCTCGGCATAGCTGCGCGCCACCCGCTCCGGGGTCTCGCGCAGACCCTCGCGGTCCGGGTCCTCGCCGATACCGATCAGGATCTCGCGGACGGCCGCCACGATGCGCGCGTGGTCGAAGCCGATCTTCTCCAGCCGCTGCTGCTCGGCCATCGGGTCAGTGTTCACCCGCTCCATGCTAGGTGGCGCCGCGGGCCGAGACGGCCGGGGACACGACGACGACCCGACCGTGTGGTCGGGCCGTCGAGGGTGGCTCACTGCTGCGGCGGACGTCCCCAGGGGTTCTCCGGGGTGGCCGGCGGCTCCGGGTTGGTGGGGCCGTCCAGCGGACCGGTGCCGGGGGCTCCCCAGCCCTGCGGCGGGGTGGGCTGCTGACCGGGCAGGCCGGGCGTGGTGCCCGGGCCCGGGGTGGGCGGCGTGCTCGGCCACTGCTCCGGCTGGGCGCTCCAGGGGTCACGGCCGGGCGGCTGCGGCGCCGGGTGGGCACCACCGCTCCACGGATCCGCGGCCGGCGGGGCCGGGTTGTGCGGGGTGGGCGGGGCCCAGTCGCCCGGGGCGGTCCAGCCCGAACCATTCGGCGGCTCCACCGGGCCGGTGTTGCCGGGCGGCAGCGGGGCTCCGGTGCCGGGCACCTCGGAGGAGGGGTCGGCGGCCGGGGCCTCGACCTCCTTCTTCGGGCGGGGCGGCATCGGGATCGGCGGGATGTCGGAGGGCACGCGGGTTTCCGAGCCGGTCCAGGCGCCCCGCTCGGGGAAGCGTCGCAGCGGCTCGAAGATCCTGGCCACCTGCGCCTTGTCCAGGGTCTCGTGCTCCAGCAGCTGGCGGACCAGCTCGTCGAGCACGTCGCGGTTCTCCTTGAGCACGTCGAAGGCCTCCTGGTGGGCGGCGGCCAGCAGGCGGCTGACCTCCTCGTCCACGACGGCGGCGGTGATGTCGGAGTAGCCGCGGCTGGGCTGCGCGCCACCCATCCCGACGAAGGGCTCGGAGTCCCCGCCGCCCAGCTGGATGGCGCCCAGACGCTCGCTCATGCCGTACTGGGTGACCATGGCGCGAGCCACCTTGGTGGCCTTCTCGATGTCATTGCTGGCGCCGGTGGTGGGGTCGTGGAAGACCATCTCCTCGGCCGCGCGGCCGCCCATCATGTAGGCCATCTGGTCCAGCAGCTCGCCGCGGGTGGAGGAGTACTTGTCCTCGTCGGGCATCACCATGGTGTAGCCGAGAGCCCGGCCGCGGGGCAGGATCGTGATCTTCTGCACCGGGTCGTTGTTGGGCATGGCGGCCGCCACCAGGGCGTGGCCGCCCTCGTGGTAGGCGGTGACCAGCAGCTCGTGGTCGTCCATCAGGCGGCTCGACTTCTGCGGGCCGGCGATGACGCGGTCGATCGCCTCGCCCAGCTCGGCATTGCCGATCACGGGCAGGTTGAGCCGGGCGGTGAGCAGGGCGGCCTCGTTGAGGACATTGGCCAGGTCCGCACCGGTGAAGCCGGGGGTGCGACGGGCGATGGAGTCCAGGTCCACGTCGGCGGCCATCGGCTTGCCCTGGGCGTGCACCCGCAGGATCTGGGCGCGGCCCTTCAGGTCGGGGGCCTCGACGGCGATCTGGCGGTCGAAACGGCCGGGGCGCAGCAGCGCCGGGTCCAGCACGTCGGGACGGTTGGTGGCGGCGATCAGGATCACGTTGGAGGTGGCGTCGAAGCCGTCCATCTCCACCAGCAGCTGGTTCAGGGTCTGCTCACGCTCGTCGTGCCCGCCGCCCATGCCGGCGCCTCGGTGGCGGCCGACGGCGTCGATCTCGTCGATGAAGATGATGGCCGGGCTGGCCTCCTTGGCCTGCTCGAACAGGTCGCGCACGCGGCTGGCGCCCACGCCCACGAACATCTCGACGAAGTCGGAGCCGGAGATGGAGAAGAAGGGCACGCCCGCCTCACCCGCGACGGCGCGGGCCAGCAGGGTCTTGCCGGTGCCGGGAGGACCGTAGAGCAGCACGCCCTTGGGGATCTTGGCGCCCACCCGCAGGAACTTGCTGGGCTCGGCCAGGAATTCCTTGATCTCCTGCAGCTCCTCGATGGCCTCGGCGCAGCCGGCCACGTCGGCGAAGGTGGTCTTCGGGGTGTCCTTGCTGGCCACCTTGGCCTTGGACTTGCCGAAGCCCATCACGCCGCGGGCACCGCCACCGCCCTGGGCCATGTTGATCATGAAGAACATCAGGCCCAGCAGGAGCAGCAGCGGCAGCATCGTGTAGAGCATGGAGCTCCAGAAGCCGCTGGTGGGGTGCTTGGACTCCCACGTGTCCAGGGTCTTGGCCTGCATCCGGTTCTGCAGGAGCTCGCGCAGCTGCTCGTCCTGGTTGCCCACATAGGTGGAGACCAGACGCTTCTCCGGGTCCTTGGTGGTGATGGTGACCGTCTGCTCCACGTCGTTGATGACGACCTCGGAGAGCGGATCGGTGCCCTGCAGCACGCTCACCGCCTGGCTGGTGGGCACCTTCTCGGCCGCCTGCATGTTGCTGACCAGCTGGGTGATCCCGAGCACGAACAGGATCGCGAGCACCACCCAGAGCAGTGGATTGCGCGTGGCCTTGGAGAATCTGTTCATCGACGACCTGACAATGACGGGGGCTGCGCGCGAGCGCACGGCCACGGACGATGGAGCATCCCGACCCTACCAGCGCGCTCCAAGCCCGCCCCGGCCGCCCGTCGCCCCGGACCGGGGACGACCCCAGCCGGTCAGCCGCCGTAGACGTGCGGCGCCAGGGTGCCCACGTCGCGCAGGTTGCGGTAGCGACCCGCGTAGTCCAGGCCGTAGCCGACGACGAACTCGTTGGGGATGTCGAAGCCGACGTACTTCACGTCCACCGGTGCGGTCATCGCCTCCGGCTTGCGGAACATGGCGGCCACCTCGATGGTCTCCGGTCCGCGGCTGCGCAGGTTCTGCACCAGGTAGCTCAGCGTCAGGCCGGTGTCGACGATGTCCTCGACGATCAGCACGTGCTTGCCCGAGATGTCGGTGGTGAGGTCCTTGAGGATGCGCACCACACCGGAGCTCTTGGTGCCCGAACCGTAGGAGGAGATGGCCATCCAGTCCATGGTGAGGTGGCTCTTCATGGCGCGCGACAGGTCGCTCATCACCATCACGGCACCGTTCAGCACGCCGATCAGCAGCACCTCGCGACCCTCGTAGTCGGCGTCGATCTGGCCGGCCATCTCGGCGATGCGTCCGGCCACCTCGTCGGCGGTGAAGAGCACATGGGTCAGGTCCTGGGTCACATCGGCAGCATCCACGCCATCACCCTACCCAGCCGGGGTCTGCGCTGCGACCAGCCGGCCGTCCTCACGCTGCACCCGCACGCCACCGGGCAGGTCGAGCCCGCTCTGGCCGTGCCAGTCGGTGACCAGCTGCTCGACGGCCTGCACGTGGCCATGGCTGGGCTCCGGCACGCCCTGGCGCAGCAGCCAGCTGCGCAGCACCCGGGAGCGCAGCGCCGGGTGCAGCCGGGCCAGCTCCGAGCAGTCCTCGGTGGCCTGCTGACGGGCGAGCTCGTCGATCAGGTGGTTGTCGGCGCGCAGCATCGAGGCGGTGCGGCCCAGGGCCTCCACCACGCCGCCACCCAGCACGTCCTCCATGATCGGCACCAGCTGGTTGCGCACCCGCACCCGGCGGAAGCGCAGGTCGGAGTTCATCGGGTCCTCCCAGACCGGCAGGCCCCAGTCCTTGCAGGCCTGGCGGGTGACCGCGCGACGGACCCCGAGCAGCGGGCGGACGAAGACATCGCGTCGCTCGGCCATCGCCTGCAGCGAGGCCGGTCCACTGCCGCGACCCAGGCCGAGCAGCACGGTCTCGGCCTGGTCGTCGAGGGTGTGGCCCAGCAGCACCGGCGCCTTGCGGTCACCGGCCAGCGCGGCCAGCCGCGCCTCCCGGGCGGCCGCCTCCAGCCCGTGACCGTCGTCGACCACGTCGACGCGCACCAGCCGGGCGTGCACGCCGAGGTTCTCGACGACGGCGGCGGTGGAGCGGGCGGCCTCGGCGGAGTTCTCCTGCAGGCCGTGGTCCACGACGACGGCCTCCAGGGTGGTGGCCTCGCCGCGGCAGGCGGCTGCGGCTGCCACCAGGGCCAACGAGTCGGCACCCCCGGAGCAGCCGATCCGCACCAGCGGCGCGTTCACGTGGGGACGGACCACCTGCACCAGCTGGAGCTGGGCAGGGGTGAGCATGCGGCGTGCCATCTCAGCACCCGCAGGAGGCAATGGTGGCCGCCACCTGGTCGAGCCAGGTCCGCGCACCCCATTCCTCGGTCTGGTTGTTGGCCATGAGAGCGAAGACTACGTCCTCTCCGCTCCGGGTGCGCGTCTGCCCGGCCAGGGTGGCCACCTTGGTGAGCGTCCCGGTCTTCGCATTGACCCAGCCGCGGCCCGGGCGCGCCTGGTCGGTGTAGAAGCGGCTGTGCAGGGTGCCGGTGACGCCGGCCGAGGGCAGGCCCTCGACGGCCGCAGCGAGCCGGTCCTGCGTCGCGGCGGCGCGCAGTGCGACGGCGAGCGCGACGGCGGGCACGTGGTTGGCGCGGCTCAGTCCGGAGCCGTCGACCAGCCGGGTCTGCGGGGTCCAGGCCTTGAGCGTGGCCAGCTGCTGCTGCACCGCCTTGGTGCCGCCGGCGAAGCTGCCGCCCGCGCCGGCCTTGAGCCCGGCCTGGCGCAGCAGGACCTCCGCGGCGGAGTTGTCCGAGTGCACCAGCGTCTCCTGCACCAGGGTGCGCACCGGTAGCGAGTCGATGGCCGCCACCTCCGTGGCCTCGGCCCCCGGACGCACGGCGGTCTGGCTCCCGGCGACGGTGATCCCGTTGGCCTTGAGCTGCTTGGCGAAGAGCTGGGCAGCGCTCAGGGCCGGGGTCCGGCTGGCCGGCTGGCCCTTGGCGGGCCGGCCCTGGTCGATCCACAGCGCGCTGACGGTGGTGACCTGGTCGTGGTAGCCGTCGGGCCAGCTGGGGTGCCAGGCCGGTCCGGTGAACAGGCTCTCGTCGTAGCCGAGGCTGACCGTCCTGGTGCCCTGCTGCTTGAGGGCGGCGGCGGTGCGCTGGGCCAGCTCCGCGCTGGAAGGGGCGTTCGGGTAGTCCTTGGAGCGGACCGAGGCCAGGTAGGGGTCTCCCCCACCCACCAGCACCAGCTTGCCGGGGGCGGTGGCCACCACCCGGGTGGTGAAGGTGGTGTCGGGGCCCAGCAGGTTGAGCGCGGCGACGCTGGTGAGCAGCTTCATGGTGCTGGCGGGCACCAGCGGGGTGTTCTGGTTGCGTTGCCAGAGCACCCTGCCGCTGGCGACGTCGACCACGACTCCGGAGGTGGTGCCCAGGCCCTTGGCGGGGACGGCGGCGATGGCCTTGGTGAGCCCGGCCGGGGTGGGGGCCTTGCCCTGCGCGGCGGCCGGCGCCTGGCCGATCACGCCGCTGCCGGCCGGTTCGGGGCTTGCAGAGGGGGCGTCGAAGAAGGTGGGGCTGACGGTTGGCTGACCGCCGTCGGTCCACAAGCCGCTGGCCAGCAGCAGCGGACGGTGCCAGACGGCCGCCCCGATGACCAGCGCGGCCACCACCACGACGAGGAGCAGGGCCCCCGCGATGCCGCTCGCGGCACCACGTCGGTCCCGCTGTCTGCTAGCTCGGCTCACGGTCCTCCCCTGTTTGACGGTAGTGTCAGCCGTGTTCAGGTGCCCCAAGCATAGAGAGAGCTCACCGTGACAGAAGATTTCGTGAAGCCCAACCTCACCGCCCTGCCGTCCGGCGTCACCTTCGACGTGACGATCGAGATCCCCAAGGGCACCAAGAACAAGTACGAGATGGACCACAACACCGGCCGCATCCGCCTGGACCGGACCCTGTTCACCTCCACCCAGTACCCCTACGACTACGGCTTCATCGAGGGCACCCTGGGCCAGGACGGCGACCCCCTGGACGCCATGGTGATCGGCAACGAGGCCACCTTCCCCGGCTGCCTGATCGAGTGCCGTGCGATCGCCATGTTCCGCATGACCGACGAGATGGGCGGCGACGACAAGGTGCTGTGCATCCCCACCGCCGACCGTCGTCGTGACCACCAGCAGGACATCACCGACGTGCCGGAGTACATGCTGCTCGAGATCGAGCACTTCTTCACGGTCTACAAGGACCTGGAGCCCGGCAAGAGCGTGGAGGGCGCCACCTGGACCGGCCGTGCGAATGCCGAGCAGGAGGTCAAGGACTCCATCGAGCGCGCCAAGGGCACCGCGTACGAGCACCACACCGTCTTCGTCTCCCACTGACGCAGATCACAGAGCGCACGCCCGCAAGGACGCGGGTCGGCACCGGTGAGCGGTGCTGCTGAACCGTGACAAGGGTCCGTCCCCGCTGGGGACGGGCCCTTTCGCGTTCTCTGGGCCGCGCCGCAGGGGCGGCGGCCTGCTGGCCGGCACCCTCGCCGCCCGCATGACTGGATGCCGGGAAGTTCGTCCTGGGAGTGGGCGCTCGGGGGCGCGTCACCGGGTGACGCCACCCGGCGCATCCCGTGCTCCGCGTGCCCCCAGCCCGCACATCACGGCCGCACACGTCGGATCACCCCTGCTGCAGCAGCCGTGAGCTGCGCGCGACGGCCGCGATCAGCACCCACCAGCCGCGACGTCATCTGCTGCGACGCGATCACCAGGTCCGGCGAACCCACGGCCCTGGCCCGCCTCATCCGCCAGTGCTGCTCGCGCTGATCGCTGTCCCCCAGCCCCGTCGAACCGATCGATGAGCCGCAGAGCGCACATCACGGCAGCACGCACCCGATCACCCCTGCGGCAGCAGCCGTGGGCAGCGCGTCGACCCCGTCCCCGACGCCTCGACCCCTCAACAGCCGGGTCGGAGCGCATGGAGCGGGGTCGGCGCGCAGGGAGCGGGGTCGGAGCGCATGGAGCGGGGTCGGCGCGCACGGAGCGGGGCCGGAGCGCAGGCAGCGGGGCCGGAGCGCAGGCAGCGGGGCCGGAGCGCAGGCAGCGGGGCCGGAGCGCATGGAGCGGGGTCGCAGTGCACCCGTGGGCTGGAAGTGCGACCTCGCCGGGTTCAGCGCGCGACTGACATGCGACGCGCACGAGCCTCGGCCCGCGCATGTCGCACCGGACGGGGCGATCAGCAGCGAGCCGCGGTGATCGGCCCCCAGCCGAGATGGGGAGCCAACCCTGGCCCCACGGCCGGACATCATGCACGGACATACAGCGCACGGACACAGGCGCGACCAGTGCCAGGCTCGACGGCTACCCCAGCCCGGAGGTCAGCCGGCCAGGGCCAGCCCGAGCGCTGCGCAGGAAAGACAGAGAGCCGCGCCCCCCAGCAGGTAGCCCAGCGCCAGCCAGGCCCGACCGGCACGCACCAGGCGCACCACCTCCAGGCTGGCGGTGGAGAAGGTGGTGAAGCCGCCGCAGAAGCCGGTGCCGAGCACCAGGCGCACGTCGGGGTCCAGGCCGGAGCGCAGCACGGCACCCGTGAGCAGGCCCAGCAGGAAGGAGCCCAGCAGGTTCACCAGCAGGGTTCCCGCCGGGAAGGCGCCGGGCAGGCGACGACGCACCGCGGCGTCGAGCATGAAGCGGCAGACCGCCCCCAGGCCACCGAGCACGGCCATCAGCACCAGGTTCATCGTGCCGCCTCTCCCGCCAGGCGGGCGCCGAGCACCACGCCCAGCCAGGCCAGCACCACGCCTCCGAGCAGGCTGCCCACGAGGTAGCCGGCGGCCTGGCCCGGATGGTGGCCCTGGGCCAACAGGGTGGTCTCGGTGACCAGCGCGCTCATCGTCGTGAAGGAGCCCAGGAAGCCGGTGCCCAGGTGCAGCCGGGCGAGCCGGGGCCAGCCCTGGTCCGGGGCGGTGCGCAACAGCACCTCCAGCAACAGGCCCAGGCAGAAGGCACCGACCAGGTTGGCCACCAGGGTGCCCAGCGGCCAGCCGTCCACGGCCGGCATCCACTCCGCCAGGCACCAGCGGGCGGTGGTTCCCAGCACGCCACCGACGAAGACCACGTAGAGGTAGCGAGCCCGCAGGTGCAGCGGGCGCGCGGCGGCCAGCGAGTCCACCTCGGGATCGGCCAGCGCGGTGGCGCCACCCACCGGCTCGTCGCCCGGCTCGACTGGTTTCATCCTGCTCCTGCTCGGCATGGGAGAATCGGCGGGTGCCACGACATCTGATGCTGCTCGCCCCGTCCGCCAACCGAGTCTATGCGGGCGAGGCCGCCACGCTGGCCGCCGGTGAGCTGCGGCTGTCCGCGCCCTTCGTCTCCGCCGTGGAGCCTGCCACCGTCGCCGGGGTGGACTACCTCGCCTTCGAGGCCGACGAGCTGGGCCCCGACCAGCTGGCCGCGCTCTCGCGCCAGTCCGCCGCGCTGGCGCTCTTCGGCGTCGAGGGCGAGCTGCTGCGCCCCGTCGAACTGCCCCGCACCCTGCGCCTGGACGACGACCTGGTGACCATCCCCAAGTACCCGGGCAAGACCAACGAGCAGTTCACCCAGCTGCTGCTCAACGTGACCCTCTCGCAGGTCACCACCCGCACCACTGGTGCGCTGGCGGTCCTGGACCCGCTGGCGGGCCGCGGCACGACGCTGATGGTGGCCTGGATGCTGGGCCACAACGGCTACGGCGTGGAGGGCGACACCAAGGCGGTGGAGCAGATGTCGGCCTACCTGAAGACCTGGCTGCGCCGCAAGCGCGTCAAGCACACCGCCGACACCACCCCGGTGCGTCGCGAGGGCAAGGCGATCGGCAAGCGCTTCGACGCCAAGCTGACCGCCGAGCACCTGGAGATGACCGTCTTCACCGGCGACACCCGGCAGAGCGGCTACCTGTACGGCAAGAAGAAGTTCGACGCGATCGTCACCGACGCCCCCTACGGCGTGGTGCACGGCGCCCACCAGGTCAGCGACGTGCGCGGCCATGCCGGCAAGCGCGACCGCTCCCCCGCCGGACTGATCGGTGAGGCGCTGCCGGTCTGGGCCTCCCAGCTCAAGGACGGCGGCGCGTTGGGCCTGAGCTGGAACACCCATGGCCTGCCCCGCGAGGAGCTGGCCGAGCTGATGCAGGCCAACGGCCTGTTGCCGCAGCAGGGCCCCGACTGGCTGGGCTTCGCGCACCGCGTCGACTCCTCGATCCACCGAGACCTGATGGTGGCCGTCCGGCCCCGCCCGAGCGAGGAGACCACCGCATGAGCCGCACCCTGCTGCTGATGCGCCATGCCAGCGCCGAGGGCTGGTCCGAGTCCGGCGACAAGGGCCGACGCCTCACCTCGGAGGGCCGCCAGGAGGCCACCGCCGTCGGGGCGGAGCTGCGCGAGCTGGGGGTGCAGCACGTGCTCTGCTCCTCGGCCACCCGCACCCGGGAGACCGTCGACTGTCTGGGCCTGGAGGCCCCGGTGGAGTACATGGACGCCCTCTACAACTGCGGCACCGAGACCATGGCCCAGCGGATCACCGAGGTGGACGACGAGGTGCAGGTGCTGCTCGTGGTGGCGCACGCGCCGGCCGTCCCCTCGCTGTCCGCGGAACTGGCCTGGGCCAGCGCCCCGCAGCAGGCCGACGACCTGCAGTGCTCCTTCCCCACCGCCGCCTTCACCCGCTTCGAGCTGGACGGCAGCTGGGCCGACCTGGCCGACGACGAGTCGATCCGGCTGGCCGGGGTGCGGCGCATCGGTCACTGACCTGGCGCACTCCGCGGTGCCCCGTAGACGACGGGCCACCGGCCTGGCGTGGGCCGCTCAGTAGAGCACGTAGACCTGCACCGACTGGCCGCCGGAGCAGACCACCATCTGACCGGCGGCGCAGGTGAGGGTGTAGGCCTGCCCGGTGACCGGGCTGGTGGCCTTCACCGTGAAGTTGTCCTTGGGCTTGTCGGGCAGGGCATCGGCGACGGCCTTGGCGAAGCCGCAGGAGGTCTTCGAATTGGCTCCCACCACGGGGCTGCACTGCTTGGCGGCCGAGGGCAGCGAGCTGGCCCGGTAGCCGGTCTCCTCCTGGCTGGGTTCGGCACTGGAGGCCTGCGGCAGCGGCAGGTCCTTGGGCGTGGCTGGCGCCGTCGCGGTGCGGGAGGCGGCGGCACGGGAGGCCGAGGCGGAGGCCGCGGCACTCGAGGCAGCCACGCGGGCCTCGGCGAAGGGCGCGTCGATCACGTGCTGGGCCCATCGGATCGCCAGCACCACACCGCCGGCGAGCAGCAGGCAGACGGCCAGCACGATGCCGGTGAGCACCCGCCGCGAGCCCAGCGCATCGGGATCGGGCAGGGCCACCAGGCGCATCCGGTCGCGCGGCGGCGCATTGCGGGGCGTGGTGCGGGTCTCCACCGGGTCGTCGAACCACTCTGCCGGGGGCTGGTGCTCGGGGAAGACGTCGTGCAGCCGGGTGTCATCGTCCACCGAGGAGGTGAAACGGACCGCGCCTGGGGCGCGCAGGTCCGCCCCGCAGCCGGCGCAGCGGTCGTCGTCGGTCTCGATCCGGCCACCGCAGGCAGCGCAGTACATGGGCCTCCCCGTTCCGGCCCTGCCCCCGCAGGGCCCGTCAGGGGCACAAGTATTGCGTCCCGCGGGGCTCTCGCCATGCATCGCCGAGGAAGCGGGGCGGCGACCGGGCCCCGCCGACGGACGAAACACGACCGAAACACTGGCCCTGGATCGGTGATGCGGCTGTAACACGGACGAACCGTCGCCGAAACCTGCGCCGAGGAATCTGGGCGCATGACAGTTCTCGAGATCAATGCGGGCGACACCGCCTGGTTGCTCGTCAGCGCCGCCCTGGTGCTGCTGATGACACCGGCGCTGGCCTTCTTCTACGGCGGGATGGTGCGCTCCAAGGGCGTGCTCAACATGATGATGATGTCCGTGGTGAGCATGGGGATCGTCGGCGTGCTGTGGGTCTGCTTCGGCTACTCGGTGGCCTTCGGCAATTCCTGGCACGGCATCATCGGCAATCCCTGGCAGTTCGCCGGCATGCGCGGGGTCTTCGCCGCGTCGGTGGGCCCCGAGGGGCACCAGGTGCCGATGTTCGCCTTCGTCGGCTTCCAGGCCGCCTTCGCCGTGATCGCCGTCGCGCTGATCAGCGGCGCGGTGGCCGACCGGATGAAGTTCTCCGCCTGGGTGGCCTTCAGCGTGGCCTGGGCCACCCTCTGCTACTTCCCGGCGGCTCACTGGGTCTTCGCCTTCGACGGCTTCGCGGCCGAGCGAGGCGGCTTCATCGCCAATGACATCAAGGCCTTCGACTTCGCCGGTGGCACGGCGATCCACATCAATGCCGGCATCGCGGCACTCGCGCTGGCCTTGGCGCTGGGCCCACGGGTGGGCTTCCGCGCCATCCCGATGCGCCCGCACAATCTCACCCTGGTCATGCTGGGCGCCGGGCTGCTCTGGTTCGGCTGGTTCGGTTTCAATGCCGGCTCCGCGCTGTCGGCCGGCGAGCTGGCCGGCATGGTCTGGGTGAACACGCTGGCCGCCGCCTCTGCGGCCATGCTGGCCTGGCTGGCCACGGAACGGCTGCGCGACGGGCATGCCACCAGCCTGGGCGCTGCCTCGGGGATCGTGGCCGGCCTGGTGGGCATCACCCCGGCCTGCGCCGTGGTGACCCCGTTGGGCTCGATCGCCATCGGCGTCCTGGCGGGCGTGGGCTGCGCCCTGGCCATCGGGCTGAAGTACCGCTTCGGCTTCGACGACGCGCTCGACGTGGTGGGCGTGCACCTGGTGGGCGGCCTGATCGGCACCCTCGCGGCCGGGCTGTTCGCCAAGGGCTCGCTCGCCGGTGGCGCCGCGGGTCTGTTCTACGGCGGCGGGCCGGACCAGCTGGCTCGCCAGGCACTGGGCGCCGCGGTGGTGCTGGTCTACGGCTTCGCCGTCACCTGGCTGATCGCCCGGGCGGTGGACGCCACCCTCGGCCTACGGATCGACGACGCCACCGAGCGCAACGGCATCGACCTGGGCGAGCACGCCGAGAACGGCTACGACTTCAGCCGGGTGCAGTACTCCACCTATTCCAGGTCCATCGTGGTTCCGGCCGCCGCGGCCGAGGACCTCCCCTCCGACGAGAAGAGCGAGGCCAGGGCATGAAGCTCGTGACCGCCATCCTGCAACCGGACGCCGTCGATCAGGTGCAGATCGCCCTGCACCAGCACGGCATCAACGGCATGACCCTCACCGAGGTCTCCGGCTACGCCCGCCAGCGCGGCCACACCGAGGTCTACCGCGGCGACGCCGTCACCATCGACTTCACCGACAAGGTGAAGCTCGAGATCCTGACCCCCGGCGACGAGGCCTGGGCCGTCGTCACGGTGATCTGCGACGCGGCCCGCACCGGCAGCGTCGGCGACGGGAAGGTGTGGGTCTCGCCGGTCGAGGAGACGGTCCGGATCCGGACCGGGGAGCGCGGCGAGGCAGCCGTCTAGCCGCTGGCCGTTCACGTCGCGCCCCGGGGGTCCACGTCGCGCCCCGGGGGTCCACGTCGCGCCCCGGGGGTCCACGTCGCGCCTCGTGAGCGACGTTGCGCGCGTAATGCGGAGCGCAACGTTGCTCGTGGGGCGCAACGTGGGATGAAGAGGCGCGAGGTGGGAGGAACAGGCGCGAGGTGGGAGGAAGAGGCGCGAGCTGACCAGCGCGACTGGCCGTGGCCACCCTTTGCGCCCACCGCAGAGCAGGGCGTAGCCGTCCGGCTCGGGCGAGGCAGCGTCGAAGTGTTCGAGGGATGGCTTCGAGGTACGAGAAGCCACACCGAGAAGCACAGCTGCCAGCCCGGGGCCGGCGGCGACGCCCGGACCGACAAAGAACCCCGGCCGCCGACATCACGTCGACGACCGGGGTCCGGTGCTGGCTGCCTCAGTCGAGCTTGGCGCGGCGCGGCGCGCCCTGGGTGGGCGAGTCGTTCAGGTCGAGCAGCATCGCGTTGACCAGGTCATGGCTGGCCTGGCGCAGCTTGTCGATGTCGACGGCCTCGAAGCGCTCGGCGATGGTGGGCTCGACGGTGCCGAGCACCTGGTCGGAGTCGAGCTGGGTGGAGCGCACCACCAGCTGGCGGCGCAGGTCCTCACCCAGCACGCCGCCCTTGCGACTGGCCCGGTGGGCCACCTCGGCACCGTAGGTCTCCAGCTTGGCCACCTCGGCACCGTCCTCGCTGGTCAGCATCCGGCCGGTCTGGGAGAGCAGCCACAGACCGTCGTGGTAGTTGCCGTTGCCCAGGTCGGTGATGGCCTCGCGCAGCAGCGGGCGGTCATCGCGGCTGCCCTGCTGGGCCAGCAGCTCGTACTGCATGCCCAGCAGCCGCTCGCCGGTGCGGGTGCGCCCGGCCAGCCGGCCCAGCGCCATCGCCTGGCTGGAGCTGGACTGCCCCATCGAGTCCAGGTACTCGGTGCCGGCCTCCTCGGCATTGTGCACGGTGTCGCGCAGCGGCACGGCCTTGATGAACAGCGTCACCAGGAAGACCAGCGCGCTCAGCGGCAGGCCGATCAGGAAGACCCGGTGCAGCGAGTCGGACAGACCGGCGCGGATGGCCTCGGCCACCACCGGGGGCAGCTTGGCCAGCGCGGACGGATCGAGCACGCTGCCGGTGGAGAAGGTCTGACCGGCCGGCATCTTGGCCAGCACCTCGGGCGGCATGTGGCGCGGGATGGCGTTCTTCAGCTCGGTGGTCATGATGGTGCCGAAGACGGCCACGCCGATGGTGTTGCCCACATTACGGAAGAACTGGGTCGACGCGGTGGCCACGCCCAGGTCACGGCGCGAGGCATTGTTCTGCACCACCAGGGTGTACTGCTGCATGCACAGGCCCAGGCCGATGCCGAAGACGGTCATGGCCAGCGTCAGCGAGCCCTGGCTGGAGCCGACACCCAGACGGGTGAGCAGCCAGAACCCGACCCCCATCAGGGCCACGCCCGCCAGCATCAGCTCCTTGTAGCGGCCGGTACGGGTGACCAGCAGGCCACCCACGATGCCCAGACCGATCAGCGCCAGGTTCATCGGCATCAGGATCAGGCCGGAGTTGGTGGCCGAGACGCCCAGCACGCCCTGCGCGAAGACCGGGATGTAGATGATGGCGCCGAACATCATCATCGAGATGAAGAAGCCGGCGATGTTGCTCAGCGTGAAGATGGAGCTGCGGAACAGGCGCAGCGGCAGCACCGGCTCGGCGGCACGGCGCTCGATCAGCACGAAGGCCACGGTGAGCAGGGCGCCGAGCACGTAGAGCCCGATCACCTGCGGGCTGCTCCAGGCCCAGGTGGTGCCGCCCATGGAGGTGGGCAGCAGCAGGCAGACCAGGGCCAGGGTGAGGGTGACCATGCCGGCCACGTCGATGGTCACCTCGGTGCGCTCGAAGGGGATGCGCAGGAAGCGGAAGATGGCGCCGAAGGCCAGGATGCCCACCGGCAGCGAGGCGAAGAAGAGCCAGCGCCAGCCGAAGTGGTCGGTGATCCAGCCACCGGCCAGCGGACCGGCCACCGAGCTCATGCCGAAGACGGCACCCATCAGGCCCTGGTACTTGCCGCGCTGGCGGGGCGGGATGATGTCGCCGATGATGGTCTGGCTCAGCGGCATCAGGGTGCCGGTGCCCAGGCCCTGGATGGCGCGGGCGAAGATCAGGAAGCCGAAGCTCTGGCTCATCCCGGCCAGGCAGGTGCCGATCATGAAGACCACCAGGCCGCCCAGGTAGAAGGAGCGGCGGCCGTACAGGTCGGACAGCTTGCCGACGATCGGGACGGTGATGGCGCTGACCAGCATCGTGGCGGTGGCCACCCAGGAGTAGTGGTCCATGCCGCCCAGCTGGGCGACGATGCGCGGCATCGCCGGGCCGACGATGGTCTGGCTGATCGAGGCGACGAACATGCCCAGCATCAGGCCGATGAAGATGTTGCGGTTCTCCCGGCTGAGGCCTTCGAAGGCCTGCGGCTCGGCCGCGGACGTGGTGGTGCTCAAGTGCTCTCCTGCGAGGGGGTCGAGACATGGAGCCGCACCGACCCGAAGGACGGGTGGGTGGGCGGAGGGGGCGGGGGCCTGCACGCTGTGCTGGCGACCTGACCAGTGTGCAGATTTGTTGCAGATACTGCAAAATGTGCTCATGGAGTTCACAGACGACGCGGAGGGGCTGCGGGAGCGCAAGAAGCGCGAGACACGCCGCGCCCTGAACCGCGCCGCGATCGAGCTGGTGCTGGAGCACGGGCTGGGTGGGGTCACCGCCGAGGACATCGCCCGTCGGGCCGGCGTCTCGCCGCGCACCTTCTTCAACTACTTCCAGACCAAGGAGGCCGCGCTGACCGGGCTGGCCGAACGGGTCGGGGACCGCGTCGACGCCGCCCTGTCCGCGCGACCGCAGGACGAGCCGCTGTGGACCACGGTGCGCTGGCTGGCGGTGCGACTGGCCCAGCTCTCGCTGGACGACCGCGACCTCTGGCAGGCCCGGCGCCGACTGATGGACCAACAGCCCCAGGTGGTGCCCATCCTGTTGGGCGGGCAGCGCTCCTTCGAGGCCGCCGTGACTGCCGCCGTCGCGGACCGGGCCACCAGCATCGGTGAGGACTCCCCCGCCTGGCGGCCGGGGATGATGGCCCTGGTGGCGCTGGACGCCGTCCGGGTGGCCTCCCAGCAGGCGACCGGCCCCGACGACGTGGTGCCGCTGCTGGAACAGGTGCTGGACAGCCTGGCGCCCGGCCTGGCCGGACAGGACTCCGCCCCGACGACCTGAGGTCGCCGGGGCGGGAGGCCAGACAACCGGAGCGCGCGGCTCCGGGCGGGCTCAGCCGATCAGCTGGTCGGCCACCTGCTCGCCGGACAGGATGGCGCCCTCCATGTAGCCGTTGAAGCGGCTGGAGTACTCGGCCCCCGCGAAGTGCACGCGCCCCTCCGGGGCGGCCAGCGCGGGGCCGGAGGTGGTCCACACGCCGGGGGCGAAGTGGGCACCGTGGCAGCCGCCGGTGAACTTCTCTGCGCTCCAGTCCCGGTCCACGTAGGCGATGGCCTCGGGGTGGTCGGTGCCGAAGGCGGCGTCGATGGTCTGCTCCATGGCGCGACGACGCAGGAATTCCGAGCGCTTGCCGATGCCAGAGGCCTCGCCACCCTCGAAGAAGCCCATCAGCACGCCGTGCCGGCCGTCGGGACCGGAGTTGTCGAAGACCACGCGCATGGCGCCCTCGTCGGAGCCCAGCTGCCCGGACAGGCCGGCGCGACGCCACCAGGGGTTCTCGAAGACCAGGGCGGCCTTGATGACATTGCCGGCCGGCACCTTCTCGGCCAGCTGGCCGCGCCAGCTGGGCAGGGCGGGGACGAAGTCGAGTCCGGCCACGAGCCGGGGCGGCAGGGTCACGATCGCGTGCGCCGCCTCCAGTTCCTCCCCGTCGGCCAGGGTGATGGTGACGTGGTCCGGGTGCTGGGTGATGCGGCGCACCTCGGCGCCCAGGCGGACCCGCTCGCCGAGCTCTGCGGCCATCCGGTCGCACAGGGCCACGACACCGCCGGCGACACGCTGCTGGTGCACGCCGCCGTTGACCGCGATCAGGCCCTCCATGTCCACGCCGTCGTTGACCCGCTGCAGGCCCTCCAGCAGCGTGGTCTGCTCGGCCTCACGGCCCATGGCACCGTCGAAGATCCGGCCGAACCACTCACGGCCGCCGGGGGTGCGCAGGTTGGTCGCCGCCCAGGTGGCCACCTGCTGCTGGAGCCACTTGGTGTTGGCATCGGCCCAGGCGGCGTCCTTGGCGACGCGCTCGGCCAGCCGTCGGAAGCGCAGCAGGCCCTGGCCCAGGTCGCTCATCTCGAAGGGGCTGAGGTTCTCGTCCAGCTCGTTCTGGGTGGGGACGCGACGCGCCTGGCCGCCCACCTTGACGGTGATGGCGCCCTCGGTGGGCTCCACCAGGCCCAGGCCATGGTCGGTCACCAGCTGGTGCATCCGCTGGTGTGAGGGGGCGATCCACTGCCCGCCCATCTCCAGGACGGTGCCCTCCACCTCGACGTTCTCGAGCCGTCCGCCGACGCGGTCCCGGGCCTCCAGGACCAGCACCTCGCGTCCTGCTCCGGCCAGTCTCGTGGCCGCGCCGAGACCCGCAAGTCCCGCACCGACCACCACGCAGTCCAGCATGCCGTCCCTCCCTGTCAGAAGCCTTCGCCCTGACTCTAACGAACATGACGGGGGCCGGTCCCGGCGGGGTGGCGCTGCCGGCGACGGCGACGGGCCCCGCCGTGCGGCGGGGCCCGTCGGGCGGAGGACAGCCTTGTCGCTCAGCGGTTGGCGGCCTCGATGCTGCCGGGATCGGTGACCACATTGGGATCCACCGGGGCCGGCTCGGCGCCCTTGGTGGGGGCCGTGAAGGTGGCCTGGAAGGCCGGGCTGGTCCAGGTCTCCCAGTCCGCGGCCACCGAGGCCTTGCCCAGCGGACGCAGTGCGGTGACCTCCAGGACGTAGCTGCCGGCGCTGGCGCGGGCCAGGTAGGGGCTCTTGCCGGTGGTCATGTAGGTGCCGTCCCAGGCGAGGCCGACGTCGCCGACCTCACGGCCGTTGTGCTCCATCTGGAAGGCGGTGCCCAGCAGCCGGCCCTTGGTGCCATCGGCCTGGGCGCTGTAGACGTTGACCTTGAGCTGCTCCACCGGGTACTCCACCCGGAAGATCACCACCGGCTGCTCACCCTCGGCCATCGAGTAGCTCTGGTGCTCCTGCTCGGCCAGGCAGACCAGCTTGGTGCCCACCTTCTCGCCCAGGCAGGGTGCCTCGGAACCGGGTGCGGTCAGCACGCTGACGCGCTGGTAGTCGCCGGCCATGCCGACGTAGGGCACGGACAGGTCGGTGCCGGTGGCCGTGGAGGCCACGATCCAGCCGCCGTAGATGTAGTTCGCCGGGGCGTCGGCCGGGGCGGTGATGGTGACCTTCACGTCCTTGCTGCCGCGCGGCGGCACCACGACGCGCTGGGGCATCGAGACCTGCGCGTCGAGCAGGTCGAACTCCGGGTCGCTGGTGCCCAGGGTGCCGATCGAGGTCTTGTTCGCCAGCGTGTAGACCACCGGGCGCTTCCCCTCGTTGCGGAAGGTGAGGGTGGTGGTGTGGCTGCGCGACTGGTCGTCGCCGAGGCTGATCCTGCTGGGCGAGACCTGCTGCTGGGTGGCGATGGCGCGGTCGATCTGCACCAGGCCGGCTCCCTGCCGGATCACCATCTCGTCCAGGCCGCTGTCCGGGTCGAAGGCCCAGGGCAGCTCGGTGGTGGCGGTGTTCTGCAGCAGACGACGCACCGCTTCGGGGCGGCCCTTGAGGGCCGGGCGGGCCTGCAGCAGCTGGGCGACGGTCCCGGCCACGTGCGGGGCGGCCATCGAGGTGCCCGACATCGAGGCGTAGCGACCCGACTCCAGCGGGTAGGTGGACCAGATGTTGCCGCCGGGGGCGGCCACGTCCGGCTTCAGGCTGAGGTCGGCGGCCAGACCCCAGCTGGAGAAGGCGGAGATCTGCCCGGCGGTGGGGCTGTCCTGGCTGACGGTCTCGTCGACGAAACGGATCGTGGAGCCGGTGGCCAGGTCCTTGTGGATCTGCACGCCATCGGCCTGGCTGATCATCACCACCGGGATGGTGATGGCCGGGTCGCCCTCGACGGTGGGGTTCACCGAGACCGGGGAGTTGTTGTAGAGCACGACGGCTTTGGCCCCGGCCTGCTGGGCGTTGAGCGCCTTCTGGTAGAAGGTGCAGCTGCCACGCTGCACCAGCGCCGCGGCGCCCTGGGCGAAGAGCGCCTTCTGGGCCTCGGTGTAGGGCTCGCACCCCTGCGCCTCGGGCGTGCCGGGAGCACCCAGCGCCACCAGAGGGTAGGAGGTCTGCGCGGTGGGCAGCGGGGAGCCGGTGGCGGGCAGGTAGCCGACCTTCTGCCCGGTGCCCTGCACCTCGAAGGCGCGCAGCGTGTTCTTCACGTTGTCGACGCTGGCCACGGAGATGGCACCCCGGCCGATGCCGGGCGCACCGCCGCTGAAGGCGCCGTCCTCACCGGCATTGCCGGCCGAGGTGACCACGACGGTGCCGGCCCGGCTGAGCGCATCAGCGGCCGTGGCCGTCGGGTAGTCCGGCCAGGTCATCATGGTGGCGCCCAGCGACATGTTCACCACGTCCATGCCGTCGGCCTGGGCGCGCTCCATGGCGGCCACGATGACCTCGGAGCTGGTGGATCCCTCGCAGCCGAAGACCCGGTAGGCCCCGAAGGAGACGCCGGGCGCGACGCCTTCGACGCCGCCCTTGGCGGGATCACCGTCGGCGCCGATGATGCCGGCCACGTGGCTGCCGTGGCCGCCGCAGTCGTCGGGCACCGGGTCCGGCACCGCGACCGCCTTCGGGTCCTCGGAGTCGTAGTCGTCACCGACGAAGTCGTAGCCCCACTTCACCCGCTGGGTGGGGAAGGCGGTGGCACCGTCGGTGCCCTGGCCGCCCAGGTCCGGGTGGTCGATGTCGATGCCGGAGTCGATGACGCCCACCTTGATGCCGGTGCCGTCGTAGCCCAGGTCGTCGCGCACGATCGCGGCACCGGTCATCCCCGCGGCGTGGTTCACCTCAGGACGGCTGCCCTTCTCCGCCGGGCGGGCCACCTCCACCACCGGGTAGACGCCGGTGACGCCGGGCAGCTGGGCCAGGGCGGTCACCTGCTTGGTGTCCAGGGTGACCGCGATGCCGTTGAAGGTGCGCGAGTAGCTGCGGTGGCCCTTGATCCGCACGCCGTGGCGGCCGGCGGCGGCGATCAGCGTCTTCTGCTGCCGGGCGATGGCGGCCTGGCTGCCACCCTCGACGACCGGGGCTCCGGCGAAGCGGACCAGCCAGCGGTTCGTGACGATGCTGCCGGTGGTGTCGTTCTCGGCGAGCTTGATGTAGTCCGAGAGCCGTCCCAGCCCGTCGGTGGGCCGGGCCTGGGCCGGCACGGTCGACAGACAGGACAGGGCAAGGGTCGACACGGCGAGGGTCGACAACCAGGTGCGGTGCTGCATGGGGGGTCCTCCGTGGGGTCTGGCCGGCGCCCTCGCCGACCACGTGATCCGAAAACTAGCCCACCAAGGGCTTCCGCGGCACCCCCCCTTGGTCCAACCACTGCGCCACGCGGACGGCGTCCCAAGGCCGAGTGCTGCAACCTCGGCCGCGTATCCTCCCCTGCGTGAGCACCGCACCCCGACGCCCCAGGACCGAGGTCGACGTCATCGCCGACGAGCACTTCGAGAGGGCGCTGCAGATGAGTCCGATCGCGCTGACCGAGGTGGGCAGCCCGCTGCGCCAGGACGAGTACGACGACTTCTCCCCCGCCGGTCAGGGGGTGATGGACGAGCTGAACCGCGAGACCCTCGCCAGGCTGGCCGCCGCCACCCCGGTGGACGTGGTGGACAAGGTGACCATCGCGGCCATGCGGGAGCGGCTGGGCCTGGAGGTCGAGATGCACGAGCAGGGCCTGGACCTGCTCGGCATCAACAACATCACCTCCGGCCTGCACGCCATCCGCGCGGTCTACGACCAGATGCCCACCGCCACCGTGGAAGACTGGCGCACCATCATCCGGCGCCTGCGGGCCGTCCCGACGGCGGTGATCACCTGGTTCATCTCGCAGCAGGCCAGCATCGAGCAGGACATCCGCCCGGCCCGTCGCCAGGTGGAGCAGCTGGCCGGCCAGGTGGAGGCCTGGGTGGCCGAGGGCGGCTTCTTCGACGGACTGCGCGATGGTGCGCGCACCGACGAGGGCCCGCTGCCCGCCGACGTGGCGGCAGACCTGGCGCGCGCCGTGGAGACCGCCCGGCGCAGCTACCGGCAGGCCGCGGCACGGTTGCGCACCGACATCATGGCCGAGGCCGTGGAGGCCGACGGCGTGGGGGCCGAGCGCTACCGCTACTTCTCCCGGGCTGCGCTCGGTGCCCGGATCGACCTGGCCGAGACCTACCACTGGGGGCTGGCGGAGGTGGAGCGGATCCGTCGCCTGGAGCAGGAGACGGCGGAGCGGATCCGTCCCGGCGCCAGCATCGAGCAGGCCGTCGAGCTGCTGGACGCCGACGAGCGCTACGCCCTGCACGGCACCGAGGCGTTGCAGGCCTGGATGCAGCAGACCGCAGACCGGGCGGTGGCGGAACTGGCCGACGTCCACTTCGACATCCCCGAGCCGATCCGTCGCATCGAGTGCTGCATCGCGGCCACCCAGGACGGCGGCATCTACTACACCGGCCCCAGCGAGGACTTCTCGCGGCCTGGCCGGATGTGGTGGTCGGTGCCCGAGGGGGTGGAACGCTTCACCACCTGGCGCGAACTGACCACCGTCTACCACGAGGGCGTCCCGGGCCACCACCTGCAGATCGGCCAGACCACCTACCGGGCCGAGCTGTTGAACCGCTGGCGTCGGTTGGGCTGCTGGGTGAGCGGCCACGGCGAGGGCTGGGCGCTCTACTCCGAGTGGCTGATGGCAGACCTGGGCCATCTGGACGACCCGGGCCACCTGATGGGCATGCTCGACGCGCAGATGCTGCGCGCGGTGCGCGTGGTGATCGACATCGGCCTGCACTGCGGCCTGGAGGCCCCCGAGGAGGTGGGCGGCGGCAGCTGGGACTTCGACAAGGCCTGGGCCTACTTCAACCGGTACGTCTTCATGGACGAGGCCTTCGCCAGCTTCGAGGTGAACCGCTATGCCGGCTGGCCCGGCCAGGCGCCCTCCTACAAGCTGGGCGAGCGGCTGTGGATGCAGCTGCGCGACGAGGTGCGCGCCGCCCGCGAGGCCCGCGGTGAGGACTTCGACCTGAAGGACTTCCACCGCACCGCGCTGGACCTGGGCGGTCTGGGGCTGGACGTGCTGCGTGCCGCCGTGCTGGACATCTCCGGGGTCTGAGGGCTGTCCGCCCCGGCGGCAGGCCAGGCCTGCCGCCCCCCCCGGAAGCGGTGGGACCGGGGCCGGGCATGGAGAAAACCCGCGGGCTGCAGCGGCTGCTGCTGCCGGCTGGACGAGGGCCGGCGCCCGCGGGTCCCGGTGGCTCGTTGGGATTGCCACACGTCCCGTGCTGGAACGGGCTCGCTCAGGCGCGAGCCACCTCACATGTCCTGTAGTCGTTCATCGGTCAGGACCACCTCCTTCCTTGTGTACCCCACACGCTAGGCCGGCACAGAAGGGGCTTCAACCGATTTTTCTCAGCCGACCGAGCGGTCGGTGGGCAGGGCGTGGATGCCGGGCGTGGTGTCCAGCCGGGCCACGAAGTCGGCCACCCGCTTCTTGACCTCGTCGTGCCAGATCACCTGACGGTGCCCCAGCGAGTTGGTGAGCATCAGCTCGGCGCCCGGCCAGTGCTCCACCAGCTTGCGGGTCTCGGCAGCCGGGGTGTCGGGATCGTCGGTGTCGTGGATGGCCAGCAGTGCCGGCACCTGGGCGCCGGCGACCGTGCGGCGCACGTCCGCGGTCATGTCGAAGTCGGACAGGTCGATGCCCACCCGCTGCTGCACCCGCTCCAGGAAGAGCGATCGGGTGCGGGGACCCATGCCGATCACCTGGCTGAACCAGTCGATGGCGGGCTCGAGGCGCACCTCGGGCGCGATCAGCACATAGGCATCGGCGGCCTGGCGCTCACGCTGGGCGCGCATCACGGCCATGGCACCGATGGAGTGGGCCATCACCAGCGCGGGGCGTCGTCCCAGCTCGTCGAGCACGGCGCCGAAGGCCTGTGCCATCTCCAGCACCGATCCCGACCCGAAGCCCTCCGCGCCGTGGGTGGAGCCGCCGTGGCTGGGGGCGTCGTAGGCCACCACGTGATAGCCGGCCTGCACCAGTGCGGGCACGTGGGCACCGAGCTGCTGCCAGTAGCCGCCCCAGCCGTGCACCAGCACGGCCAGCGGGCCGTCCTCCGGGCCGAAGCTCTCGCCGCGGATCTCGCTCTCGCCCGACATCAGGAAGAAGGGGGCGCCACCGTCGGGGGTGAAGCGGTTGAGCCGCTTGGCGCTGGGCGCCGGCGGCACCGTGAACCAGTAGTGCTCCGCGACCCTGGCCGCGTGCCGCGGCGAGAGCTTCTCCAGCGTGCGCATCCGCGCCCTGACCGGCAACGGTGCCTGGGCCACCGTGGTGGCGGAGTCCTTCTTCTTCGGCATGCCTGTGGTGCCTTTCCCCGAGTCTGAACCGGAGGCTGGCGGGCCGTCCGGCCCGTCAAGGCTACGGCAGCACCCTGCGAGCCATCGCAGAACCGATCGACCCGCGGCCCACATCACCCCCGCAATCACCCGGGGACAAGCAGGTTCACCCCGTAGCGTGAGTTGTTCAGGCACCTCCGGAACGGACATGTGCCGTGGCTGACCCCGGGTGCCATAGCCTGTGGCTCGTCAACGGGGGAGGTAGCAGTGGTCAGGTTCGCGACGATCGGCACCAGCTCGATCGTGGACAGGTTCGTGGACGCCGTGGCGGTCACCGATGAGGCCGTCTACACCGTCGCCCATTCCCGGGACCTGGAGCGGGCACAGCTGTGGGCGGCGGGCCATGGCGCCCAGCGCGCGGTGGACCACCTGGAGCAGCTGGCCGGAGCCACCGACGTCGACGCGGTCTACATCGCCTCCCCCAATGCCCTGCACCACGACCAGGCCGAGCTGCTGCTACGCGCCGGCAAGCACGTGCTCGTGGAGAAGTCCGCCTGCTCCACGCTGGCCGAGTGGCAGCACCTGCTGGACATCGCCCACGCCAACCAGGTGGTGCTGCTGGAGTCGGTGCGCACCGTGCACGACCCGAGCTGGCGGATGATCACCTCCTACCTGCCCAGCCTCGGCCCGGTACGCCAGGTGGAACTGCACATGGCGCAGCGCTCGCGTCGCTATGACAACTTCCTGGCCGGCCGGGTGGAGAACATCTTCCGCCCGGAGATGTCGGCCGGTGCCCTGATGGACCTGGGCGTCTACTGCCTGCACCCGCTGGTCACCCTGTTCGGCCTGCCGGGCCGGATCCAGGCCTCCAGCGTGCTGCTGCGCAACGGCATCGACGGCGCCACCAGCCTGCTGCTGGACTACCCCGGCTTCACCGCCAGCGTCTCCTGCTCCAAGACCACCGTGGATCCCCGGCCCAGCATGCTGTCCGGCGAGGACGCGACGCTGCTGGTGGACGCGATCGCGGACCCGCAGCGGCTGCGGATGGCCGACGCCCACACCGGCGAGGTGGAGGACCTGCAGGTGGACAAGCCGCTGCCGCAGCAGGCCTATGTGCTGCAGGCCTTCGCGCGGATGGTGCAGGACCCCACGCTGGCGGCGGTGCACCAGCAGGCCACCACCGATGCCCTCACCGTGATGGACGAGGCCAGGCGCCAGGTGGGCCTGGACTTCCCCGCCGACTCCCGCACCTTGGCCTGAGACCCCCGGCCGCGATCCCGGCTGGCCACCATCGTCCGGGTTCCTTGCCGAGGCGGTGGGCCCGTCCTGGCGCCGGGACCGGGCCGGTAGCGTGGGCGGCACCCGACGAGAGGACTGCCCTGATGACCCGGACCGTGACCGTGGACGGGATCCTGTTCGACAACGACGGCGTGCTGGTGGACTCGCTGCCCACCGCGATGCGGATCTGGCGGGAGTGGGCGCAGGTGTGGTCGCCGCAGGCCGACCCGACGGTGGACTTCCCGCACGGGACCCCGGCCAGGGACATCATCGCCGGCCTGGTGGCGCCGCAGGACGTGGAGCGGGCCTACCAGGAGCTCGACCAGGCCGAGATCGAGCACGCGACGGAGGTGGACCCGATCCCGGGAGCCGCTGAGCTGACGGCGAGCCTGCCGGCGGACCGCTGGGTGGTGGTGACCTCGGCGGGGCGCCAGCTGGCCATGGGCCGGGTGCGGGCGGCGGGCCACGAGCCGTCGCAGATGGTGAGCGTCGACGACGTGACGCAGGGCAAGCCGCACCCCGAGCCCTACCTCACCGGCGCCGAGCTGCTCGGGCTGGACCCGTCGCGCGTCGCGGTCTTCGAGGATGCCCCGGTGGGCGTCGAGGCGGCCCGCGCGGCGGGCGTCGGACTGGTGGTGGGCGTGGGTCACCAGATCGACCCGGCGACGGTGGACGTGCTGGTGCCCGACCTGCGCCAGGTGCGTCGGCTCCCCTCCGAGGACGGCATCGTGCTCGCCTTCGACGTGGAGCCGTGACCTGCAGCAGCCCCTGACCACCCTGTCGGAAAGCTGGGGCTGGCCCTAGGCTTGGACCGGTCGCCGCAGCCGGCGAGCCCGGACCCTAGGAGCAGTCATGTCGTTGGCCATCGGAGTGGATGTCGGCGGGACCAAGATCGCCGCGGGAGTGGTGGACGAGCAGGGCCAGATCGTCGCCCAGCTGCGCCGCCCCACCCCGGCCAGCGACACCGCCCGCACCGCGGAGCTGATCGCGAAGATGGCCAAGGACCTGGCCGCCGAGCACGGCGCCACCACGATCGGCATCGGCGCCGCCGGCTTCGTCGACCAGGAGCGGGCCAACGTGATCTTCGCCCCCAACCTGGCCTGGCGCAACGAGCCGCTGCAGCAGATCGTCGAGGCCGCCACCGGGCTGCCCACCGTCGTGGAGAACGACGCCAATGCGGCGGGCTGGGCCGAGGCGCGTTTCGGCGCCGCCAAGGACGCCCACTCCGCGGTGGTGCTGACCATCGGCACCGGCATCGGCGGCGCGATCATCCAGGACGACAAGCTGGTGCGCGGCTCCAACGGCTTCGCTGGCGAGCTGGGCCACTTCATCATCCGTCCCGACGGGCGACGCTGCGGCTGCGGCCTGCGCGGCTGCTGGGAGCGCTACGGCTCGGGCAGTGCGCTGGTGCACGAGGCCCGCGAGCTGGCCGGGATCGACCCCAACCTGGGACAGCGGATGCTGGAGCTGGCGCACGACGACGTGCAGCAGATCACCGGCCTGCACGTCACCATGGCGGCGCAGGAGGGCGACCCGGCCGCGCTGGACTGCTTCAGCACGCTGGGCGAGTGGATCGGGCGTGGCATGGCGGTGATCGCGGCGGTGCTGGACCCCGAGGTCTTCGTGCTGGCCGGCGGCGTCAGCGAGGCCGGGGATCTGCTCTCCGCCCCGGTGAACAAGAGTTTCCGCAAGCTGCTCACCGCCCGCAAGTACCGCCGCGAGCCGGAGCTGCGGATGGCCGTGATGGGCAACCAGGCCGGGATGATCGGCGCCGCGGACCTGTCCCGGGTGGGCGTGCAGGCCTGAGGGTGTCCTGACCCGGGGCGATCCCGACAGGCAAGCAGGGATCAGGCCAGCAGGGCTCAGGGCAGCAGGGCTCAGGGCAGGGGGATCAGGGCAGGGGGATCAGGGGCGCAGCGCCTCGTGCACCACGAGCGCCGCCTGCACCCGGTTCTCGGCGCCCAGCTTGGCCATGATGCTGGAGACGTGCGCCTTCACGGTGGGCACCGAGAGCACCAGCTCCTCGGCGATCTCGGCATTGGCCAGCCCGTCGGCCAGGGCGCGGGCCACGTCCAGCTCACGCGGGGTGAGCGCCTGCAGCCGGCGCCGGGCGTCGGCCGTCGTGGAGCCGGCGCCCTCTCCCGCCGCCTTGGCCATCAGCTGGGCCAGCACGGTGGGCCTCATCGCGGGCTCCCCGGTGGCGACCGCCTTCACCGCGGCGACGATCCGCTCGGGCGGGGTGTCCTTGAGCAGGAAGCCGGCGGCTCCGGCCCGGATGGCCTGCACCACCAGTTCGTCGGCGTCGAAGGTGGTGAGCACCAGCACCTTGGCCTGCGGGCGGGCGGCGAGCACCTGGCCGGTGGCGGTGATGCCGTCGACGCGCGGCATCCGGATGTCCATCAGCACCACGTCGGCCTGCTCCCGGGCCACCAGCTCCGCGGCGCCCTCACCGTCGTCGTGCTCGGCCACCACCTCGATGCCGGTGCCGCGCAGCATCAGCCGCAGGCCGCCACGCACCAGCGCGTCGTCGTCGACGATCACCACTCGGACATCGCTCATGAACCCATCCTCACATTCCATGGCAGCCGGGCGGTGACCCGGAACCATCCGTCGCTCTGCTCGGTCTCCAGGCTGCCGCCGGCCAGGGTGGCGCGCTCGCACAGGCCGGTCAGGCCCATGCCCGCACCGGGCACCCGACTGCGCTGGTGGCCCAGCGGGTTGCCCACCTGCACCAGCAGGCCCTGCTCCTGGTCGCCCTGCACCCGTACGCTCACCGGTTGTCCTTGGGCGTGCTTGCGGGCATTGGTGAGCGCCTCCTGGATGATGCGGTGGGCATGGCGCGCGGGGGTGGGGCTCAGTCCGCTGGAGCGCTGCCAGGAGTCCGGTTCCACGTCCAGGCTCACCTGGCTGCCGGCGGCCTCCTCGGCGGCCACCAGGGCGGGCAGGTCCAGCAGGGAGGGCTGCGGCGGCGTATTGGCCTCCGTGCCGTCGTCGCGCAGCACGCCGAGCACCTCGCGCAGCTCCTGCAGCGCCTGGTGGGCGGTCTCGCGGATCAGCGCCGCGGTCTCGGCGGTCTCCTCGCGGGTGAGGTCGTCCTTGTAGGCCAGCACGCCGGCGTGCAGGCTGACCAGGCTGATCTTGTGCGCCAGCACGTCGTGCATCTCGCGGGCGATCCGCGCGCGCTCCGCGGTCTGCGCCTGGGCCACGCGCGCCACCTGCTCGCGGCGGGCCAGCTCGGCGCCAGCGCGCCAGGACTCCACCAACTCGGCCTTCGCGCCCCGGTTCCAGCCGATGGCGGCCAGCACCAGGTACATCAGCACCACGAGGGTCACGATCATGGCGCGGCCGCTGGCGCCGGCGGCCATCAGGGACTCCTCGGGCGTGACCTGCTTGGTCACGAACTCGTCGGTGGTCAGGCTGGAGACCACCCACAGCACCCCCACCGGGAGGATCTCGGTCAGGCGACGACGGCTGCCCAGGTGCACCACGGCCACCGCGGAGGCCGCCAGCGCCCAAGCGGAGAGCGAGGCTGCGGCCACCAGGACGACCGCCACCAGCAGCGGCCGACGGCGGCGCAGCAGGATGAGCTGGGTCAGCACCAGGCCGATGCCGGCGTCGAACATCATCAGGGTGTCGACGGGGCCGCTGGAGGCGTTCATCGACTCCTCCCAGCCGAAGCCCCAGCAGAAGAAGCCGATCAGGTGGCAGGTGGCGAGCTGCCAGGCGTGGGTCCACAGCCGACGGCGTCGCGTCGTGGCCGGGGGCAGGGCGGTGCTCATGGTTCGAGTCTAGGGACCTGGACGCATGTCCGACCCCTGCCGCGGACCGTCGCCTCCCCTACTGCAGCAGGGGTCGCGGGCGTCGCCAGCAGGCTGTGGGTGAGCCTGCTGGCCGACAGGCTGGAGCCATGATCCAGATCGAGCACCTCACCAAGCGCTACGGCAGCTTCACCGCCGTCGACGATGTCTCCTTCGTCGCCGAGCCCGGTCGCGTCACCGGCTTCCTGGGCCCGAACGGCGCCGGCAAGTCCACCACGCTGCGGATGCTGACCGCGTTGACGCCCGCCACCTCCGGCCACGCCCTGGTGCTGGGCCGGCGCTATGCCGAGCTTCCCAATCCCAGCCGCCACGTGGGCGTGATGCTGGACGCCGCCGCGCAGCACCCGGGACGCACCGGCCGCGAGGTGCTGCAGCTGGCCGCGACCATCACCGGCGCGCCTCGCGGTCGCGTCGACGAGATGCTGGAGCTGGTGGGGCTGGAGCGCTCGGAGGCGAAGCGTCGGGTGAAGAACTACTCGCTGGGCATGCGCCAGCGCCTCGGCCTGGCCGGTGCGCTGGTGGGCGAGCCGAAGGTGCTGGTGCTCGACGAGCCCGCCAACGGCCTGGACCCGGCCGGCATCCACTGGATGCGCGGCCTGCTGCGCGACTTCGCCGACGGCGGCGGCACCGTGCTGCTCAGCTCCCACCTGCTCAACGAGGTGGAGCTGATCGCCGACGACCTGGTGATGATCGGCCACGGGCGGATCGTGGCCCAGGGCCCGATGAAGCAGCTGCTGGCCAGCCGCAGCGGCTGCGTCGCCGATGCCGCCGACCGCAATGGACTGGCCGCCGCACTGCGGGAGGCAGGGCTGCGCTTTGGAGGTCGACGCGACGGCGCTGCCGACGTCGAGGCCGACGCGGCGCAGGTGGGGCAGGTCGCCCTGCGCGCCGGCGTCCCGCTGACCCTGCTGCGTCCCGCCGACGGCACCCGGCTCGAGGACATGTTCCTGGAGCTGACCGCCGGCACCGCCCGTGACCTTCCGAAGGAGATCTCCGCATGAGCACCGCTACGGTCATGCCCGCCCTCGAGGGGCGTGGCCTGTCGCCGCTGACCCTGATGCGCGTCGAGCTGCGCAAGCAGGTGGACACCCGCGGCGGGCGAGGCCTGCTGCTGGCCATCGGCCTGATCACCGTGCTGGCACTGGGCCTGGTGATGTACCTCAACCGGACCGAGGGTGCCAGCCTGGACTCGCTGCTGGCCGCCACCGTGACGCCGCAGGGCCTGCTGCTGCCGGTGCTGGGCATCATCACCGCCTGCAACGAGTGGAGCCAGCGCACCGCGCTGGTCACCTTCACCCAGGAGCCGCGACGGCTGCGCGTGGTGCTGGCCAAGCTGCTGGCCGCCGTGGTGCTGGGCACGGTGGCCGTGGCCGGTGCGGTGCTGTTGGCGATGCTGGCGCACGTGGTCTCGGCCACGATCGCCGGGGCGCCGGTGCACCTCGGCCTGAGCGCCGGCACGCTGGCCGGCATCTGGCTCTCGCAGAGCATCGCCGTGGTGATGGGCGTGGCCTTCGGGCTGGCGCTGCTGTCGGTGCCGCTGGCGATCACCGCCTACTTCATCCTGCCGACCCTGTTCACCACGGTCTCGGTGCTGTGGTCGAAGATGGCCGAGCTGGGGCCCTGGCTGGACATGGGCCAGGCCTCCTCGCCGCTGCAGGAGGGCATCAACCTGACGCTGCGGCAGTGGAGCCAGCTGGGCACCAGTTCGCTGCTCTGGCTGGCGCTGCCGCTGGCCGTGGGCCTGTGGCGGGTGATGACCCGCGAGGTGAAGTAGTCCGGACACGACGAGGCCCTCGCACCCCTGGTGGGTGCGAGGGCCTCGTGCGTGCTGGCTCAATTGCGCTCGTCGAGGACCCGCTCGCGATCCAGCACGCCGGAGTCGGCGCCCTCCACCACAACCTCCTCGCGTCGGATCTGGTCGCTGATCCGCACCATGGACTGCTGGGTGTCGACGATCACCTGGACACGCTCGCGCGGGACTGCGACCACCTCGACGTGCGGCACCTCCTCGTGGAGCACGTAGTCGACCACCACGCGGCTGTCGACGGTGTCGGTGGAGCCGCGGACGGTGCCGGGGTGGCCCTTGGGCGCCTGCTCGTCGCCGAGGTACTCCACCACCAGCTCCTCGCGCCGCACCGGCACGGTGATGGTCTTCTCGCCGTGGACGATGCAACGGGTGACACGGACCCGGCTCCACTCGTGACTCTCCACCTCGGCGGTGAGCTGCTCGGCGTGGAGTGTGAGCTCGTGGTCCCCACGATCGGGGTAGTCGTCTGCCCGGAGGCCGGTGCGTTCGTCGGTCTGGCGGTACGCCTCCCGCTCGGTCACCGTCTCGAGACGCTCGCCGATCGGCTGGTCCAGGTTGCGGTCCTCGGTCATCGTGACTCCTCGCTCGTCGGTCCGCCGCAGCGGCTCGTCCATCGATCGTGTCACAGGGCCTCGCGTGGGTCACCGTCGCTTCACCCATGGCAGAACGCCTACTGGGACGGCTCCTTGCCCACGCAGATCGAGATCTCGCCATGACCCGGCGCATGCGTCGTCATGCTCAGCGCGACCAGTCCGCCGGTCTCGTCGAAGACCACCGACTGCATACCCAGCAGCGGCGTTCCCTCGGGCACCTCCAGCAGTTCGGCCACCCCGCCACGGGCCCCCACAATGCTCACGGTCAGCTCGTTTCTCTCGAGGATCACCCCGTGCGCACGGCCGAGGTAGTCGAACAAGCTGGCATCGGTGAAGTCATGGTCGACGATGTTCGGGTAACGGACCCCGTCCAACCAGGTGACGCAGTGCTGGTGCAGCTGGTTGTTCACATAGCGCAGGCGCTCGATGCGTGCCAGCGGGCTGCTCGGAGCCAGACCGAGCCGACCTGCCATCTCGATGTTGAAGACCACTTCATTGCTGACCACCGTGGTGGCAACGCGGTTCCCGAGCAGGGCCTGCTGCTGGTGGAAACCGATCACCCGCGCGCTCAGGTTCTCACGGAAGACCTGGGGGATCGTGGGCCGGGCGACGAAGGTACCTCGTCCCTGTTCTCGGACCAGCAGCCCTTCTCGCTCCAGGTCGCCCAGGGCCCGCCGCACGGTGATCCGACTCACCTTGTAGGCCTCGCAGAGATCGGCTTCGGTCGGCAGCTTGTCACCGGGCTCCATGTCCACGATCCGCTTGGCCAGAAGGTCATGCAGCGCGGCATGTTTCACGACGCCGGCCATGGACTCCCCTTCTGCTGACCCACGACGGATGCGTGGACCTCGAAAGTACACCGCATGACGCTCTTCCCTATCCATCCCGTACCTGCCTATGCTAGATAAAGGTCATAACAACATGACAAGTCAAGGGGGATGGTCATGTCCGGCACCGCAGGAGAGATCTCTGCACGTCACGTCCAGTTCAGCGACGAGGAGCTCGACTGGCGAGCCGCCATCGCACTCGCGGCCCAGCCACTGGTCGACGACGCCAGCATCGAGCCCGGCTATGTGGACGCGATCATCGCCACGGCGGAGAAGATGGGCCCCTATTTCGACTTCGGTCGAGGCGTCGCCATGCCGCATGCACGTGGTGAGGGCCTGGTCCATGCTCCGGCGCTGACCGTCCTGCGCACGCGACGCCCTGTCCTCCTGCTGGACGACCCGAAGCACCCAATCGATGTGTTCCTAGTGCTCGCGGCCCCCGACAACACCTCCCACCTCAACCTGCTCAGGACCCTCGCGACTGTCCTGACCGACCCGGCCCAGGTGGAGGCCCTCAAGGCCTCCACCGACGCCCAGACCGTCGTCGACATCGTCAACGGCATCCCCTCCAACGGCTGACTCAGCCACCACATGAAAGGCAGAACAATGAAGTTCCTCGCAATCTGCGGATCCGGCCTCGGCTCCAGCTTCATGGTCCAGATGAACATCGAGAAGATCCTCGGCGAGCTGGGTGTCAGCGGCGTCGAGGTGGAGCACTCCGACGTCTCCAGCGCCAGCGACGGCGATGCCGATGTCTTCTTCCTGGCGCGCGACGTCGCCGAAGGAGTCAGCTTCAGCAACAGCCGTACCGTCGTGCTCAACTCCATCATCGACATGGACGAGCTGCGCACCAAGGTGACCGACGTGTGCCGCGAACTCGGACTCGTCGAGGGCTGATCTCCATGAAGCCCATCCTCGACTTCCTCCAGTCGATCGCCTCCACCCCAGCCTTTCTGGTGGCATTGATCGCCTTCCTCGGGCTGGTCCTGCAGCGCAAGAGCGTCGGCGACACCACCAAGGGCACCATCAAGACCTTCATCGGTTTCCTGGTGCTCGGCGCCGGCGCCGACGTGGTGGTGGGATCCCTGACCCCCTTTGGCGATCTCTTCCAGCAGGCCTTCCACGTGCGCGGCGTCGTCCCGAACAATGAGGCGATCGTCGCGGTCGCCCTGAAGGAGTACGGCACCACGACGGCCTGGATCATGCTGCTCGGAATGGTCTTCAACATCGTGATCGCCGCCACCACGAGCTTCAAGCACATCTTCCTGACCGGTCACCACACCCTCTACATGGCGTGCATGTTCGCGGTGATCTTCACCGTGGCCGGCTTCCGGGGCATCGGCGGCATCGTGGTGGGGGCGCTCGCCCTCGCCGCGATCATGTCGCTGTCGCCCTGGATCCTGCAGCCCTTCATGAAGGCCATGACCGGCAAGGATGACATCGGGCTCGGCCACTTCGGTGGCGGTGGCTACTGGCTGGCCGGCGCCATCGGCAGCCTGATCGGTCGGCAGGCCGAGAAGAAGGACGTGAAGGTGCGTTCCACCGAGGAGATCAAGTTCCCCAAGGGCCTCGCCTTCCTGCGTGACTCCACGGTCGCCATCGGTCTCACCATGATGATCATCTACGTCATCGTGGTGCTCTTCGCCGGCCCCTCCTTCGTGAAGGAGTACAACCCCGAGGCGGGCAACTACCTGATCTACGCCATCACCCAGGGCGGCAAGTTCGCCGCTGGCGTCTTCATCATCCTCGCAGGCGTGCGGTTGATCCTTGCCGAGATCGTGCCGGCCTTCAAGGGCATCTCCGAGAAGCTCGTGCCCAATGCCATCCCTGCCCTGGACTGCCCGATCGTCTTCCCCTTCGCACCGAATGCGGTCCTCATCGGCTTCATCGTCAGCTTCATCGGCGGCCTGGTCTCGATGCCGGTGATGGCCGCCCTCGGACTGTCGATCGTCCTGCCCGGCGTGGTCCCGCACTTCTTCTGCGGAGCCACGGCAGCCGTCTTCGGCAATGCGCGCGGCGGGTGGAAGGGCGCGGTGGCCGGCGCCTTCGTCCACGGTGTGGCGATCAGCTTCCTGCCGATCGCCCTGATGCCGGTGCTGGGTTCGCTCGGCTTCGCCGGATCCACCTTCTCCGACTTCGACTTCACCACCATGGGCATCTACTTCGGTCTGCTCGGCAAGTACGGTCAGCCGGCCGTGCTGCTGGGTCTGGCCCTGGTCTATGGCGCCATGATCGTCGGCACCATCGTGACGCGCTCGCGTCGCAGCAAGACGGTAGGCGCGGCATGAGCTCGCTGGCCACCGCCGGGACGCTGGGGCTTGACCCCGGCGTCCTGGCGCGACGCATCCGTCATCTGCTGCTGAAGGAGCTGGTGGGCATCGGCTATGGCCACTTTGGCGGCAGTCTGTCCATCGTGGAGGCCCTGGCCGCTCTCTACGGGCAGGAGATGCGGATCCGCCCCGACGATCCGCAATGGGAGGGGCGCGATCGCCTCGTGCTGTCCAAGGGGCACGCCGCGCCAGCCCTCTACGCAGCCTTGGCTGCGATCGGCACCATTCCCACCGGTTTGCTGACCACCCTGAATGCGAACGGCACGATGCTCCCGTCGCATGCAGACCGCGTGAAGGTCCCCGGCGTGGAGATGACGACGGGCTCGATGGGACAAGGGATATCGGCTGCGGCGGGCATGGCCTACGGTCTTCGCGCAGCCGGCCGCGACAATCGCGTGTACGTGATCGCCGGTGATGGCGAGCTCAACGAAGGTCAGTGCTGGGAGGCGGCACAGTTCATCGCCCATCACCGGCTGACCAACCTGGTCGTCCTGGTGGACGACAACAAGAAGCAGCTCGACGGGCCGACACGGGAGATCTGCGAGCCCTTCGACCTGGTGGAGAAGTTCACTGCCTTCGGCTTCGAGGCGCACTCGGTCGCTGGCCAGGATGCCACCGCGATCAAAGAGGCTCTGGTGCGGGCACGGGCCGCCACAGAGCGTCCTGTCTGCCTGGTGCTCGACACCCTCAAGGGTGCCGGCGTCCCCTACCTCCAGGAGATGGCGGCCAACCACCATGTACGCCTGGATGACGAGGGCAAACGCATCCTGTCAGCCGTGCTCGCCGATCTGGACGAGGGGGCGGAACGATGAATGATCCGATGGCGGGACTGGAACTCCGCAAGGCCTATGCCCTGACGGTGGCCGAACTCTTCCAGCGCTTCCCCGAGGAGATCTACGCGCTCGAGGCCGACCTGTCGACCTCGATGTCCACGGACTCGCTCAGGGCGACGATGGGGAGCCACTACGTGAACGTGGGGATCATGGAGGCCCACATGGTCGGCACGGCAGCCGGCCTGGCCGCCGTCGATGGCTTCGCCTTCGTGCACTCCTTCGGCCAGTTCCTCACACGCCGCGCGATGGACCAGGTCTTCGTCTCGTTGGCCTATGCGCAGCTGCCGGCCTGCCTGGTGGGCTCGGATGCCGGCGTGACGGCTGAGCACAATGGCGGCACGCACATGACCTTCGAGGACATGGGCATCATGCGGGTCATCCCCGGGATCCACGTCTTCGACGTCTGCTCCCCGGTGCAGTTGGCCGCGGTATTGCACCGGGCGCGGGAGAGAAAGGGGCTCACCTACGTCCGGACCCAGCGCAAGGCCCCGGCCCTGGAGGTCTACCCGGAGGGCTTCGAGGCCGGCGATCACGGTGCCGTGGTGCTGCGAGAGGGAAGCGACGTCAGTCTGTTCGCCTGTGGCATCGAGGTTCCCGAGGCATTGGCGGCAGCCGACCTCCTGGCGGAGCAGGGCATCAGCGCGGAGGTGGTCGACGTCTTCCAGATCAAGCCGCTGGATGAGGAGGTGGTCCTGCGGTCGGCCCGTCGCACCGGGGCCGTCATCTCCTGCGAGAACCACAGTGTCACCAATGGTCTTGGTTCGGCCGTGGCAGAGCTGCTCGGCGAGCGCATGCCCACCCCGATGTGGCGAATCGGAGTGCGCGAGCAGTTCGGTCAAGTGGGGACCACGCAGTACCTGATGCAGCAGTACGGCCTTGATCGCGAATCGATCAGTCAAGCCGCTCGGCGGTTGCTCGGCATGTAGCGCTGTCGGTGCCGAGGATCCGCATCCTCGGCACCGACACCCGCTGGCTGTCAGCCCGCGGGCCCGGCGGGCAACCCGTGCCCAGACGCAAGCAGAAAGCCCCTCTGACGAGGGGCTTTTCTGGAGCCGCCTTGGGGGTCGAACCCCAGACCTATGCATTACGAGGTTGTCCCTGCGAAGCGAAGCCCATGGATCAGGCCACCTCGCCTCACGAGCAGCAGACGGGCGATGAGAGCCAGACATGGAACGCGACGGTAATTCAGGGGCACCGCGGGGGCACCGTGCGTCAGTGCCACGGCTAGCCAGAAGGCCCCAAGCCCCGCGCCGACCACAACCGATGGAACAACACTCCCCCAGATCGCGCCAGCTCTGTTCAGTGAGACCCGGCCATGACAGACTACCTACATGGTAACGGTGGCACTGGAAGATGTTTTCACGCCCGGAGGCAACCCGGACGTGACCTATAATCCTCGGACTGCGCAAGAGTTCGAGAAGGAAATTGGCAAATTCATCAAGAACCATCGAGGATCAGTTCTCACCGTTTCTGGACCTAGCAAGTCCGGAAAGACAGTAGTAATCAAGCGTTTCTTCCCTGAAGAGGACGTGCTTTGGATTTCTGGTGCCGACATCAAGAATATCGATGATTTCTGGAAGATTTGTGCCGACCACTGCAATGTCTGGCCAGACATCTCCCGCAAGAGCGGATCTCGGGTTTCTCAAACTCATAGGGTGAGCGGCAACCTCGGAGCTGCCGGCGTGGCCAACATCGGCGGAGATTTCGGAGGTGGAACTGAGGAATCTGGCGAAATTACGGAATCTGCCCAGACCCCCCTCGGTCAAGCACTCAGAAAAGAGTTAAACTCGCGAAACGCTCGAATCGTGATCGACGATTTCCATTATGTTGCCGAAGGCGTTCGCGAGGATCTAATTCACGCGATCAAGTGGCTGGTCGCAGGCTGCAAAGTGATCCTTATCGCCGTTCCCCAAGAGGCTTTCCGCGTAATGCAAGTGGAGCCTGAGATGGTCGGCCGCGCTTGGAGTCTGCCCATCACCTCTTGGTCACAGGACGAACTCGCGTATATTGCAGAGGCCGGCTTCAGGGCGTTGAACATCTCCGATGATTCAGGGCTAATCAGCGAGTTCGCCAAGGAGAGCCGCGGGGCACCGCTATTGATGCAGCTCCTTTGCCTGGAAGTCTGTGAGGATGCTGGCATCGAAGAGACACAGACAACAAAAATTCCTGTGGGGGCACCCCCGCAGTACGACACGTTTTATAGGCGTGTAGCAAATAGGAACGTGCCAGGAGTTTTCTCCGCGTTGAAGGCTGGTCCACGCAGCAAAGGGCAGCCCAGACTTGCAAGAAACTTCAGGTCGGGCGTCACGACAGATATTTACGGGGCGATCTTGTATGGAATTTCCCAGATGGATGGCGACCGGGAGATCTCTACCCAAGCTCTGGGGAGAATTATTTCGGCGGGAATCATCGATGTACAACCGCCCACCTTGCAGCAAATTTCATCAGCCCTTGGAAAGATGAAGGAAATCGCCGCAGATAACCGCGGAAAGAGCGACGCAGCACTGGACTATGTAGATGATCGACTCTACATCGCTGACCCCTTCCTTGCGTTTTACATTTCCCACGGAAGCTGGGATTACCCCAAACCGCCGGACTTTGGGATCTAACGCCTTGGCGTGCGAGCGGAGCGAGGGGAGCCAGGCCGCCGAGCGGAGCGAGGCCTTGACCCCATAGAGGTCAATCGAGCAACCGCTCTGCGGCCTGCCTCCTCCGCTACTTTTAGTAGTGCGCTAAGCACCCCACTAGGAGAAGTCATGGCCCTTCACAATTCGGGGTGTAGGTCCGATCTGAATCCGCCGGCTTCCAGGAGGGATCTGGCGATGTAGTGGGTGAGGTTGCGGAAGCCGAGGGCTGTGCCGCGGAGGTGTTCGAGGCGGCCGTTGATGGCCTCTGTGGGGCCGTTGCTGGAACCGTGGTGGTCGAAGAACGCCAGGATTTCATCGCGTCGCTTGGTCAGGGTTCGGCCCAGCTTGGCGACCTCGACCAGGCTGCTGGGGACCGCTGTGCCGATCGCCTCGATCAGGCGAGTCATGATCTTCTTCCCCTCCTGGCGGCTGCGGGTGCGGTAGGCGGTGATCATGGTCTGGTAGACGCCCCAGGTGGCTTCGACCTCAACGTGGCGGTCATCGGCGAACAGCGCGTCCAACCGGCGTTGCTGCTTGTCCGTCAACAGATCGGCGCCGGTGTGAAGAGTTCGCCGTGCTTGGTAGAGCGGATGATGCTTACGGCTCCGAGACCCGTGCAACGAGACCTGGACCCGCCTGCGGCAGATGTCCAGAGCGTCCCCAGCGAGCCGGATCACATGGAAGGGATCCATCACCGTGGCAGCTTTCGGCAGTTCTTCGGCGGCGGCGGTCTTGAAGCCGGTGAACCCGTCCATCGCCACGATCCTCACTTGGTCTCTCCAAGCCTGCGGCTGCGACGCGAGCCAGGTCTTGAAGGCCTGCTTCGAACGTCCCTCGACCATCGCCACCAGCCTCGACGAACCGGTTCCTGTGCTGACGGGTGTGAGGTCGATGACGACGGTGACGTACTTGTCGCCCCGGCGGGTGTGGCGCCACACGTGCTCGTCGACCCCGAGGACCGTCACGTCGTCAAGTCGGCCGGGCTTGTCGATGAGCAGCCGCTGGCCTTCGGCCAGAACTGCGTCGTTGGCGGTGTTCCACGCGACCCTGAGCGCGGCGGCGATGCGGGACACCGACAAGTGGTTGACCACCAGCGCTTCCAACGCCCACCGCAACGCCCCGTTCGACAGACACGAGCGTGGGTTCGCCGCGCAGGTGAGGTCCTGGCGCCAGATGTATCCGCAGCCGGTGCACTGGTAGCGGCGCAGCCGGACCCGGAGGGTGGTGGGGCGCCACCCGAACGGCACGTGCGCCAGGTGGCCATGACGGCCGCCGGACGGCTCGGGGAACAACTTGCCCGCGAGCTGGAACGCCAGTCCCGCGAGGCACAGGCGCGCAGCGAGCAGGCCGCCCGCGAGCTAGGGGAGCGGCTCAGGGCCGAACGGGAGGCCGCCCGCGCGTCCCTCGCGCCGGTCAACAACAACGAGTGGTGGGACACCGCCAGCGGCGAGGACGTGACCAAGGCGTACACCACTGCCCGTGCGTGGAGTGAGCTGGACCCCGAGGCCAAGCAGGCCGAGGAGCGCATCGTGCGCGAGGTGCGCGAGCGCTACGGCATCGACGTGTCAGACGCCCCCGACCAGGTGGCCGTGTCCGAGGCCATCGAGCGGGCCGAGCGTGCCCGCGCCGAGGCCAACGAGCAGAGGAGCGCGGCAGGCGATGACCGCGCGGAAGCCGTGGGCGTGACCAGCCAGGCCGACGCGATCGACCGCGCCGCAGAGGCCCAGCTGTTCGCCCGTCTCACCGAGGACAGTCGCGAGTTCGTCGAGGACATGCGCGAGCGGCACGGCATCGACGTGTTGGACCCGCGCGTGGACGACAACACCATGCGCGAAGTGGTGGGGGACGCCGCACGGGCCGACTACGAGCACGAGCACACCACCGCCCAGAACATGCGCGGTGAGGCGGGCGTGGCCTACGACAGCGCCGAGCGGCGCGAAGCCCTGGCGCACAGCCTGGACGGGATCGAGAACAGGGCAGCGGTCGACGCCCGGTTGCGGTCCGACGTTGCCCAAGGGCGCCCAGCGGCAGACGCCGTAGCCAAGGCGCCAGGCCAGGCGCCGAAGGCCAAGAAGGCACCCCAAGGCATCCAGGGGCGTCAGGTGCAGCGGCAAGTCAAGGGGCGCTAACTATTAACGGACGTGAGTGAGCGGGGCCAAGGCGCCGCCGGCCTGCCTGTTGATTGTTTGGTGGCCGCTCTTCCCGATCTAGCTTCCAGGGCTATGCTTCCCGGAACCACGAACAGTGGTCCTTCTCGCTGCGGTTCGGCTCACCCCCGAGGTTTTACTTCTCGCGCAGAGAGATCTATTTCTATTCAAAGGAGAATAGGTTCTGATGAAGATTTCTCGCCTACGGCCTGTCCTGATGACTGCTGCCGTACTCGTTTCCATCCCCCTTCAGGGTTCTGCTGCGTTCGCCGCGCACGAGCAAGATCGCCACGACCAGCCCAACGACGATCGCTCCGGCCAAGAGCACGCCGCCGGGCACTGATCTGGACTCCCTCGTGCGGGGGATCCAACGTCATCTGGTTGCCGTTCCGGGCGGGTACTACTTCGACTCCACCAAAGCCAAAGCTGCTGGGGAGAGTGCGTACGTCCTCACCGCAGGCGACAGCTACAACGCTTTGGCTGCTGACATGAAGGCCCACGGGCCGAACCAGTCCTCGACGGGTACGGCGCGGACAGCTGCTGCCGCCATTCCTGTCTGGGGAAATTGGTGCGGTCCTGGCCACAGTGGACCTGCAGCACCGAAGGACACCCTGGACACTATCTGCATGCGCCACGACAAGTGCTACGCGGCCCGTGGCTACTTTGACTGCTACTGCGATGCCCAGCTCAAGGCCGAGATCGACCGCTTCTCGGGTCAGATGGGCTTGCGCGAGCGGGCGATGGCCGCAGCGATCAAGGTCGCATTCACCGCAACCCCCTGCAAGCCCTAAGTGAGCCTCATGCAATCACCCAACAGGCCCGTGACAACCGGAGCAGCCCTTCTCGTCGGATGCGCTGCGGTCGGTTATCTCGTCCTGAGGGGCACGGCTAGCTCTTCCCAGAGTTTGGTTGTTTTGGGGGTGATTCCCGTGGCAGGTTTGCTGGCAACTTGGACGGCCATCAGGTCCAATCGGCCGTATCTGGCCTGCGCCAGCTTCCTGTTTGCGGTGTTCGGGATTCCCCTAACCATTGGCCTTGTCTACCTTCGGTCGGGAGTCTGACCAAGACCGGGCTTGAGCCGGCGGGAGCTGACGCCTTCGAATCATAAGTGATTGGTGCGGCCTCTGCGGTCTGTGATGATCACCTGGCCTCCTTGCCATGCGACGGCTCCCCCGGCTTGTTCGATGTTGTTGAGGCATCGGCTGGCTTCGGCCTGGTGTCCCGCGTCAAGTAGTTGGCAGGATTTCGGGCTCGGGAAAGTTGGGGACAATCGGGTCGGCAGGCCGCGGTGGACCTGTGAGGGCCGGTTCCAGGCCAAGGCCTCGTGGGGTCGGATGGTGTTGAACTCGGCCCGGGCGGGCCGTGATCTTCTGGGGTTCCCGCACGGGCTCGCCGTCGAGGTCGAGGAAGCGACGCCGGTGCAGGTTGTGGAGCCGTAGGTGGCGTTGGATCGTGGAGGTCGAGACCCGCAAGCCGTGTTTCTCGGCGAGTTCGGTGCTGATCTTGGCCGCGGACCACTTCTTGGCCCGGCGCAGCTTCAGCGCTTCCTCGATCACGTTGTCGGGGGTTCGGGTGGGGCTGGTGTGTGGGGCGCTGGAGCCGTCCAGCAGCCCTGGGTCGCCGAGGTCGCGGTGCCGGTTGACCCATTTGGAGGCGCAGGCGCGGGAGATGCCCAATCTCCTTCGCGACGTGGGCGATCGGGCGGTGCTGGCAGCGTTCCGCGAGCCGGCGGCGGCCCTCCAGGGACAGGGGTGCGTTAGCTAACTAAGCGCCGAGTCTGTGCTCTATTTCTCGGTGAGATCAGTGAATTCTATGCCCTCACGGGCTAGAAGCTTGTCTGTCAGGTCGATTGTCGCCAGATACCACCAAAACATCCAATCGTAGAACGCTGGGTCGAAATCACTCTTCTGTTTGTCATTTTCGTGATCGGGCTCGATCGGGCGACACAACAAGACAGCGCGCTCGCCGGTCAGGCACTGGCCGACGACCCTCAGACCGAGGTCGTCAAGCTGGCAGAACGTGGTCAGATCAGGGGTGGTGAAGGTAGCGTTGTCCATGTCGAGGTCTTTGGCGATGGCTGTGTGAGAACTTCCATCATCCAAGGACCTCGATCCCTGTCACGACCCGGCCCGGCTACCGGCCTACACCCCCATCTGTGAAGAGCCGGAATCGGGCTGGGCAACGGCTGAGCATGCGCATGGACACGGCATGGCCGTGTACCGGCTTGGGTCAAGTCCCGGCAAGTGGTGTAACCGCTGGTGATCCTGTGTGAACCGCCAGCCACACCCCGCCCGGTCACCGCCGAGCCCCTCGAACCGCAACCCGGAACCAGCTTCTCCTGGGAAGACGGCAACGGCATCCAAAAGGGCTGGGGCAGCCAGCGACCATGACACGCCCAAAGCCATGCACACATTTCTGCCGCTAACCCGCATCCAGACGAGCAAAAAGCCCCTCTGACGAGGGGCTTTGGTGGAGCCGCCTTGGGGAGTCGAACCCCAGACCTACGCATTACGAGTGCGTTGCTCTGCCAACTGAGCTAAGGCGGCACAGCCCGCGAACGGACTGGAGAGAACTATAGCGAGGCCGGGCCCCTCGACGCGAAACGAGCCGTCGAGGGGCACCGGCCAGCCGCCTCAGCCCTCCGCGCGGCGCACCTGGGCGATGGCCCGGGCCACCACCTGGACGTTGTCCTCGTTCAGGCCGGCCACGCACATCCGGCCGTCGTCGGTGCCGTAGACGCCGAAGTCGCTGCGCAGCTGGTGCATCTGCGCCACCGACAGCCCAGAGTTGCTGAACATGCCATTCTGCTCGGCAACGAAGTCCATGTCCTCGACGCCCTCCTCGCGCAGCCCGGTCACCAGCGCCTCGCGCATCCGGCGGATCCGCTCCCGCATCCCCGCCAGCTCGGTCTCCCACGAGGCCCGCAGCTGCTCGTCGCCCAGCACCTCGGAGACCACCCGCGCACCGTGCGTCGGCGGGTTGGAGTAGTTGGTGCGGATCACCCGGCACAGCTGGGAGCGCACCCGCACGGCCTCCTCATCGTCGCGGCAGACCAGGTGCAGCGCGCCCACCCGCTCGCCGTAGAGCCCGAAGGTCTTGCTGAACGAGTTGCCGACGCAGAAGCGCTGGCCGGACTCGGCGAAGACCCTGATGGCCACCCGGTCGGCCTCCAGCCCCTCGGCGAAGCCCTGATAGGCCATGTCCAGGAAGGGCACCAGCTCACGTCGCTTGGCCCCCTCGGCCACCTGGCGCCACTGCGCCTCGTCGATGTCGTAGCCGGTCGGGTTGTGGCAGCACGCATGCAGCACCACGACGGTGCCCGGCTCGGCTGCGGCCAGGTCCGCGAGCATCCCGTCGACATCAACACCGTGCGCCTCGTCGTCGTGGTAGCGGTAGCGGCCCACCTCGTAGCCGGCGCCCTCGAAGATCGCCTGGTGGTTCGCCCACGAGGGATTGCTCATGATCATCTTCGACGCACCCAGCAGGCCGCGCAGGAAGTCCGCCCCCTCCTTCAGCGCCCCCGAGCCGCCCAGGGTCTGCACGCTCGCCACCCGCTGCTGCTCCAGCAGCGGCGAATCAGCCCCGAAGACCACCTCCTGGGTGCGCGCCACGTAGTCGGGCAGGCCCCCGATCGGGATGTAGCCGCGGGGGGCCGGGTTCGCGGCGATGCGTCGCTCGGCCACCTCCACGCACTCCGGCAGCGGCAGCCGCCCCTGCTCGTCCAGGTAGATCCCCACGCCCAGGTTCACCTTCTGGGGATGGGTGTCGGCGGCATACAGGTCGGCCAGGCCCAGGATTGGGTCGCCCGGGTAGTACTCGATGTCGTCATAGCTCGGCATGAGGCCTGACACTAGTGGCCGGACAGCACCCCCACCAGAGCGAGCAGGCCGGCTCAGGTCGCGGCCACGGTTTGTGGGGATGATTTGGGCTCGTAGTCGACCCAAATCATCCCCACAACCGACCACCGGCCGCCCGCTAGGCTGACCGCACCCATAGCGAAGGAGCACCGATGGCGCGCGTCATCCACACCGGACAGGCCCTGGTGGACGAGGTGGTCGAGATCCCCGCCCTGCCCTGGCGAGGCGACAACTCCATGGCCACCAGCCACAACCGCTATGCCGGCGGCGCCACCAACATCCTGGTGGCCAGCGCCCGCACCGGCGCCACCTCGGTGCACGCCGGCGCCCATGGCACCGGCCCCAACGGAGACCTGGTGCGCGAGGTGATGGCCGCCGAGGGCATCACGCTGTCCGCCCCGCCCGTCGAGCAGACCGACACCGGCATATGCTTCGTGATGATCGAGCCCTCCGCGGAGCGCACCTTCGTCACCACCCAGGGCGCCGAGCGGATGATCAGCGTCGACTCGCTGGCCACCTGCCACCCCGAGCCGGGCGACCTGGTCAACGTCACCGGCTACAGCCTGGCGCTGCCCGCCACCCGCGAGCCGCTGCTGGAATGGCTGGAGACCCTGCCGCAGGGCGTGCACGTCGTGCTGGACCCGGGCGCCGCCTTTAGCGCGCTGCCCGCCCCGATCCGGCACCGCATGCTGGAGCGCACCACCGTGTGGACCTCCAATGCCGACGAGGCGCACCAGCTCACCATGAAGCGCGACATGGCCGAGGCCGCCGAGGCCTGCGCCGCCTTCCTGCCCACCGACGCCGTCTCCATCGTGCGCGACGGCTCCGAGGGCTGCGCCGTCCACCTGGCCGGCGCCACCACCCGGGTGCCCGGCTACCCGCAGAAGCCGGTGGACACCAATGGCGCTGGCGACTGCCACACCGGCGTGCTGGCGGCCGAGTACACCCTGAACCCCGACTGGGTGGAGGCCGCCCGACGCGCCAATGCCGCCGCCTCGATCAAGATCACCCGACGCGGGCCCGCCACGGCGCCCACCCGCGACGAGGTGGACGCCTTCCTGGCCGGCTGGAAGGGCTGAGCGCGGCTCAGCAGACCGTCTTGTCCTTGGGCACGGTGCCCTTGTTCACGTAGGCGGTCACCGCATTCTTGGCGCAGTCATTGCCCAGGTCCCAGACCGAGTGGCCGGCGCCCTTCCAGGTGAGGAGGACGGCGGAGTCGAGCTTGTCGGCCATCAGCTGCGCATTGCGGTACGGGGTGGCCGGGTCGCCGGTGGCGCCCAGCACCAGGATCGGCGCGGCCCCCTTGCCGGTGATGTCGATCTGCGGCGCCGGGCGCGCGGTCCAGAAGGTGCAGGCCAGGTTCGGGCCGAAGTAGGGCGCCAGGATCGGGGCCTTCTTGGTGTCGGCGGCCAGCTCGGTGCGGGCACCGGCCTCGCCCGGATCGGCCGAGTCGGCGCAGGCGATGCCCGGGAAGGCGTAGGCCATCGGGCCGTAGCTGCCGTCGCTGTTGCGCCCGTTCATGGCGTCGGCGGTGTAGACCAGCCCCGCGGGGATGCCCTTCTGCACCGCCAGCAGCGCCTGGGTGAGCGGCTCGTAGCCCTGCGCGCCCCAGTAGAGGTAGGTGACCATGCCGGTGACGCCCAGCGACTGGGTGAGCTCGCGCTTGCCGTGCTTGAGCGGCTTGGCGTCGAGCTGGCCGAGCAGCCCGGTGACCGACGTGATCACCGCGGCCTGGTCATCACCCAGGCCGCACGTGGTCTGGGCGCACCAGGTGGCGTAGTTCTTCAGCGCCAGGTCGAAGCCCATGGCCTGGATCACCGAGTCGTCCTCGGTGATGTTCACGGCGCTGTCCAGCACCAGGCGGCCGGTGCGCTGCGGGTACATCTCGGCGTACATGGCGCCGATGAAGGTGCCATAGCTGATGCCCAGGTAGTCCAACTTCTTGTCGCCCACCAGCTCGCGCAGGTAGTCCAGGTCACGCACGTTGTCGATGGTGGAGATGTGGTCCAGCAGGGCGCCGGAGGCCTTGCGGCACTGGGCGGCGAAGTCCTTGTTGGCCTTGACCAGCGCCTCCCACTCGGCCTTGTCGTCGGGCGAGTTGTCGGTGGCCAGGTAGGCGTCGGTCTCGGCGGGGGTACCGCACTGCACCGGCGTCGACTCGCCGCTGCCGCGGGGGTCCCAGCCCAGCACGTCGTGGTCCTCGAAGTTGTTGTTGGCGAAGGTGTCCACCATCTCGGTGCCCGAGCCGCCGGGGCCACCGGGGTTGATGAACAGGGTGGCGGCGGCCTTGCCGCTGGTGGCGGGCTTGCGCTTCAGGCTCAGCGTGATGGCGGGGCCGTCCGGGTGGTCCCAGTCGAGCGGCACCAGCACCTTGGCGCACTGGGCGGCGTCGCAGTTCTTCCAGTCGATCTTCTGGTCCAGGTAGCGCTGGCGTCCCTGACCGGGCGGCGGGGCGGCGAAGCCCTCGGGCTGCGCCTCGGACGCGACGGTGGTGCGGTCCGGCGAGGTCCAGCGCTGGATGGTCTTGTGGGCCGCGGGATCGAAGCCGGCGACGTCCTGGGCGGTGGTGCGCACCTCGGCACCCGTCTCGTGCGGGATGGTGCCGCTGGGGCTCGACGAGCCGCTGGCCGCCGGGCTGGAGGCGCTCTCCTGGCCGCTGGGCCGCGTCGGGGTGCAGCCGGACAGGGCCAGCGCCCCCGCGGCCAGGACGGCGGCCGCACGGCCGCTCCAGGTGGTGCTCGTCATCGGTTCTCCCTCGCCTCGTCGTCGTCCAGAGTGCCATCGGCGCCACGCTCGCGGCCGGCAGCCGAGCGGCGCAGCTTGGAGTGTCGCTCCTTGCGCCGCCGAGAAGTGACGCAGACCTCGGTCAGCGGGCAGCGCGCCACCTCGCCCTGCGGGTTGCGCACCGTCACGCTCTGCCCGGGCACCTGGTGGCCCACCACGACGGCCTCGCCGATCGGGCTGTCCACCTTCTCGCCCACCGCCGGCGCGGTGCGGGCGAAGTCCGCATACAGCGGGTGCTCGTACTTCAGGCAGCACATCAGCTTGCCGCACTGACCCTGGATGGCCATCGGGTTGGGCGGCAGGTTCTGCACCTTGACCAGGCGCTGGGTGACCGGCTCGAAGTCGGTCAGGAAGGTGGCGCAGCACAGGTCGCGGCCGCAGGAGCCGATCCCGCCGGTGAGCCGCGCCGCGTCGCGGGCAGCCACCTGCCGCAGGTCCACCCGGGCATGCAGGGCGCGGGCCAGGTCGCCGATCAGGGCGCGGAAGTCCACCCGGCCGGGGGCGGTGAAGTAGATGGCCACCATGAGGTCGAAGTCGGTGCCGCGGTCGATCCAGTCGACGCCCACCACCTTCATCGGCAGCTCATGGCGCGCCACCAGCTCCCGGGCGACGGCCTGGGCCTCGGCTCGGCGGGCACGGTTCTCGGCATCGCGCTGCAGGTCTGCGGCACTGGCGCGACCCTGGCAGACCGGCAGGTCGACCAGGTTCTCGGCGTCCACCTCTTCGGGCGCCCAGACCACCTGGCAGACCTCCGGACCCGCCTCGGTGGGGAACAGGACGTGGTCGCCGACGCGCCACTGGCCGGCACCGGGATCCAGGTAGTGCAGCTGCCCGTACTGCTCGAAGCTCACTGCCATCACTTGCGCCATGCGCCCCAGACTACGGCCACCAGGGTGTTGTCCTGTCCCCGCAGGAGTCGGCAGGATGACCTGATGACCAAGCGCGCGAAGCTCAGCAGGATTCCCACGCAGACCCAGCAGTGGCCCGGCACCACCGCCGACCTCCAGCCGCAGCCCGACCACGGCGAGTCCACCTGGACGCCCCGCGGCCGGCTCGACGGCAAGCGGGTACTGATCACCGGCGGCGACTCCGGCATCGGCCGAGCGGTGGCCACCATCAGCGCCCTGGAGGGTGCCGTGGTGACCATCACCTGCCTGCCCGAGGAGGCCGGGGACGCCAAGGCCACGAAGAAGGCCATCAAGCAGGCCGGTGGCACCTGCCATGTCATCAAGGCTGACCTGCGCACCGCCAAGGCCAACCAGCGCGTGGTGGACCGCGCCGTGGAGAAGATGGGCGGCCTCGACGTGCTGGTGGCCAATGCCGCCTTCCAGATGACCCACACCCAGCTGGCCGACTTCCCCGACGGACAGATCGAGCGCACCTATTCCACCAACGTCTTCAGCCCCTTCTGGCTGGTCAAGGCCGCCGAGAAGCACCTGGCGCCCGGCGACTCGGTGATCTTCACCACCTCGGTGCAGGCCTACTCCCCCAGCGAGCCGCTGCTGGACTATGCCTCCACGAAGGCGGCGCTGACCAACCTGGCCGTGAACCTGGCCGCCGAGCTGGGCCCCAAGGGCATCCGCGTCAACGCCGTGGCGCCCGGCCCGATCTGGACCCCGCTGATCCCGGCCACCATGCAGCCCGAGAAGATCAGCGGCTTCGGCTCCGACACCCCGCTGGGGCGCGCCGGGCACCCCGTCGAGGTGGCCGCCGCCTACGTCTTCCTGGCCAGCGAGGAGGCCAGCTACATCTCCGGCACCGTGCTGGGCGTCACCGGCGGCAAGCCGGTCTTCTGATCCCTCCCTCACCACGACGAAGGCCCCGCAACCATGTGGTTGCGGGGCCTTCGCGGTGTTCAGGGGTTCAGCGCTCCAGCTTGGCCTTCTTGCGGCTGGTGCGCACCGAGCCGTCGATGCTCCAGCGGCCGGCACCCAGGAAGAACAGGGCGAGGCCGACGGCGGCCAGCAGCAGCTCCAGCTCGCCGGTGAAGCCGGGCTGGCCCGACTGGAAGGGGTTCTGCTTGCCCCACTTCACCAGCGCCAGGGCGCCGATGGCGATGATCGCGGTGCCCAGGCCCGCCAGGCGGGTCAGCACACCGAAGACCAGCGCGACGGCAGCCAGCACCTCGCCGATGCCGGTGGCCCAGGCCAGGTAGTTGGCATAGGGCAGGCCCAGCGAGCTGAAGAAGGAGGTGGTGGCACCCATGTCGGTGAGCTTCTGGAAGCCGTGGATGCCCATGATGGCGCCGGTCACCAGGCGCAGCAGGAACAGGCCCAGCGAGCCGGGGAACTTGTCGGTGGTGGGCTTGACGTAGCTGGGAGCCACCGGATCGGGGGCGTCGCTGCGCTGCACCCGGCCCAGGGCCCGGTCACGGTCGGCGCGCTCCTGGGCGCGACGCGCGGCGGCGTCGTCGGCCTCGGCCTGGGCGGCGGCCTGCTGGGCGGCGCGCACGTCGTCGCTGGCCATCACCTGGGTGGCCTCGGTGGAGCCCTTGGGTTCGCGGTAGTAGTTGTCGGTCATGTCGGTTCCTTCTGGTCCGGGGAAGAGCGCCGAAGGACGCACGGATACACCTTCATTCTCCCATCGGGCCACAGGATCACCGGTGGCGACGCGCCCGGGCCTCACCCGGGCCGTCGCTCCGCTGGGGGCGAACGTCAGCCACGCTCGCCGGGGTGGAACAGGCCCAGGGCGGCGCCACCCGGGGTCCGCAGGTCCGCGAACCGGCCGTACTGGAAGTCGACAGGACCGGCCACCAGCTCCGCACCCAGGCCACGGGCGGTCTCCACCGCGGCGTCCAGGTCGTCCACCCAGTAGTAGGCCATCCAGCCCGGTTCGGCGTCGGTGATGCCGACCTCCTCACCGAGCAGGTAGCGCTGCCCGCTCACCTCACGGTCCTCCAGCTCCAGGCCGAAGAGCTCGCCGTAGAAGCTGCCGAGCCGGTCCAGATCCTTGCCGCGCACCTCGAACCAGGTGGGCAGGCCGTGGTCGTTGACGGCGCTGAAGCCACCCAGGCTGCCGGCCTGCCACAGGCCGAAGCGGTTGCCCAGCGGATCGGTGGCCACGGCCATCCGGCCCAGCTCGGCGACGTCGTGGGGTCCGAACTCCACCTGGCCACCCAGTTCGTCGATCCGGGCGCAGCTGGCCTCGACGTCGTCGGTGGCCAGGTACACGATCGTCTCGTCGCCCTCGTGCTGCTGGCCTTCGGCGGGCATCGCGGGGGCGATCGCGCCGGCGGCCATCTGCTGGCTCATCGCCACCCGGTAGCCGCCCAGCTCCTCGTTGCCGTCGTCCACCTGCCAGCCCAGCACCTGCTCGAGGAAGCTCGCGGCGGCCTCGGGATCGGCGCTGGTGATGTCGGCCCAGGTGGGGGTGCCGGGCTGTTGCTCGTGGTCTCGCTGGTCCATGACTGCTCCTGTGGTCGTCGGTGACAAGGGGTGGTGCCTGGTCCTGCTGGTACGGGGTCCTGCTGGTGCGTCGGTACTGCGGTGCCCGGGGGCGGATGGATCGGGTGGTGCTGCGGTCGGTCGGTACGTGCGGGAGGTCTCAGTGCTTGTCGGCCAGGTTGAGCAGCAGCGCCTCCATGGCCAGCAGCGGCGCCACATTGGTCTCCAGGGCCTCGCGGCAGGCGATGATCGCGTCGATCCGGCGCAGCGTCTGCTCCGGCGTGGAGCTGCGCGCCACCTGCTGCAACTGGGTGCGGATCTCGCCGTTGATCAGGTGAGGCCCGCTGGGCTCGACCCCGGTGTGCAGCATCTGCGGCGAGACCGGCGGCGCCACGGCCCCGGTCTGCAGGGCCAGCACGTCGCGGTAGAAGGTGGTCAGCTCGGTCAGCACCCGGTCGAGGGCGTCGCGCTGCAGCCGCTTGGCGCGGGCCTTCTGCTGGTCCTCCAGCTCCTTGAGCGCGGCCTGCGCATTGCGCGGCCGGGCGCCCTTGGTACCGAAGCCCAGCGCCTCCTCCAGCTTGGCGCGCTCCTCGGCGTCGGTGGCGGCGGTGGACCGGGCGGCCTCGTCGGCGGCGGCCTTGACCAGGTTGTCGGCCGCGGTGAGGCAGGCTCCGACGCTGGCCAGCCGCCCGGGGATGGTGAGCACCTCGTGGCGACGGTTGCGGGCCTCCTCGTTGCGGGCCAGCACCCGCGCCCGGCCGATGTGGCCCTGCGCGGCGCGCGCCGAGTGTGCCGCCAGCGTCGGATCGATGCCGTCGCGCCAGACCAGCAGCTGGGCCACTGCCTCGTCGCTCGGCGTGGCCAGCGAGAGCTTGCGGCAGCGCGAGCGGATGGTGACCACCACGTCGTCGGCGGTGGGTGCGCACAGGATCCACACCGTCTTGGGGGCTGGCTCCTCGATGGCCTTCAGCAGGGCGTCCGCGCCGCGGTCGGTGACCCGGTCCGCGTCCTCCACGACGATCACCTGGTGGCGTCCCGTGGTGGGGCTCATGGCGGCGCGACGCACCAGGTCACGCACCTCGTCGACGCCGATGCTGAGCATCTCGGTGCGCACCAGCGTCACATCGGGATGGGCCCCCGACACGGTGGTGCGGCACTCGTTGCACTCGCCGCAGCCGCCCCGGGGGCACTGCAGCGCGGCGGCAAAGGCGCGCGCCGCATTGGAGCGTCCGGAGCCGGGCGGGCCGGTGACCAGCCAGGCATGGCTCATGGCGTGCGCCTCACCACTGACGGCGCGGCGCAGGGTCTGGACGGCACGGTCCTGGCCCACCAGCTCCGCCCAGACGCCGGCTGCTGGCGCGGGGCGGGTCTCCTGGGGGCTGCTCATGGCTCCAGCGTGCCAGAGGGCTCCGACATTTCCGTCGCGTCTCCACCCGCACGCTGTTCCAGCAGCTGGGAGACCCGCTCGCGCACCCGTCGCGCGATGGAGTCCACGGAGTCACGTGCCGGCAGCACCAGGTAGTGCTCGGGATCGGCCGCGGCCAGCGCCAGGAAGCCCTCGCGGACCCGTCGGTGGAAGTCCTCCCCGGCGGCCTCGATGCGGTCCTTGGCGGCGATCCGGTTCACCGCCTGGCGCGGGTCCACGTCGAGCAGCACGGTCAGGTGGGGGCGCAGGCTCTGGGTGGCCCAACGGGCGATGGTCTCCACGTCGTCCGGGGGCAGGTTCCGCCCGGCTGCCTGGTAGGCGATGGTGGAGTCGACATAGCGGTCGCTGACCACCACCTCGCCGCGGGCCAGCGCCGGGCGCACCACCTCCACGACGTGCTGGGCCTTGTCGGCGATGTAGAGCAGGCACTCCGCGCGCGCCGAGATGTCTCCGGACTCGGGGTCGAGCACCAGCGTGCGGATGTGCTGGCCCAGCCAGGAGTCGCCCGGTTCGTGGGTGAGCCGGTGCGGCAGCTGCTCGGCGGCCAGCCAACGCGCCAGCTGGCGCACCTGGGTGGACTTGCCGGCCGAGTCGCCGCCCTCGAAGACCACGAAGAGCCCTGCCGATTCGGTCATGACTTGGCCTTTCGTGCCTTGCGGATCCGCTTCTCCAGGTCGGGCCACTGTTCCAGGAAGTGGCGCCGGGCCGCGGTGATCTCCTGGCGACGACGCTCGAAGTGGCGGCCCTCCTGGAAGGCGCTCACCGGGTCCCAGTCCAGGTCGATGTGCGGTTCGTGCAGGGTGGGCGGCATCTGCGCGGCCCGCAGCAGGGCCAGCGCCTCCTCCAGGGTCGCTTCCAGCCGCTTGGCGCCCTTGCCGAAGAGCAGGCGCAGGGTGCGCGCCAGGGCGTGCATCTGGCTGGCCGACATCAGCGTGGCGGCCCACCGGTCGTCGGCGGCGGCCAGGTTCAGCCCGTGGGCCCGGTCGAACAGGATCGTGGCGCCCCGGGTGGCCTGCTGCAGCAGCGCCTCCTGGGCGTGCTGCTGGCTCTGGTCGCCCAGCCGGGGGGCGCGGATGGCCACCACCAGCATGTCCAGCACGGTGAAGTACTCGTCGCCCAGCTGCGCGATGCCGCGCGAGGCCAGAGTGCCCAGCACGGCCTCGATGCCGGCCTCCATCTGCTCGCGCCAGTGCGGCTCCAGGGCGAAGGACAGGCTGCGCACCTCACGACGCAGGTCGGCCAGCTCGGCCCGCAGCAGATCCATGTCGTCGCTGCCGCCGCTGCGCAGCTGCAGGTCTGCGCGCATGATGCCGTCCAGCCGCTTGCTGAACAGCCAGCTGACGAAACCCTCCAGGCTGGCGTCGCGGTCGCGCGGACGGGGCCCGCGGAAGTCGGTCAGGCCGGTGGCGGGGGCGCCGATCCGCTCGGCGAGCGACGGGAAGTCCTCGACGGGGGTGCCGCCGGCGGCGAGCATGGCGTCGACGATGTGGTCCCGCTGGGCGCGGGTCATGGCCTGCTCCGGCCTGATGGTCACCTCGCGGTAGCGGGCGGTGGTGACCCCGCCGCGCCGGATGGTGAGCTTGTCGTCGCGCACGGTGGCCAGCTGTTCGTCCGGCTCGGCGAGCAGCTGCCATTCCCGACGCTGGCAGCCCACTGCGGCGACCGGGCCGAGCGGGGCATGGCGCCGGAAGGGCCTGACCAGCGCCGCGAACTCCTGTGGCAGGTCGCCGGCCGCGCCCAGCTTCTCGGTGCGACGGGTGGGCAGCCACGGTCCCCAGCCGGGGGCGTCGAGATACCACTCGCCCAGGCCGTCGATCACTCGGTGGGCGAGCACGATCCCGGCACGCAGCAGCCGGTGGTCCGGACTGTCCAGCAGGGTGATGTCCATGGCGAAGGAGTTCTTGCGGCCCTTCAGCTGGGCCCGGGCGATCCCCAGCTCGGGTGTGACCAGGCTGGGGTCGCCCATCGTGAAGGGCATCTCGAAGCGCAGCGTGCGCTGCTTCTTGGCCACGGCAGCGTGCCTCAGTCCGCTGTGCCGGTGCCGGTGGAGGGACTGGCGGCCTTCTTCGCGGTGGTCTTCTTCGCGGTGGTCTTCTTCGCCGCCGTCGTGCTGCCCGCTGTCCTGGTGGCGGTGGCCTTCTTGGCGGTGGCCTTCTTCGCCGTGGTCTTCTTGGCGGCCGTCTTCTTGCGGGTGGTCTTCTTCGCCGGGCCCTTGGCGCGCTTCTCGGCCAGCAGCTCCGCCGCGCGCTCCAGGGTGATCTCCTCCACCGAGTCGTCGCGGCGCAGGGTGGCGTTGTACTCGCCGTCGGTGACATAGGCGCCGAAGCGGCCGTCCTTCACCACGACGGGCTTGCCGGTGGCCGGGTCCTCGCCCAGCTCCTTGAGCGGCGCGGCGGCCGCGGCACGTCCGCGCTGCTTGGGCTGGGCGTAGATGGCCTTGGCCTCGTCCAGGGTGATGTCGAAGATCTGCTCCTCGCTGGTCAGCGAGCGCGAGTCGGTGCCCTTCTTGAGGTAGGGCCCGTAGCGGCCGTTCTGGGCGGTGATCTCCACGCCGTCCTCGTCGGTGCCCACCACGCGCGGCAGGCCCATCAGGCGCAGCGCGTCGTCCAGGGTGACGGTGTCCAGGCTCATCGACTTGAACAGGCTGCCGGTGCGCGGCTTGACGGCATTCTTGCCCTTGGTGGGCACGTCCTCGCCCAGCACCTCGGTGACATAGGGCCCGAAGCGGCCGTTCTTGGCGACGATGAGGGTGTGCGTCTCCAGGTCGGTGCCCAGCTCGCGCTCCTCGCCCATCGGGTTGGCCAGCAGCTGGCGGGCGTGCTCGGCGGTCAGCTCGTCGGGCGGCAGCTCGTCGTCGACGTTGGCGCGGTTGCCCTCGGTGTCCTCGACGTAGGTGCCGTAGCGGCCGACGCGCACGTTGATGCCGTCGTCGATGTCACCCACCGGGAAGGTGGACAGCTCGCGGGCGTCGATCTCGCCCAGGTTGTTCACCAGCTGGTAGAGCCCCTCGCGGGCGTCCGGCTCCAGGTCCTCGCCGTCGGCCGCCTCGCGGGAGGCCTCGCCGGAGCCGTAGTAGAAGTCGTTGAGCACCGTGAGGCGCTTCATGTTGCCCTTGGCCACCTCGTCGAGGTCACCCTCCATGGCGGCGGTGAACTGGTAGTCCACCAGCTTGGGGAAGTGCTCCTCCAGCAGCCGGGTCACGGCGAAGGCCAGCCAGGTGGGGACCAGCGCCGAGCCCTTCTTGAAGACGTAGTCACGCGCGGTGATGGTGCGCAGGATGGCGGCATAGGTGGAGGGCCGCCCGATCTCCAGCTCCTCGAGCTTGGCCACCAGGGTGGGCTCGGTGTAGCGCGACGGCGGGCGGGTCTCGTGGCCGGCCGGGTTCAGCTTCGCGGCCTGCAGGGCGGCGCCCTGGGCCAGGCGCGGCAGCTTGGCCTGCTGGTCATCGGCACCCTGCTCGTCGTCGCTGCCCTCCACGTAGGCCTTCATGAAGCCGGGGAAGGTGATGGTGCGGCCCGAAGCCACGAAGCCGGCGGTGGAGACCTGCTGCAGACCGCTGCCACCGCTGACGGCGAGCGCCTGGGCGGGCTTCGCGTCGATCTTGACCGTCAGGCTCTCGCCCTTGGCGTCGTTCATCTGGGAGGCGATGGTGCGCATCCAGATCAGCTCGTAGAGGCGGAACTCGTCGCCGCGCAGGCCGGTCTGCGCCGGGGTGCGGAAGGACTCGCCCGCCGGACGGATGGCCTCGTGCGCCTCCTGCGCGTTCTTGACCTTGGAGGTGTAGATGCGCGGCTTGTCGGGCACGTACTGCTTGCCGAAGAGCTGCTCGGCCTGGGAGCGCGCGGCGCTGATGGCCTGGCTGGACAGCTGCACCGAGTCGGTACGCATGTAGGTGATGAAGCCGCCCTCGTAGAGCCGCTGGGCCACGCTCATGGCGCGCTGGGCGCTCATCCCGAGCTTGCGGCCGGCCTCCTGCTGCATGGTGGTGGTGCGGAAGGGGGCGTAGGGCTTGCGGGTGTAGGGGCGGGCCTCCACCGAGGTGACGGTGAAGGCGGCCTCGGCCAGGCCCTTCGCAATGGCGGTGGCGGCACTCTCGTCCAGTGCCACGGCACCCGAGGTGACCAGCTGGCCGGTGGCGTCGAAGTCCCGGCCGGTGGCCACGCGGGCCCCGTCGAGGGTGGTCAGGCGGGCCGGGAACTGGCGCGGGTCGGCCTCGGCGCCGGCGTCGAGGATGGCCTCGAGGTCCCAGTAGGAGGCGGTGCGGAAGGCGATCCGCTCGCGCTCGCGGTCCACCACCAGGCGGGTGGCGACGGACTGCACGCGGCCGGCCGACAGCCGCGGCATCACCTTCTTCCACAGCACCGGGCTGACCTCGTAGCCGTAGAGACGGTCCAGGATGCGTCGCGCCTCCTGGGCGTCCACCAGGTCCAGGTCCAGGTCACGGGTGTTCTCCAACGCCTCGGTGAGGGCCTGCTGGGTGATCTCGATGAAGACCATCCGCTTGACCGGCACCTTCGGCTTCAGCTCCTGCATCAGGTGCCAGGCGATCGCCTCGCCCTCGCGGTCACCATCGGTGGCCAGCAGCAGCTCGTCAGCGCTCTTCAGCTCGTCCTTGAGCTTCTTGATCACCGACTTCTTGTCGCTCTGCACCACGTAGAGCGGCTCGAAGTCGTTCTCCACGTTGATGCCGGTGCGCGCCCACTTCTCACCCTTGTACTTGGCGGGCACCTCCGCCGATCCCGTCGGCAGGTCACGGACGTGGCCCACGGAGGAGTCCACGACGTAGCCGTCGCCGAGGTAGCTCTTGATCTTGGCCACCTTGTTCGGTGACTCGACGATCACGAGCCGGCGGGGAGTGGATGCCATGTGTCTGCCTCGAAACTTCTGCGTACTTGGGGGGAGCGGTTGATCATGCCACGCGTGGCGAACGGTTCCAACCGCCTGTCGTGGGTCATGCTAGCCGCTGACCGCCGGCTGCCTCCCGGCGAGGCAGCCGCTGGGATCAGGCTCCCAGCAGCATCCCGTCGCGCAGCGCCTGGCGCACCTGCGGCAGCACCTGCTGGCGCAGGGAATCCTCGTCCACCTCGAGCAGCTGGGCCAGCGCCGCGGTGATCTGGCCGAGCTGCAGGTCACCGTCGCAGGCGCCCAGCACGCCGGCCAGCACCGTGTCCGCCTCCACCGCCCGACGCAGTCCCGCCTGGCTGCGCAGCACGATGTGGCGCGGGTCGGCGGCGCCCGGCTCCCCGATGGTCTCCTGGTCGACGTGCTCGGCCAGCCGCCAGCGGCGTGCCAGCAGTTGCTCATCGCCCAGCAAGGCATTGGTCACGCAGTCCTGGTGCTCGGCGATGGCCTCGCCCACCGGCTGGGCGATGGCGTGCGGCCAGCTCTCCACCTGCACGTCGGGCACCTCACGACCGGCTGCGGTGAGCGTGAACCAGCCCATCCCGACGCCGACGATGCCCAGGCCTCGGAAGTAGTCGATCCAGGCGCGGTAGCGCGGCATCCACTCCGGGCTGCCCGCCAGGCCCGCGTCGGTGAGCCAGACCTCGATGTAGTTGTAGATGTCGAGCCGTTCGCGCTCCACCACCCACAGGTCGCAGCCGGTCCCCTGCGCCCAGCCGACCAGCCGCTCCTGCCAGGGCTCGCCCTCGAGGATGGCCCAGTTGCCCAGCACCTGCAGCGATCCGCCCGGGTTGAGGTGGGCCGGCGCGCCCTTCACGACCGCCTCCACCAGCCCGTCGCCACCGAAGCTGCCCTCCCGGTAGACCAGCCGCTCCCCCTCGCTGGTGGGCGGGCTCATCACATAGGGCGGGTTGGTGACCACCAGGTCGAAACGCTCGCCGGCCACCGGCTCGTAGAGGCTGCCGTCGCGGATGTCCACGTCCACCTGGTTCAGGGCGGCGGTCAGCCGGGAGAGCTCCAGCGCACGGGGGTTGATGTCGGTGGCCACCACCCGCTGCGCATGCCGGGCCAGGTGCAGGCTCTGCACCCCGCACCCGGTTCCAAGATCAAGAGCGCTGCCCACCGGGGTGCGCATGGTCATCTGGGCCAGCGAGGTGGACGCCGGGGAGACGCCCAGCACGTAGTCGGGGCGGGTCCGGGCGGTCATCTGGTCCAGCCCGGGCGTGAGGTCGCTGACGATCCAGCCGGAGGCGCCGTCATCGGCAGACCCGTAGGGGCGCAGGTCCACCAGGGCACGTACCTGGTCACCCTCGAGCGCCACCATGCCGGCGGCTGCAAGATCGTCCAGCGGCAGCGCGGCCTCGGCGGCCCGACGGGAGACCGGCTGCTGCAGCGGCCACAGGCTGATCATGGTGGCCTGCGCGTCCTCGGCGCCCGCCAGGGCCTCGGTCGCCGGCACCGTGGAATTGCGGCCCAAGCCTTCCTGGCCGGGCTCCCCGATCCGGTCGATGACCTCGTCGATCGTGTATCCGGCGGCCTCCAGGTGGCCGCGCAGCGTGGTGACCTGATCGGGATTCAGCATGGCCCCAGCCTTGCCGCGGGCCATGCTGTGCGCAAGCTGGCAGACGATTCAGTCAGTTGAACAGAAAATCGTAGGATCCTGGGGCCGCAGGCCCATTCCTGCGCACAGGGGGAATCGGAACATGCACATCAGGACCACGCTCACCGTCGTCGCCGTGGCCGGCACCGTCGCCGCGATCGGGCTCGCGACACCCGCCCAGGCGCAGGGCCTGGGCCCCCAGGACTGGGGTCTCGACCGGATCGACGCACGCAGCGGGTTGGACGGCAGCTTCACCTCCACGCTCACCGGCCAGGGCGTGACCATCTACGTGGTGGGCAGCGGCGTGATGGCCGAGCATGCCGACCTCAGGGGCCGGGTGCGGGCCGGCATGACCGCCATGGACGACGGCAATGGCACCGGTGACTGCGCCGACCACGACACCCACGTCGCCGGCATCGCCGCGGGCACGGGGCATGGCGTGGCGAAGGGCGCCACCGTCGTCCCGGTGCGGGTGCTGGGCTGCGACTTCTCCGGTGGCGATGCGCAGCTGGTGAAGGGGCTGCGCTGGATGATCGCCGACCACCAGGCCGGTACCCCGGCGGTGGCCAACCTGTCGATCGCCTACCCGGTGTCGACGGCCACCCAGCTCTCGGCCGTGGAGGACGCCGTCGACGATGCCATCGCCGACGGGATCACCGTCGTGGTCTCGGCCGGCAACGAGAGCATGTCGGCCGGCGAGGAGTACCCCGGACGGCTGCCCAATGTCATCACCGTCGCCTCCTCCACCGTCAGCGAGACCATGGCCTGGGACTCCAGCTATGGCAGCGGCGTCGACCTGGTGGCACCCGGCTACAACATCCTGTCGGCCACCAATGACGGCAGCTTCGGTGTGAAGTCGGGCACCTCGATGGCGGCACCCTTCGTCTCCGGCGCTGCGGCGCTGGCGCTGCAGGCCCACCCCGGCTGGAGCCCCGTGCAGGTGCAGTCCTTCCTGGTGCAGCAGGCCACCGTCGGCGCCATCCGGGGCATCAGCCACGACACCCCCAACCGGCTGCTGTACACCGGTTGGAGCCGGGAGACCACCGGAACGGTCCCCACCACGGTCGCCCCGGCGCCCGCTCCCACGACCGCGACTCCTGCACCGACCACGACGGCTCCTGCACCCAGCACGACGGCTCCCGCCCCCACCACGGCGGCCCCGAAACCCACCACCGCGGCCCCGGCCCCAGCGCCCACCAGCAGTGCGCCCGGCAGCTTCCGGATGGCCTGGATGCCCCAGGTCAAGGGGACTCCTCGGGTGGGCAGCGCCGTGGCCAGCGACCGTGGCGGCTGGGTCCCGGGGGCCAGCTCCACCGCCATGCGCTGGTACCGCCTCGTGGGCACCCGCCGCACCCTGGTGGGCAGCTCGGCCGGCTACACCGCCCAACCCGCGGATCTCGGGGCGCGCCTGCAGCTGTGCGTCACCGGATCCCGCGCGGGCTTCGCCAGCCGCACCTCCTGCTCTGTCGCCAGCGCCGTCGTCGCCCCCGGGAACCTCAGCCTGTCCGCCACGCCCACCATCGGCGGGAGGCCGGTCGTGGGCAACCTGGTCAACGCCGTCCCCCGTATCTGGGGGCCGGCGCCGGTCACCCTGCGCTACCAGTGGTACCGGGTGAACTCGCGCGGCACCGCCACCGCCATCAGCGGCGCCACCGGCGCCCGCTACCGCTCCACCACCGCGGACCTGGGCCACCGGATGCGGGTGCGGGTGACCGGCAGCAGGCCCGGCTACACCACGCGCGTGGCATGGAGCGTGCTGAGCGTGCCGATCCACCGCTGAGCACTGCGCCGTCACGGACGGGCGCCGGGGGTTCCCGGCGCCCGTTCCCGCTCACGGGCCGGCGACTCACGGGCCGGCGACGGCATCCTGCCGCCGCAGCGCTCACCAGGACTGTCGGTGCCGCGTGGCATCCTGAACGGCGTGGCGATTCCGGACTGGCTGATGGGCGACGAGGTGGTGCACGTGCACCATCGCGAGGCCAGCGCCGGCCGGACCAGCAACTGGCCCGCCTGGCTGCCTTCCCCCGTGCTGGAATCGGTCAGCGCCCAGGGCATCACCCGGCCCTGGCGCCACCAGACGGAGCTGGCCGAGCTGGCCTTCGCCGGCCGGCATGCCGCCATCTGCACCTCCACCGCCTCGGGCAAGACCCTGGCCTACCTGCTGCCGGTGATGGCGGCCACCGCCGTCGATCCGGGCGTGCTGGGCGTCGAGGTGGACTCGGTGCGATCCCGCCTGGTGACCCGCAAGCACACCGCGCTCTACCTGGCGCCCACCAAGGCCCTGGCCCACGACCAGCTGCGCAGCGCCACCGAGCTGGGCCCCGAGGGCTGGAAGGTCACCTGTCTGGACGGCGACTCGGACGTGCAGGAGCGCCGCTTCGCTCGGGAGTTCGCCAGCTATGTACTCACCAATCCGGACATGCTGCACCGCTCGGTGCTGCCCAACCACGCCCGCTGGGCAGGCTTCCTGGGCAGCCTGCGCTACGTGGTGATCGACGAGTCGCACCGTTACCGCGGCGTCTTCGGCGCCCACGTGGCCCAGGTGATCCGCCGGCTGCGACGGTTGTGCGCACAGTACGGCGCCAACCCCACCTTCATCCTGGCCAGCGCCACCGCCACCAATGCCGCCGAGGCCGGCGGCCGACTGATCGGGGAGCCCGAGGTGGCGGTGGTGAGCGAGGACAGTTCCCCGCACGCCGCCCGCGACGTGCTGCTCTGGCAGCCCGGCGACGCCGCCCACACCGATGCCGCCCGGGTGATGGCCAACCTGGTGGACGAGGGCAAGCAGGTGATCACCTTCGTGGCCAGCCGCACCCTGGCCGAGCTGATCGCGGTCCGCGCCCAGGACCAGGTGACCGGCGGCGCCCAGGTGGCCTCCTACCGCTCCGGCTACCTGGCCAGCGACCGGCGCGGCATCGAGCACGCCCTGCAGGCCGGAACCCTGCACGGGGTGGCGGCCACCAACGCCCTGGAGCTGGGCATCGACGTGGCCGGGATGGACGCGGTGGTGATCTGCGGCTTCCCCGGCACGCTGGCGGCCCTGTGGCAGCAGGCCGGCCGGGCAGGCCGTGGCGAGCGCGACGCCCTGGTGGTGCTGATGGCCCGCGAGGACCCGCTGGACGTCTACCTGTTCAGCCATCCCGAGCTGCTCTTCGAGGCTCCGGTGGAGAGCACTGTGCTGCACCCCGAGAACCCGTGGATCATGGGTCCGCATCTGGCCGCGGCCGCCCAGGAGGCGGCACTGGTATCCGCCGACGAGCGCTGGTTCGGACCGTCGATGGCCGGCGTCGCGGACCGCCTGGCGGCTCAGGGGCTGCTGCGACGTCGCGCCACCGGCTGGTACTGGACCCGGCCGGAGCGCGCCGTCGACTCCATCGACCTGCGCTCGCTGGGAGGGCGGCCACTCGACATCGTCGACGTCACCACCGGCCGGGTGGTGGGCCAGATCGAGCGCGGCGCGGCCGACCGCACGGTGCACCCCGGCGCCGTCTACCTGCACCAGGGCGAGCAGTGGCTGGTGGACGACTACCTGCCCGAGGAGCTGCAGGCCCTGGTGCGCCCGGAGCGGCCCGGCTACTTCACCCAGCCGAAGAGCCTGTCCGAGGTGCGGATCCTGTCCATCTCCGACCAGCGCGACTTCGGCCGTGGCGGCACCGTCTCACGCGGTGACGTGGAGATCACCGAGCAGGTGGTGGGCTTCCTGCGGCGCGACGAGCTGACCGGCGAGGTCTGGGACACCACCCCGTTGGAGATGGACGAGCACGTGCTGCGCACCCGGGCCATGTGGTGGGAGGTGCCCGACGACCTGGTGGCCGAGCTGGGCCTCAATGCCGTGCAGCTGGCCGGCGCCGCGCACGCGGCGGAGCACTGCGCGATCGGCCTGCTGCCGATGTTCGCGCCGTGCGATCGCTGGGACATCGGCGGCGTCTCGACGATCCTGCACCCCGACACCGGGCGCTGCACCATCGTGGTGCACGACGGCCACCCCGGCGGCGCCGGCTTCGCCGACCGTGGCTTCGAGCGGGCCGAGGAGTGGGCTCTGGCCACCCTGGAGCGGCTGGAGCAGTGCGAATGCGAGGCGGGCTGCCCCCGCTGCGTGGTCAGCCCCAAGTGCGGCAATGCCAACCAGGTGCTGGACAAGGAGTCCGCCCGACGCCTGCTCTCCGGCCTGCTGGGGCTGGACGCCTTCTCGGCCGGCTGAGGCGTGGGAACGCCTGCCGGACTCGACGGACGGCATCCCAGAGCGCGCCAGTCGGTCCGGATCTGCGGCCGCGTGACCCGGCCTGGGCCCCCGAGGTGATCTGCCGTCGGGGCCGGCGAGCGCGGTGTGGACCAGGTGCGCGGCCGACCGGGCCTCAGCGATGTCCCCAGTTCCAGGCCGGCTGGTCCAGCAGGCCCTCCCGTCCCGCGACCACGGTCTCACCGGTGTCCTTGACCAGCTCGACGTGCACCAGGCCCTCGCCGATCCCCGCGCGCATCCGGTCGGCCAGCACCGGCGAGTGGGAGACCACCACCACCTGGGTGCGGCGGGAGGCGGCGACGACCAGGTCTGCCAGCGCGGGCAGCACGTCGGGGTGCAGGCTGGTCTCGGGCTCGTTGAGCACCAGCAGGCCCGGCGGGCGGGGGCTGAGCAGGGCGGCGGCCAGCAGCAGGAAGCGCAGCGTGCCGTCGGACAGCTCCTCGCCGGACAACGGGCGCAGCAGGCCGTGCTGGTGGAAGGCCAGCTCAAGGCGTCGGCCCTGGTCGAACAGGCGCAGCTCACCGCCGGGGAAGGCGGAGGCGATGGCCTGGTGCAGCGGCTCGGCAAAGGCGGACTCCATCACGGTGCCCAGGGCCGGCAGCAGGTCCGCTCCGTCGCCAGCCATCACCGGGGTCCAGGTGGTCACCTGGGGCTGGCGGGCGGGCGCCGTCGCGTCGGTTCGGAAGGAGTCGTAGAAGCGCCAGGAGCGCACCTCCTGCCGCATCCCGAGCAGCTCGGGATAGGCGGTGGGATCGGCCAGCTCGCCCAGCATGCTGAGCCGGCTGGGCAGGTCCTCCACGACGCGCCGCCAGCCGTCGTCGTTCACGTCCACCTGGGCGTTCTTGCGGCGCACCAGCAGGCTGGCCGGGCGCATCAGCGGGACGGCGAAGACCAGCTCGCGCTTGATCTCCGGATCGTGGTCGAACAGGCTCGCGCGCGGGGTGGGCAGGCCCACGTCGATCATGTAGCCGAGCTCCTCGGTGGCGAAACCGAGCTGCAGCGAGACCGGCTTCACCCGCCGCGCCTTGCCCTGCACCGGCACCTCACCGATGCGCATCTGGTGGCTGATCTGCTCCGGGCCGGCCCACAGCACGCTCTGCAGACCACCCTGCCGTGCCAGTGAGGCGATCATGCTGCCCTGGGCGGTGTCGGCCAGCAAGGAGAGCGCCCGGTACAGGCTCGACTTGCCTGAACCGTTCGCGCCGGTGACCAGGGTGACCTGGCCCAGCTCCAGCACGAGGGAGCGCAGGCTGCGGAAGCCCTCCACGGCGACAGTGGTGATCATGCGGGAAGCCTAGGCAGCGCCACCGACAGAATCTGCCGCGACCACCTGCCCCCGGCGCTGGCGGACGCCAGGACACGATCGTGCAGGATCGCCGCGAGCTGGCCGACGCGGTCAGGTGGTCGGGCTCAGCGACGCTGCAGCAGTCGGCGCCACCCGGCGCGAGAGGCCTGGGGCCGGTCGACCTCGGTGATCGGCTGCTGCAGCTCCACCTCGTCGGTGTCCTCGACCGCGCGTCGACGCGCCGCCCGCTGCACCCCCAAGGCCTGCTCGTCGAGCACCTGGCTGTCTTCGGGGTCGTCGGCCAGGGCGCGACGCGGACGGGTCAGCTCGCGCACATAGGCCTCATTGAGCTCCTCGTCGCCGAAGTCGGGCAGGGCGGGCGGCATGTACTCGAAGTCCCCCTCGGGCACCTCGACGAGCTGCTTGACCGCGGAGGCCTCGATCTCGATCTTGATCTCGTCGCTGACCAGCCAGCCGCCGGTCTCGAGCGCGGCATTCCAGGTGAGGCCGAAGTCCTTGCGGCTGATCTGGGTGGTGGTCTCGAAGCCGATCCGCTCGTTGCCGAAGGGGTCTCGGGCGCCGCCGGTGTAGCTGAACTCCAGGCTGAGCGGACGGGTGACGTCCTTGACCGTGAGGTCGCCGTCCACCCGGACCCGCTGCTCGTCGAGGATCTCGAAGTGCGTACCCACATAGGTGATGGTGGGGAAGGTCTCCACGTCGAAGAAGTCGGCGCTGCGCAGGTGGGCGTCGCGATCCGCCACGAAGGTGTTGATGCTGGCCGTGGACAGCGTGACCATCAGCGCCGAGTACTCCTGGTTGGTGGCGTCGATGATGGCGTAGCCATGGAAGGAGTCGAAGGTGCCGCGCACCTTGGTCAGCCCGGCATGACGCACGGTGAAGCCGACGGCGCTGTGAGCGGCGTCAAGATGGTACGTACCGTCGATCTCGTCGATCCGCTGCATATTTCCCCCGAACTTTCAGCGTGGCTCTATGCGACCACCGGCTGATCGGTTGCGTCAAACGGATCCGAGGAGTGGGACCGATGATTCAGCCGGTCCGCAGCGAGCCGGCCACCGCCCGGGCCTCGACCGTGCGGGCTGCACCTCCCCAGGCCGGCTTGAGCTGGGCGCGCACCTGCACCCTGACCAGGAAGCTGTCGGGGTGTCCCTCCAGGCGGCAGGATCCCACCGTCACCTGGTTGCGGGCGCCAGCCGCACGCGCGGCCGGGCAGGGGTCCTGCCCGGCGGTGTAGGCCTGGGCCCCGGCCAGGGCGGCCAGGTCCGCCGCCGAGCGCGCCTGCCGCAGGCAGCCGATCCATCCGACCAGCCAGACCGCGACCAGCAGCGCGGCACAGGTGGTGAGCACCACCATGAGCGCGAGGACCGTGCCGGCACCTCGTTCGTCGCGCCGCCAGTGTCCTGCAGACCGCACCCGCTCTCGGCCGCGTCCTCGCCGGGCCCCGACGCACGGGTTCTGCTTCCACCGCACCGCGAACCCCTGCCGCCGCACCGCGTCACCCTGCCGCCGGGGCGTGGAGCCCTGCCGCCGGGGCGTGGAACCGTGCGACACGATCTGCGGCGCGCGGCCCGTGACACCGCCGGTCCGCAAGGCGCCTGCGCACATCGCCTCCGTCTGGGCACCCATCACTGCTCCCCCGGTTCCAGGTCAGCCACGGCCGCCCCACGCAGGTGCACGGGACCGACAGCTCCCAAGGAGGAGTCGACATCCACCTGCACCCGGACGGTGCCGTCGGCCCGGGTGATGTCGACCCTGGCGCCCTGGGGAGCACGGCCCCGCGCTCGGTCGGCGGCGCCCTGGTCCCCTCGTGCCAGCTGGCGCGCCACCTGGCCGGCCACCTCCTCGCAACGGGTCTGCAGGACCACCAGGGAGACGGTCCAACAGGCGAAGACCGCAGCCAGGGCAGCGGCCAGCAGACCGACTGCCAGCTCGGCGGTGACCATGCCGCGATCGCGATGCATGGCGGCTCCTCTCGGTTGGGGAATGACGGTGCTGCCTGACCAGCGGTCAGGAGGGTGAGGCACGAGATGGGGGCCCGACCCCGGCGCTGTGACGCCGGCATTGGAGGGGCGACGCGGGCACCGGCGGGGTGACGCCGATGCCCGCGACCACGGGGTCAGATGTTCTTGCCCATGGTGCCGATCAGGGCGGTGACCTGCTTCAGCAGGACGGTGAAGACCTCGTTGTCGTTGAAGACCTTCAGCAGGACCAGGGCGAAGGCGATGGCGGCCAGGATGCCCACGGCGTACTCGGCGGTGACCATCCCGCGCTGGCCCCAGCGCCGCAGGGTGGCGACGGCGGGACGCGGGGCCGGACGGGGCGACTGCAGGGGCAGGGCGACCTCGGTGGTCGTGTGGGTGACGGACATGGTGGTTTCCTCTCGTGAGCGACCCGGTCCGCACCGGGTTCACCGTGGAGCATGGACGCCGAGGCCTTCCCGGAGTCACGGCCGACGAGGGCTGTGGACAAGGACGAGGCTGCGGCTGACCTGTGGACAGAAGATGTCCTGCCTTGTCAGCCGGTATCCGGTGGAGCCGCATCGTCGCAACGAGGGCCAAGAGAAGGGGCTGGGTGTTGTCCGCGCCGGATGCACTGCAGGACTGGCTGTTGCCACGCCTGGCGCCGGGCTGGCTGTCGTCCGGGCCTGGCGCGGCGCTGCCTCGCGGACGACGCCCACGGCGGGATGGCCCGACGGTCCTGGTGCGCTGATCGCCGCCGGCTGCCCCGGTGACTCCCAACGCCCGGCGCGCCCTGCTGATCCTCACCGTCGGTCGTGGGCGACCATCAGGACCGCACACGGCGCAGGGTGGCGATGACGGGCGGATGGGATGTCGGCCCAGCTGATCGGGCGCCTTCTGGACGCGACCATCCTGCCTGGACGCGACCAACCAGCCTGGGCGCGATCCGGGGTTGACGGCTCGTGCGAGCAGGCCGGCGCAGCCGTGGACCGAGGCCGACTGCCGGAGCACCCGGCGCAGCCGTGGACCGAGGCCGACTACCGGAGCACCGGGCGGACCCTCGGCTGAACGACCGGACCAGCGGGTCAGGGCGGCCTCCGCGGCTGGGCGTGGCCGGAAGGGACCCGGGGGCAGCAGCCCCCACCGTCCATGCCCAGCGGGCGTCCCCGCGGCGGACGGTCACCTCGTCGTCTCGGCGGGCACTCCCCGTGTCGCCGCGGCCCGCTCGTCCTTGCCGTGCGGACGTCAGCGATTGAGGTAGTCGCCCACCAACCCGGCGACGATGGGCACCACGCCCACCAGCACGAAGGCGGGCAGGAAGCAGGCCATCAGGGGCAGGACGGACCGCACCCCCACGGCGCGTGCCTGGCGGGTGAGATCGTCCTCACGGCGTCGACGGATGTCGATGGCGTGCTGACGCAGCAGCTGGGCAGCAGCCGCCCCGGTGTCCGCGCTGCGGGCCAGGTCCTGCGCCACCGGTGCCCAGGTCGGGTCGTCGAGCAGCACGGCCCAGGCCTCCACATCGCTGAAGCCGACCCCGATGCGGGCGGTGACGGCCCGCAGGTCCGCTTGTGCCGACGGGGGCGCCAGCGCCGCCACAGTGGTCACGGCGCCCCGCAACGGCGCGCCCGCCTCCAGGGCGGCGGCCATCAGCTCCAGCGCCTCGGGCACCTGCTGCACCAGCTCGCCGCGGCGATGTCGGGAAGCGGAGGGTTCCAGGAGGCCCAAGCCCACCGCGGCCATGACGCCGGCCGCCAGGGCCACCGGCGCCAGCTCGGGGCGGGCGCCGAGCACCAACCAGCCCCCTCCGGCGGCCGGGAGCGAGACCATCAACCTGCGCGGGAGAGCCGGGGCACCTGGTCGTGGCCGCAGCACGGTCGGCAGTTCTGGAGCCTGCCGCCGGGTGCTCCAGCGCGGCACGGGCGACACCCACAACCAAGTGGCCAGGGCGACGAGCAGGGCGGCCAGGACGATCATCTCAGGCCTCCTGAGCCGCGTCGGCCATGTGCTCGATCCACAGCGTCCCTGCCGCTGCCAGCACTGCCCCGGCCACGAGGCAGGCCTGGCCCAGCAGGCTTCCGGTGAGGAAGTCCAAGGGGTCACCGCCGGCGAAACGGCCCATCAGGATGCCCATCAGCGGCAGCACGAGCAGCAGACGCGCGGTGGTCCGCGGCCCGGAGAGCTCCGCCTGCACCTGGTGCCGCGAGGCGTCCTCACGACGCACCTGCAGGCTCACCTGCTCGGCCAAGGAGGCCATCGGTGCGCCGCTGCGCTCGGCCAGCCGCCAGGCCCGTGACAAGGAACCGAGGCCCTCCCAGCCGGGCTGGGTTCCTGCCTCGTCCAGGGCGCGCGCCACGTCGCCGCCGATCGCCTGGGTGGCTGCCGCGCGCTCCAGGCGTGGGCACTGCTTCGCCGCCTGGGTCAGGGCAGCACCGGGCAGCGCACCGATCCGCAACTGCCCGGCCACCACCTGGGTGGCCTGGCAGACCTGCTGGCGGGCCCGCCTGCGGGTCGCCTCACGCCGGGAGCGCAGCGCCAGCCGGGCGCCGGTGCCGACGACCACCACACCCAGCAAGGCCCACAACAGTCCCGAGGGCCCGGCCAGCAGCAGGCCAATCAGGCATGCTGCACCACCGGCCAGCACGGCGGGCAGCTGCGCACCGGTGCGGCGCCCGGTGCTGGCACGCGTCGCCACGACCCGGGGCGTCGGGCCGACCAGCAACCAGACGGACAGACCTGCCCACAGGGCTGCAAGCACCGTCATGGGACCAGCCCCATCAGCTCGTCCCATGCCTGGCCGGGATGACCCTGACCGCTGCGGTCCACCCGCATCGCCTCCACCACCTCGATGCTGCGATCCGGGCGGCGGTGCACCAGGCCCACCTGGTCCAGCCGTCGCCGACCGTCAGGGTCCCGTCGCACGTGCACCACGACCTTGAGGGCCGAGGCCACCTGCGCGTGGCAGGCCTCTCGTGACATGCCGCCCAAGGCCGCCAGCGCCTCCAGCCTGGCGGGCACGTCGGTGGCGGAGTTGGCGTGGACGGTGCCGCAGCCGCCCTCGTGGCCGGTGTTGAGCGCGGTCAGCAGGTCGCACAGCTCGGCGCCGCGCACCTCCCCCAGCACCAGCCGGTCGGGTCGCATCCGCAGTGCCTGGCGCACCAGGTGGGTGAGGTCAACCGCACCCACCCCCTCGGCATTGGCCTGCCGCGCCTCGAGCCGGACCACGTGGGGATGCTGCGGGGACAGCTCGCGCGAGTCCTCCACCACCACGATCCGCTCCGACGCCGGCACCAGGCCCAGCAGGGTGGCGAGCAGGGTGGTCTTGCCCGAACCTGTTCCTCCGGAGACGAGGAAGGCCACCCGCCGTTCCACCAGGGCTCGCAGCAGGTCCGCGCTGCGGCGGTCCATCGAGCCGCCCTCCACCCACCGCTCCAGCCCCAGCGCCTGGCGCCCCGGGATGCGCAGCGAGATGCAGGTGCCGGGATCTGCCAGGCCGGCCAGCACGGCGTGGACGCGGGTTCCGTCGGCGAGCCGGGCGTCCACGCAGGGACTGGCCTCGTCCAGGCGGCGCCCCGCCTGCGCGGCCAGCCGCACCGCGAGGCGACGCACCTCCTCCTCGTCGGCGAAGTACTCCTCCGGGCAGCGTTCCAGACCCTCACCGCGATCGACGTAGACCTGCTCCGCTCCGTTGACCAGCACATCGGTGACCCCCGGCAGGCCGAGCAGCGGTTCCAGCGGACCGGCGCCGACGCTGGTGCGTCGCAGCTGCTCCATGGTCCGCAGCACCAGGGCATCGGAGACCACCAGCCCCACCGAGCGCAAGGCGTCGGCGACATCGGCCGGGCGCCACGACCGGCCCAGGCCTGCCAGTCGGATCCGCACCAGCTCCAGGTCCTCCTCGCGCATCACGCCACCACCGCATCCAGCAGCCGGGCCACCTGACCGGCGTAGCCGCGACGCCCACGCGCAACCGGCACCCCGCTCTCGGCCGCCCGGGTGACGGCCCGGTCATCGCCGACATGGCCCAGCACCGGGCAGCCGAGCGCCTCCCCCACGGCCTGGGGCGGTAGTCGTCGAGCGGCCCCGGTACGCACCACGAGCTCCAGATCGTGCAGGCCGAAGGCGCGTGCCCGGGCCCGGGCGGCCACCACGCCGCGCACGTCGGCCCCGCAGAGCAGCAGCTGCCGCTGCCCCGGCCAGGCCTCCAGCAGGCTGTCCGGCCCCGCGCCGCCGTCGAGGACCACCAGGTCATGGGTCCGCGCCAAGGACCCCACCACGGCACGCACCGCCTCCGCGCCCGGTGGCTGCTCGCTGTCCTGGTCCGGACCGGGGCGCGCGTGGGAGACGATGTCCACCCCGGAGACATTGGGCAGGTTGCCCGCCAGGGCGTCCAGATGGCCGGCCGCGGCCCGTAGTTCCGGCCAGCGCCAGCCCGGCGCGGTCTCGGCACCCAGCACCAGGTCGAGCCCACCTCCGGTGGGATCCAGCTCCACCACCGCGGCGCGCAGCCCGCGCCGCTCGGCCTGCTGGGCCAGCGCGCAGCACAGCGTGCTGACGCCGAGCCCTCCCGAGCCGCCCACCAGGCGCAGCACCACCGCCCCACCCGACCCGAGCTGCTGGTCCAGCACCTGGGTGAGCAGGGCACTCTGTTCGGGCAGCACCAGGACCGAGGCCTGCAATGGCGCCGACCAGGCGGCCACGCTGTCCAGGTCCGGCCCGATCAGGTGCACGCCGGCTCGTTGTTCCAAGGCGATCCCGGCCACCATCGGGGCGAGCTCGCAGCCCACCAGGACCACCGGCGCCGAGCGCCACAACGCCCTCACCCGGGCCATGTCACGCACCACGACGGGCTCCACCCCGGCGGCAGCTGCTGCTGCCAGGGCGGTCTCGACCAGGCGGGCGTCCCGGGAGACCAGCAGCGGCGCGGGCGGGGACCAGGCATCGGCATTCATGCCCGGGAGCATGGACGCCCGGCCGGAGAATTTCTCTGCTGACCGTCATGATCTGTGGACAACCCACCCCTGTGGACAACTCTGCGCCCCACCATCCGGCGGCCTGCCGCGGCCCGGCGATCCCCACCCCTGCAGGAAGACACGGCGACCGACTGTCCACCAGTCAGACCGCTTCGCATCGAGGCAATAGAGTGGCCCGCATGCCCCCACGTCGCAGCCAGTTCCCCGAGCAGGCCATCGACTGGATGGTCGGCGGTGCCAGCCACGTCCGGGTGCTCAACCTCGGTGGCAGCCCGTCCCTGCCCCGCCTGCTGGCCCATCGTCGGCACACCGTGATGGCGATCGACAAGGACCTGGAGCGGGTGGAGCAGCTCGCCAGCCGCCCCGACCTGATCGCGATCGCGGCGGAGGCGGAAGGGCTGCCCTTCGACCCCTGTCAGTTCGACGTGGTGACCGCCCACCAGGTCTTCCACCGCTTCGCCCCCGGGCTGGTGCTCTCCGAGATGGCCAGGGTGCTGCGACCCGGCGGCATGGCCTCGGTCTCCTACCTGGTGCGCGACGACACGGTGCCGTGGGTGAAGCGGCTGATCTCGCTGCTGCGCCAGGTGGACGACCAGGCGATGCGCGGCGACTACGGCGACGACTCCGTGGAGGCACTGCTCACCAGCAAGTACTTCCCCGAGCACGAGAGCCGCAGCTTCCGCGTCTGGCAGGGCATCACCCGCGACCAGATGCTCGCCATGGTCGCGAACCAGCCTGCGGTGGCGGCGCTGGACGACGACCTGCGCCAGATGGTGCTGGACGACGCCCGCTCGCTCTACGACGACGCCAGGCCCGGCGCCGACGACCTGAAGCTGCCCTACCAGCTCAAGGTCTGGCGGGCCCATGTGGACCACGAGGAGCTCACCGCCCCGATCGAGATCGACGACACCGGACTGGTCATCCCGCTCTGAGCCGGCCTCCACCCGCAGCGGTGGGGACGGATGCGGCGCTGGTTCGGTAGAATCGACAACCGGTGCGCCGGGAAGTCTGGTCGGCAACAGTTGTCGCCGATCCCGAAGGACATCGTGAACTCGATCCCGCCCAGCCCTGAGACCTCTGACACCGGAGCCCGCCGCAACCCGCGTCGCCTGGTGGCCTTCCGCTCCAGCGAGGGGCTCGACCAGGTCACCATCGGCGAATTCCTGCGCAGCAGCACCGTCGGAGGTGCCCTGATGCTGGCGGCCGCCGTCCTGGCGCTGCTGGTGGCCAACCTCGCCCCGGACACCTACCACCACCTGCAGCACATCCAGATCGGGCCGCTGGACCTGCACGGCTGGGCCGCCGACGGCCTGCTGACCATCTTCTTCCTGGTGGCCGGCATGGAGCTCAAACGTGAGTTCGTCGAAGGTTCCTTGAGCCGGCCGGCCGATGCGCTGCTGCCCATCATGGCCGCCGTCGGCGGCATGGCACTCCCCGCCGGCCTGTACGTCGCCGTCAACACGCTGCTGGACGGCGACCTGGGCGGTTGGGCCATCCCGATGGCCACCGACATCGCCTTCGCCCTGGCGGTGCTCGCGATCGTCGGGCGCAACCTGCCCGGCGGCCTGCGGGCCTTCCTGCTGACCCTGGCCATCGTCGACGACCTGGGCGCCATCCTGGTGATCGCCGTCTTCTTCTCCCACGGCCTGGACGTCCTGTCCCTGCTGGCGTCGCTGGCCTGCGTGGCGGTCTACTGGCTGCTGCAGCGCCGCCGCTTCGACCTCGGTGGCCGCTGGCGGGTGCTGGTCTTCGTGGCGCTGGGCGTCGCCGCCTGGTGGCTGATGCTCTCCTCCGGCGTGCACGCCACGATCGCGGGCGTGCTGGTGGGCCTGGCCACCCGGGTGAGCGAGCTGGAGGAGCACGACCCGGTGACGCGCTGGCTGCACCACGTCGAGCCCTGGTCCGCCGGCCTGGTGGTGCCGCTGTTCGCCTTCTTCTCCGCTGGCGTGGCCATGGACGGCGAGATGCTGCGCCGGCTGGTGGCCGAGCCCGAGCCGCTGGGGATCCTGCTGGGCCTGCTGCTGGGCAAGTTCGTGGGCGTGCTGGCGGCCTCCTGGCTGACCGCCCGGCTCACCTCTGCCGAGCTCGCCCCCGGTGTCACCTGGGCCGACGTGGCTGCGCTGAGCATCGTGACCGGCGTCGGCTTCACCGTGAGCCTGCTGATGGCCGACCTCGCCTTCGCCGACCCGGCCACGGCCGAGGGGGCCAAGGCGGCAGTCCTGGTGGCCTCCCTGACGGCCGCCGTGGTGGCCGGTTTCGCGTTACGCCGACGGAATAATCACCACGCCCGGACCTCGTCCACGGGGACCGGGGTGTGCCCCTGAGGGGCGGGAGCGTCTAGGCTCGTCGGTGAATACAGCACATTCGAGGAGCTGAGGCATCGTGATCAACGAACGCATGGACCCCAAGACCCTGGTCAACAACATCGTGGTGGACACCAAGTCCGCCGCCCAGGACACCGTTGCGCTGGCCAAGGCTGAGATCCAGCCCAGCGCCAAGGCCGCCGGCACCGCCGGTGGCATGTTCGGCGGCGCCGGATACCTCGGGGCCAATGCCGCCTCGCTGCTCTTCCTGGCCGGTGGCCTGGGCTTCGGGCTGCTCTTCTCGCACCTCTTCGGCTGGGGCCCCATCGCTGCCAGCGCGCTGGGCTTGGTGGCCATGGCCCTGGTCCTGCTCATCATCGCCGGCATCATGGCGCTGATCGGCAAGGGCAAGCTGAAGGACGTCAAGCCCCCGAAGGCCGCCATCACCGAGGCCAAGAAGACCGTGGAGACCCTCAAGGGCTCGCTGCAGCGCGGCGTCAACAGCGTCGACGCCGACGTGCGCGACCGCAAGGGCCTGGCCCAGGTGAAGAAGGCCGCCAAGGACGTCGACGAGGCCGGCCTGAGCGCCACCACGCCGGCCGCCCCGCGCCACGCCGCCACCGGCACCGGCACCGGCGCCACCCGCGTCGACCAGACCCGCGCCTGATCCTTCGCCCCACCGGGGCAGGAACTGACGAAGCCCACCGGGAGACCGGTGGGCTTCGTCATGTCCGGGGCTGCCCCGGGGCGTCGGCTCAGGCCAGCCGGACCACCCGCGACTCCCAGGCCTGGAGCCGGTCGGCAGCAGGATCGGGATGGGTGCCCAGCAGCAGCTCACCCTCACGACGCAGGTCCTCGGGCAGCTCGCAGGGCTGGCTGGACAGGTTGGCCAGCACGAGCAGCGGCGGCTGGTCGCGCAGCGTGCGGGTGTAGGCGAAGAGCTGCTCGTGCTCGGGCTCCAGCAGGCCGAAGACGCCCTCGCGCACCACCGCGTCGGTGTGGCGCAGCTCGATCAGGCGGCGGTAGTGATGGAAGACCGAGTTGGGGTCGTCCACCGCGGCAGCGGCATTGATCCACGACTTGTTGGCATGCACCGGCAGCCAGGGCGTGCCAGTGGTGAAGCCGGCCTGCTCCGAGTCATCCCAGTGCATCGGGGTGCGGGCATTGTCGCGACCCTTGACGGCATAGCTCTTGAGCAGCTCCGCCTCGTCCGCACCCAGCGCCATCGCCTCGCGGTGGTGGTTCAGGATCTCGATGTCGCGGTACTGGTCGATGCTGGTGAAACCGGCATTGGTCATGCCGATCTCCTCGCCCTGGTAGATGTACGGCGTGCCCTTGAGCAGGTGCAGGGCGGTGGCCAGCGTCTTGGCGGAGTTGACCCGGTGCTCGCGGGAGTCGTCGCCCCAGCGCGAGACGATGCGCGGCTGGTCGTGATTGTCCCAGTAGAGCGAGTTCCAGCCCCGACCCTCCAGACCGTTCTGCCACTTGGCCAGGTTGGCCTTCAGGTCGGGCAGGTGGAGGTCCTTGAGGGCCCACTTGCCCGAACCGGGCTGCTCGTCCAGCCCGACGTGCTCGAACTGGAAGACCATCCCGAGCTCCTGGCGCTCCGGCGCGGTGTACTTGCTGGCCTGCTCCACCGTGACGCCGGGCGCCTCACCCACGGTGAGCAGGTGGTTTCCGTCGAGCACCGCCTGGTTCATCTCGTGCAGGAATTCATCCATCCGCGGACCGTCGACATAGCCGTTGTCCCAGCTCAGCGCCTGGCCCGGCACCACGACGCCGTCGGTGAGCGGCAGCCGCTTGGAGATCAGGTTGATGACATCCATCCGGAAGCCGTCGACCCCGCGATCGATCCACCACTGCATCATCTGGTGCACCGCCTGGCGGACCTCTGGGTTCTCCCAGTTCAGGTCGGGCTGCTTGCGGCTGAAGATGTGCAGGTAGTACTGCCCGCGTTGCTCGTCCCAGTGCCAGGCCGGTCCGCTGAAGGCGCTGGCCCAGTTGGTGGGTTCCGCGCCGGGGGTGTTGGGCTCGAAGCCGGGACGCGGGTCGGACCACCAGTACCAGTCGGCCTTGGCCGAGGTGCGGTCACGGCTCTCCTGGAACCAGGGGTGCTCGTCGGAGGTGTGGTTCACCACCAGGTCCATCACGAGCTTCATGCCGCGCTCGTGCAGGCCCGCGATCAGGGCGTCGACGTCCTCGAGCGTGCCGAACATCGGGTCGATGTCGGTGTAGTCGCTGATGTCGTAGCCGTTGTCGTCCTGCGGGCTCTTGTAGGCGGGGCTCATCCACAGCGCGTCGACGCCGAGCTGCTGCAGGTAGTCCAGCTTGGAGATGATGCCGGGGATGTCGCCCATCCCGTCACCGTCGGAGTCGCAGAAGGAGCGCGGGTAGACCTGGTAGACCACGGCGCTCTTCCACCAGTCGGGCGTGCGGGCGGCCGGGTTGTGGGCATCGGCAAGTTCGGGCATGGCCACGATCCTTCCATGCCCCCACGGACCGCGACAGGGCGGGCGCGGATCAGTCCTCGACGGGGGTGTCCGGCCCCTTGCCCTCGCGCAGGAAGCGCCAGGGCACATCGAGCTCCTTCTCCTGGGGCCACGGCACGGCCAGGCCGGACAGGTCCAGCAATGTGTCCACCAGGTGCGCGGTGAAGCCCCAGACGAAGATGTCGTCGAAGACGAAGGCCGGGCCGCGGTAGCCGGTGGGCAGCCGCGCGGTGAAGCGGTTGGCGGGGTCGGCCAGGTCGGCCAGCGGGTAGCGGTGGATGGCGGCCACCTCGTCAGGGCTGGCGGGGCGGATCGGCGAGGTGCCGTCCCACAGCGCGACGATGCCGGCGACGTCGAAGCCACTGGCCGGGACATGGGCGTTGGGCAGCCGCCCCAGCACCTGGACGCCGGTGGTGTCGAGCGCGATCTCCTCGCGGGCCTCGCGCAGGGCCGCCTGCACCGCGGTCTCGCCCTGGTCGAGGGAGCCGCCGGGGAAGGAGATCTGCCCGGGATGCTTGCGCATGTGGGCGGGCCGTTCGGTGAAGGTGAGGTCCATCCGGTCCTCCCCCACCAGGATCAGCACCGCGGCGCGACGGCTGCGCCCGCCACGGGGGCGGCGCATACCCGGCAGGTCGCCGACCTGCTGGCCGTCGTCGGTGAGCCGACCGACCAGCTCCTGCAGGTCGGTGGGCAGGCTGCGCGGGTCGATCACTTCTGCACCCCCAGGTGCTCGGCCACCAGGGCGTCGAACTGCTCGGAGCTCTTGAGGGGCTTCACCTCGATGTGGACGATCCGACCGCCGGCGTCGACGAAGTAGGTCTGCGGCACCGCCCTCACGCGCGCCGGCACCCGCGTCGTCTGCTCGGGATCGACCACCTGGGCGAAGCCCAGCTGGTACTTGTCGGCGAAGGCGATGGCCTTGTGGGGGAAGGGATCGTCGTAGTCGATGCCGAGGAAGTTGATCTTGCCGCGGTAGTCCTTGGCCGCCTGCGCCACCAGCGGCGCCTCGTCATTGCAGGGCTGGCACCACTGCGCCCACAGGTTGACCACCCACGGGGTGCCGCGCTGCAGGCCGGCCAGGTTGACCGTGCTGTCGCCGCCCAGGCAGTCCAGCTCCAGGGCCGGCAAGCCACCGGCGACGGCCTTCGCACCGGAGGCGGTTCGGGGGCAGGCCGGAATGCCGGCTGCCGTGCGGGCGGGCAGGATCTCGTCGGGCGCCAGGCTGGGCGCCTGCGTCTCGTCGCCACCGACGGTGTACTGCGGGACGGTGGGCTGCTCCGCCGCGGGGGTGCAGGCCGCGGCAAGGGTGAGGACGGCAGCCAGCGCCGCCAGACGGGTGCGCCTGTTCATCCGCGAGGCTCCCGGACCAGCTTCTCGGCCTCGACCGGGTCAGTGGGGCCCTCACCGAAGCTGGGGCACAGTTCCGCCAGCGGGCAGGCACCGCAGGCAGGGCGTCGGGCATGGCAACGACGACGGCCGTGCCAGATCACGTTGTGGCACAGCTGCACCCAGTCCTGCGGCGGGAAGAGCAGGCCCACCTCCGCCTCCACCGGATCCGGCTTGGTGGCCTTGGTCCAGCCGAGCCGATGGGTGACCCGCATGAAATGGGTGTCCGGGGTGATCCCCGGCACGTCGAAGGCATTGCCCAGCACCACATTGGCGGTCTTGCGCCCCACGCCGGGCAGCTTCACCAGCTCCTCGAGGGTGTTGGGCACCGCGCCGTCGTGCTCGTCGACGATCATCCGGCTCAGTCCCAGCAGGGACTCGGTCTTGGCCCGGAAGAATCCGGTGGGGCGGATGATCTCCTCCAGCTCGGAGGCCTCCGCACCGGCCATGGCCGTGGCGTCGGGGAAGAGGGCGAAGAGCTGCGGCGTGACCAGGTTGACCCGCTTGTCGGTGGACTGCGCGGACAGCACCGTGGACACCAGCAGCTCGAAGGGATCGGAGAAGTCCAGCTCGCAGCGCGCTTCGGGGTAGGTCAGGGCCAGCAGGTCGTTGCCCCTGCGGGCGCGGTCCACCAGCGCGGCCGATGGTCGTCGGGCGGCGCCCCGGGGCGAGCGCGTTGCTCCTTGTGCCATGTCCGCAAGACTAGCCGGGACCACCGACGGTTCTCGGGCCCAGCGGGGCGCGGACTTGCGCCCCGCCAGCCCCGCGAGCTGGGCCATCGCCTACACTCGGTGCCCGAGTCGTGTGACGAAAGCCACCCACTCGCGAGGACCCGCCTCACCACCAATGACCGCTGGAGGGCACATGCACGAGGAGCTGCTGGCACGGCTGCCGTTGTTCCAGAACCTGGAGCCGGCTTCACGCCAGGCCCTCGACGCCGAGGTCAGGACCCTCAAGCTGCCACGCGGCGGGGTGCTCTTCCGCAGCGGGGAACCGGCCGACGGCCTCTACGTGCTGCTCACCGGCAAGGTGAAGCTCACCAAGCCCTCACGCCAGCCCCAGCCCGCCGTGACCGTCACCCGCCGCGGTCGCCCGATGGTTCCCGCTCCCCGCGAGAGCCTGCTCAGCCTGATCGGCCCGGGCGAGATGTTCGGCGAGCTGTCCGTGCTCGACGGCGGCAACCGCTCCACCACCGCCACCGCGATGCTGGACTGCCACCTGGCCCACGTGCCACGCGAGCCGATGCTGGAACTGGTGCAGCACCACCACGACGTGAGCCAGGCCATGCTCTACCAGATGGCCCACCGGGTCAGGGAGAGCAACGAGACCATCTCCGGCATGGTGCTCAGCGACGTGCCGGGGCGGATGGCCTACCTGCTGCTGCACCTGGCGGACCGCTTCGGCGTCCCCGGCGAGCAGGGCACCGAGGTGCACCACGACCTCACCCAGGCAGAGCTGGCACAGATGGTGGGCGCCAGCCGCGAGACCGTGAACAAGGTGCTCACCGACTTCGTCGCCCGCAAGTGGATCTCGATGAGCGGCAAGAGCGTCACCATCCGCGAGCCGCAGCGGCTCCGCGCCCGCGTCGACTGAGCCTGCCGGTCAGCGAAGCTCGACGATGATCGCCGCGATCGGGAAGGGCAGCAGGACGCCGATCACGGCGCAGGCCCAGCCCGCGCCTCGGGGCGCGCGCGAGACCCGCGTCCACCGATTGCCCAAGTACCAGATGCCCCAGTAGATGGGGTTGACGACAGCCAGGATCAGGAACAAGGCCTCCCACCCGTCGTTCTCGGTGGGGTCACGCGGGCCGAGCCACCGTTCCAGGGGCCAGGAGGCCAGGAAGTACAGGTCGCACTAGATCACGGCGATGCCCGGGACCCCGTAGAGGGCATTCGCGACGAGGCGCGCGATGACTCGCAGGACGGAGCCCGGGGTACTGCGCGCCGAGTCCCCTTGCTGGCTGGTCGCGCCGCGCACGGCGGGACTCGGTGTGGATCGCACGGCGCCACACTACGGGCCCAGGGGTCGCCGACCCGGCCCCAGCGAATCGGGAGCCCCAGCTCTTGACGGGTCCCATCCACCGGCAGCACATCGATCTGTTCCGCCCGGATCTGGCCCCACCCTGCCGTTTCGGACCATCTCGGGCCGGATCACGGCGCATTCTGGTCAATGGACTCCCCGTCCACAGTGCCAACGTCAGCTCGGGATCGGGGGTGGCGCCGGACAGCCCGCTCGCTAGGCTGACGCCATGACCAAGTGGGAATACTTCACCGCGCCCGTGCTGAGCCACGTGAGCCAGCAGATCCTGAACAACTTCGGTTCCGAGGGCTGGGAGCTCGTGCAGCTCGTCCCCGGGCCCAACCCGGACACCCTGGTGGGCTACTTCAAGCGCCCGATCGTCGAGTCCAATTGATGCGCCCCAGCGAGCGTCTGGCCGAGCTGGGCCTGGAGCTGCCGGCGGTGGCGAAGCCGCTGGCGGCCTACGTCCCGGCCACCGTGGTGGGCAACCAGGTCTGGACCTCCGGCCAGCTGCCGGTGGTCGAGGGCAAGCTGGCCGTCACCGGTCTGGTGGGCGACGAGGTGAGCCCCGAGCAGGCCACCGAGCAGGCCCGCACCGCCATCCTGAACGCGCTGGCCGCGGCGGCCGAGCAGGCCGGCGGCATCGACGCCATCAAGCGCATCATCAAGATCGTGGTCTTCGTGGCCTCGGCGCCCGACTTCACCGGCCAGCCCGCGGTCGGCAACGGGGCCTCCGAGCTGCTGGGCGAGCTCTTCGGCGAGGCCGGCAGCCACGTCCGCAGCGCCGTCGGCGTCGCCAGCCTCCCGCTGGGTGCGCCCGTGGAGATCGAACTGGTCTGCGAGATCGCCTGACCACCGCGGACTGACCCGGGACGCCCTGGTCACGGCAAGCCATCGCCGCCGGCCCTTGTGGGCCGGCGGCGACGTTCACTTCTCAGCCCTCGGCGGGGTGTTTGCGGCGCAGGGCGGCGCGGGCGGCAGTCGCCTGGGCGTCGAGGTCTGTCTCGCCACCGGACTCGGCCAGCACCGCGGCCCACGACTTCACCTCCGGGCGCTGACGCAACAGCTGGCGGCGCTCACGCTCGGTGAGACCACCCCACACGCCCCATTCGATCCTGCTGTCCAGGGCCTCGGCGAGACACTGCGAACGCACCGGGCAGCCCATGCAGACGGCCCGCGCACGCTTCTGGTCCTTGCCCTCGGGGAAGAGCGCATCCGCCATGCCGCGACATCGCGCCAACAACGTCCAGTCTTCGGGTTCGGTGAGTGACATCGTCTGCCCTTCCTACCTCGAGACATCTGACAACGTGGCAAAAACGGTTGTCAGGCTGTCTTTCACTGACCGTAGCTGTTGGCACGTCACTCTGCAATGGGTCAGAGTGCCCGCCGCGCCGAACCAGTGCCTGAACGTTCCTCACGTAGTCTGGGAACCATGACTCCACGCACGTCGGGCAGCAATGCCTACCATCTGGGCCTGTTTGCCGCCCTCAGCGTCGTCTGCGGACTGCTGGTCGCCGGACTGCTGCTCCCCTTCGCCGCCGTCGGGGGTTCCCTGGTCAAGTCCAGTGCCAACTCGCTGGAGTCACTGCCCGCCGAGCTGGCCATCGGGCCGCAGTCGGAGCGTTCCCGCGTGCTGATGGCCGACGGCTCGGTGCTGACCGAGTTCTACGCCGAGAACCGCGTCTACGTGCCGCTGAAGCAGATCTCTCCCCTGATGCGCACCGCCCAGACGGCCATCGAGGACAGCCGCTTCTACGAGCACGGCGCGATCGACTTCCGTGGCACCGCGCGCGCCGCCCTGCGCAGCGCCAGTGGCTCCACCCAGGGCGGCTCGACGCTGACCCAGCAGTACGTCAAGCAGGTGCAGATCGAGGCCGCCAACGTGGCCAACGACGAGGAGGGCGTGCTCAAGGCGCAGGAGCAGACCCTGGCCCGCAAGGTGCGCGAGCTGCGTTATGCGGTGGCCGTGGAGAAGAAGCTCAGCAAGGACCAGATCCTGGAGCGCTACCTGAACATCGCCTACTACGGTGCGGGCGCCTACGGCGTGGAGGCCGCGGCCCACCGTTACTTCAACACCTCGGCGGCCAAGCTGACCCTGCCGCAGGCCGCCATGCTGGCGGGCCTGGTGCAGAACCCGGTGGCCACCGACCCGATCCACAATCCCAACACCGCGATCCAGCGTCGCAACGTGGTGCTGAACCGGATGCTGGAGCTGAAGCTGATCACCAAGGCCCAGGCCGATGCCGCCAAGAAGACCGGCTTCGACGCCAAGCTGGTGCAGCAGCCCAAGAACGACTGCGTGGACTCGCAGTTCCCCACCCTCTGCCTCTACGTGAAGAACGTGATGACCAGCGACCAGTTCAAGGTGCTGGGCAAGACCCGTCAGGAGCGGCTGAACACCCTGCAGCGCGGTGGCCTGACCATCCGCACGCTCATCAACCCGAAGGCGCAGACGGCGGCCGAGGCGGCCGTCGCGGGCCGGATCGCCCCCACCGACCCCTTCATCTCCACCTCGGTGATGATCCAGCCCAAGTCCGGCCTGATCGTCGCCATGGCGCAGAACCGGCCCAAGCTGGGCAATGGCAAGGGCCAGACCTGGTACAACTACTCGGTCGATGCAGGTCTGGGTGGTGCCGAGGGCTACCAGGCCGGCTCCACCTTCAAGACCTTCACCATCGCCGCCGCGATCGCCAACGGCATCTCGATCAGCCGCTCCTACAACTCGCCCCAGACCATGCAGTTCAAGGGCCAGACCTTCCGCTCCTGCAAGGGTCCCTTCACCGCTGGCGACTACAAGCCGAAGAACTCCACCGGTGCCGGCCACTTCAACATGACCCAGGCCACCATGAAGTCCATCAACACCTACTTCGTCCAGCTGGAGCGCGATGCCGGGCTGTGCAATGTGGTCAAGATGTCGCAGGCAGCGGGCGTGAAGCGCGCCGATGGCAAGGATCTGATCAAGGACTCGCCCTACTACGACAACATCATCTCCTACACCCTGGGTGCCGTGGAGGTGACCCCGCTGTCCATGGCGGAGGCCTACGCCACCTTCGCCAACCGTGGCGTGCACTGCAACCCGATCATCGTCGAGTCGGTGACGAACAAGGCGGGCAAGAAGGTGGCCGTCCCCTCTGCCGACTGCAAGAAGGTGATGGAGCCCTATGTGGCCGACACCGTCAGCCTGCTGCTGCAGAAGACCATCGGCCCCGGCGGCACCGCCAACCCGGCCAACCTGGGCGACGGCCGCGACCAGGCTGCCAAGACCGGCACCATCGACAGCGCCGAGGCCGTCTGGCTGGCCGGCTACACCCCGGAGCTGGCCGGCATCGCGATGATCGCTGCCGACAAGCAGGCCCCGCAGTACAAGGGCAAGAAGCGCCGCTCCATCACGGGCCGCTTCTCGCACGGCACCGAGTGTGTCGCCTACGGCGGGTGCCAACTGAGCGGCTCCGGCGGCCGTGACGCCGGCAAGATCTGGCGTCGGGCCATGCGCGCCGGTGTCGCCGACCTGCCGCGCACCCAGTTCCACTCCCCCTCCCAGGAGGCCATCCAGGGCAAGTACCAGGAGATCCCGGACACCAGTGGCATGACCTGGAAGGACCGCGAGGCCGCGCTGCAGGCCGCCGGCTTCTCGGTGCAGTACACCCAGGAGTACAACTCGGCCCCGGCCGGCACGATGCTCTACTACTACCCCACCTCGGGGCGTCGCCGCACCGGTGATCCGATCTACTTCGTGACCTCGATGGGCCCGCGTCCTGCGCCGAAGCCGACGGCCACCCGCACCCGGACGGCCACCAGCCAGCCCCGCGCCACCGCCACGCGCTCGAGCACCAAGCCGACCGCGACCAAGACCACCACCAAGGCGTCCCCGAAGCCGACCGCGACGAAGACCACCGCGCAGCCCAAGCCGAGCGCCACCGCCAGCAGCAAGAAGACGCCGTGATCGGCAAGGTGCTGGGCGGCACGGCCGCCGTGGGGGCCACCGGTCTGGGCTACGGGCTGTGGGAGGCGCAGCAGTTCACCCTGCGACGCGTCGACGTGCCGGTGCTGCCCGCCGGGCAGGCGCCGATCACGGTGCTCCACATCAGTGACATCCACCTGCTGCCGCGCCAACGGCGCAAGCTGGAGTGGGTCTCGCGCTTGGCGCAGCTGGAGCCCGACCTGGTGGTGAACACCGGCGACAACTTCTGCTCACCCGACGCCCTCGAACCGCTGCTGGAGGCCTGGGGCTCCCTGCTCGACGCGCCGGGGGTCTTCGTCTTCGGTTCGAACGACTACACCATGCCCGCCTTCAAGAATCCGGCGAAGTACCTGGCCGGGCCCTCGAAGGTGGAGGAGCACACCGAGCGGCCGCTGCCCTATGACGACCTGCGCAGCGCCATGACCTCGCGTGGCTGGGCGGACCTGAACCACCACCGCGCCGAGCTGGAGGTGGCCGGGCGACGCATCGCCTTCCGCGGCACCGACGACGCCCATCTCAGGAAGGATGACTACTCGCTGGTGTCCGGGCCTCCGGTGGAGGAAGTTGACCTGAACGTCGCGGTCACGCATGCGCCCTACTTGCGCCTGCTGGACGCCTTCGCCGCGGACCGGATGGACATGATCTTCGCCGGTCACACCCATGGCGGTCAGGTCTGCGTGCCCTTCAAGGGTGCCCTGGTGACCAACTGCGACCTGGACACCCCCCGCGTGAAGGGGCTCAGTTCGCACACCGCGGCCACGTCCGGCGGGGAGCTGCACACCAGCTGGATGCACGTCTCGGCCGGTCTGGGCTCCTCCCCCTTCGCCCCCTACCGGGTGGCCTGCCGCCCCGAGGCGACGCTGCTCACGCTCGTGGCCGGCTGAGCACCCAGTTGGTGCTCGACGGGCTTGGTGGGATACAGTAGTCCACGGCCCAAGGGGCCAACGCAGGACCGGGGTGTGGCGCAGCTTGGTAGCGCGCGTCGTTCGGGACGACGAGGTCGCAGGTTCAAATCCTGTCACCCCGACCAGCAGTCGAGAGGGCTTGTGGTTCACGAGAACCACAAGCCCTCTCGTCGTCTTGTTCAGTCATGTATTCACTTTTGTCAGGACTTAAAATTGAACAAGTGAAAAGGACCGCTCAGGACCCCTTCTCGCGTTGCCAAAGTCTGACATGCCGCATATTGTTGTCAACAGGTCGCGAACCCCCGAGCGCGGCCGACACAACCGGACCAATGACCCCCCGAGCGTTGGTCCTGCATCGCGAGTCACGAACCCCCGAGCGTGACTCGCACCAACAAGAAGGCCCCGGCTCTTGGCCGGGGCCTTTTTGCTGTCCGATCACACGGCCGCCAGCGTCATGGGGCCGGTGCGCGCGAAGCGGTGGTCAGCGCGCCAGGTGCAGGCGTCGCAGCACCGGGGCGAGCAGCTCGTCCACCTCACGCAGGTGCAGGATGCGCGAGACGGCCAGGAAGACCAGACCGAAGGCCAGCCCCGCCAGCACGCAGGTGATGGCCGAGAGCAGCCAGGATGCGCCGAAGCCGGTCATGCCGTAGACCACCAGCCAGGCCGTTCCGGCGGCCAGCACGGAGGCGATCAGCAGCCGGGTCCACAGCCGGGCCACGCCGGCCAGACCCAGGCCGTCGAGCTGGCGTCGGGCCACGGCGATGAAGACCAGGGAGACGGCCCAGTTGCCCACCACCAGGCCGAGTGCGACGGTGGCCAGCGCGAAGCGGTGCGGCAGCACCAGCAGGGCGGCCAGCGCGAAGCTGACCTGCAGGGCGGTCAGGAAGGCCTGGTAGGCGAGGTTCTGCCGCCCCTCCTCCCGGGCGAAGGAGTAGCGCTGCTGCAGTGTGCTCAGGCCGAAGCCGAGGGTGCCGACGGCCATGATCTGCAGGGCCTCGGCCACCTGGCGGGCGTCGTCGTCGGGCAGCCGCAGCATCACGTCCACCAGCGGCCGGGCCATGGCAACCATGGCGGCGCTGGCCGGGATGATCGCCACCGCGGGGGTGCGCAGGCCGCGGTTCACCAGGCGACGCAGTCCCGCCACGTCGCTGTCCTGCCAGGTGCGGCTCATCTGCGGGAACAGGGCGGTGAGGATGCTCACGGTGATCAGGCCGTGGGGCAGCATGAAGATGATCATCGCGTAGCCGTAGGCGGTGAAGGCGCCGCGGCTGGCCTCGGTGAGCACCCACTGCGTGAACAGGCCGCCGAGCTGGGCGATCACGATGGCGGTCAGCGTCCAGCCCAGCATCCGCGAGGCCTCGCCGAAGCCGTGTCCACGCAGACCGAAGCGGGGACGGTAGCGGAAGCCGCCACGCCACAGCGGGACCACCAGCACCAGGGCCTGCAGCAGGATGCCGAGGCTCATGCTGCCGGCCAGGGTCCAGATCATGGCCGGGCTCCAGACCGACGGGTCGGTCTGCTGACCCCACAGCGCCAGGAAGGTGGCCAGACCGGCGATCTGCACCACATTGCTCAGCGCGGGCGCCCACATGAAGGCGGCGAACTGGTTGCGGGCGTTGAGCACATTGCCCAGCACCGCGTAGAGGCCGTAGAAGAGGATCTGCGGCAGGCAGATGTAGGCGAAGGCGGTGGCCAGGTGCAGCGGCACCTTCTCGCCCGAGGTGAGGTCCACCAACCATGGGGCCAGCGCCAGGCCCACCAAGGTGAGCGCCAGGATGGAGCCGATGGCGGCGGTGATCAGCCGGTTGACGAAGTCCTGTCCCCCGTCGTGGCGCTTCATGGCCTTGGTGATCTGCGGGATCAGCACGGCGTTCAGCACGCCGGCGTTGAGCAGCTGGAAGAGGTAGTTGGGCAGCGTGTTGGCGACGTTGAAGGCGTCGGAGACCGCGCTGGCCGCCACCACGCCGGCCAGCAGGAACTGGCGCACCAGGCCCAGCACGCGGCTCACCAGGGTGCCGGCGGCCATGATGGCGCTCGCCCGCCCCAGGGAAGGGCCTTGCCCAGTGGGGGCGGCGGCCCTTGCCGGTGCCTCGGTCACCGCCTGGGCGGAACCGTCGCCCAGTGGGTCGGGCTCAGGGAGCTCGGTGGCGGTTGCGGTGGCCTGCCGCTGCGGGGCCACCACCGTCTCGTCGGGTGCCGGCGCCGGGAGCGGTGCGTCGGGATCGACACCGCGCGCCCCCAGCACGACGGTGGCCTCGGCGTCCTCGTCCAGAGGGCGCCGAGGCCGGTCGTCGTGGCGGTCGGTCACCGGCCGGTGCCGGCATAGACCACGGCCTCTCCCTCGGCATCCAGGCCGAAGGCGGTGTGGGCGGCGCGGACCGCCTCGTCCACCTGCTCGGAGTCCACCACGACGGAGATGCGGATCTCCGAGGTGCTGATCATGTCCAGGTTGATCCCGGCCTCGGCCAGGGCGCGGAAGAACTTGGCAGTGACGCCCGGGTGCGAGCGCATCCCGACGCCGACGATGGAGACCTTGCCGATCTGGTCGTCGTAGAGCAGCTCGTCGAACTGGATCTTGTCCTTGTTCATGTTGAGCACCTCGATGGCCTTGCGCCCGTCGCTCATCGGCAGGGTGAAGGAGATGTCGGTGCGGCCGCTGGAGACCTGCGAGACGTTCTGCACGATCATGTCGATATTGATGTCCGCGCGGGCGATGGTGTCGAAGATCTCGGCGGCCTCGCCGGGACGGTCCGGTACGCCGACAACGGTGATCTTCGCCTCGCCGCGGTCCTGCGTGACGCCGGTGATCATTGCTTCTTCCACGGTGCTTCCTTCGGGCTGGTCCTTCACCCAGGTACCGGGCTTGTCAGAGAAGGACGAACGGACATGGACGGGGACGTTCTCGCGGCGTGCGTACTCCACGCAGCGCAGGTGCAGGATCTTGGCGCCGTTGGCGGCCATCTCCAGCATCTCCTCGTAGCTGATCTCGGGGATCCGGCGGGCGCCGGGGACGATCCGCGGGTCGGCGGTGAAGACGCCGTCCACGTCGGAGTAGATCTCGCAGTAGTCGGCACCCAGCGCGGCGGCCAGCGCCACGGCGGTGGTGTCGGAGGCTCCACGGCCGAGAGTGGTGATGTCCTTGGTGTCCTGCGAGACGCCCTGGAAGCCCGCCACGATGACGATGTTGCCGGCGGCCAGCGCACTCTCGATGCGGCCGGGCGTGATGTCGATGATGCGGGCATTGCCGTGGGTGGGCGTGGTCAGCACGCCGGCCTGCGAGCCGGTGTAGCTACGGGCCTCGGCACCCAGGTCGGACAGCGCCATCGCCAGCAGGGCGGCGCTCTGCCGCTCGCCGGTGGTCAGCAGCATGTCCAGCTCGCGCGGCTTGGGCTGCGGGCTGACCTGCATGGCCAGGTCCATCAGCTCGTCGGTGGTGTCACCCATGGCGGAGATCACCACGACGACGTCGTTGCCGGCCAGCTTGGCGTTGAGGATGCGTCGCGCCACACGCTTGATCGAGGCGGCATCGGCAACCGACGAGCCACCGAACTTCTGGACGATTCGTCCCATCAGACCTCCCGGTTCGCGGCCACCCGCTCCGGGCGCCTCGCCAAACTCTACAAGCGCACCGGCGCGCACCCGCGCTGTTGCATCCCTCGGACGCCCGCGCGTCCGGGCGCGAGCCCCACTGGGGGCACTGCTCGAGCCTGCCATCAGTGCCGACCTGCGTCCGGACGCACGCCGGGCGGGGGATCGCTCCCCCGCCCGGCCGGCCCGTGACGCCGCTCAGGCGCGCAGGTCCTGGTAGTCCTCGTGCTTGTCGATCCAGCCGTCCACGAAGGGGCAGCTCGGCTCGACCTTCTTGTCGATGGCCCGCAGGTGGTCGAGGGTCTTGCGCACCAGCTGGCTGCCGATGCCCTGTCCCTCGTACTCGCTCATCACCTCGGTGTGGGGCAGCTCCACCACGTCGCCCTTCGGGACGTAGTCGATGAAACCGGCCAGCTTGCCCTCGATGGTTCCGTCGTAGCGGTTCTTCTCGGAGTTGTGGGTGACGATGAGATCCATGCCGTCCTCTCCTGACGACCTAGGACAGGTCGTCGTCTCGGTATTCGATGCCCAACTGGCCCAGCGCTTCCTCCAGCAGGCCCTGCACCACAAGGGTGCCATCCAGCGGCATGAGCGCGCTCTCGGTTCGCCCAGCGCGCAAGCAGGAGTTCACCTCGGCGATCTCGTGGCTGTAGCCCCGTCCAACCGGCGGCAGGTGGTGCACCTGCGGCACCGCGCCCTTGCGGTGGACCATCAGGCGCGAGGAGTTGTGGAAGGGGGACTCCACCTCCACCCAGCCCTGCTCGCCCATCACCACCATCCGGCTGGGCCCCGCACCACGCAGCGAGCAGCTCAGCGTGGCCTGTGCCCCCTCCGGGTAGTCGAGCAGCAGGGAGGTCTGGGCGTCGACGCCGTTCTCCAGCAGGGTGCCGCGGGCCACCAGGTCCTTGGGGCTGCCCAGCAGGTCCTGCGCGAAGGCCAGCACGTAGACGCCCAGGTCCATCAGCGCCCCGCCACCCAGGTCCTTGTTGAACAGCCGGTCCTCGGGATCGAAGGTGCGGTGGGCGGTGAAGTCGCCCTGCAGCGAGATCACCCGGCCCAACTGGCCCTCGTCAATGATCTCGTGCAGCTTGCGCACCGTGGGCTGGAAGCGGGTCCACATCGCCTCCATGGCGAAGACCCGCTTGTCGCGGGCGGCGTCGACCACGGCCCGGGCCCCGCCCAGGGTGGCCGCGAAGGCCTTCTCCACCAGCACGGCCTTGCCGTTGGCGATGGCCTCCAGCGCGATCGCCTTGTGCTGCGGGTGCGGCGTGGCGACGTAGACCACGTCCACCTCCGGGTCGGCGCACAGCTCGCGATAGCTCCCGAAGGAGGCGGCCAGGCCGTGGCGCTCGGCGAACTGGGCGGCGCGTTCGGCGCTGCGCGAGCCGACTGCATGGGCAACGGCCCCGTCGACATGGGCGAAGTCGTCGGCGAAACTGGCCGCCATCCGCCCCGGTCCGGCGATCCCCCAGCGAACCGGGCGGTCGAGCTCGACGATCTGCTCCGCAATCGGTGCTCCCATGCACAAAGCCTGCCACTGCAGGCCGGTCGGGAAAAGGCCTACGACAGCGGGTAGGGCAATTCCTCAGCCAGGACGACGACGCCCGCCACCCTGAGGGTGGCGGGCGCCGTGATGGCCTCCTGGCCGGCAGAGCCAGCGTGCTCAGGCGCGGGTGACGCGCACCGCCAGCCCCAGATCCGGCTCGGCGGCCCAGTCCTGGTCGGCCTCGCCCCGCACCATCGAGGTGGCCAGCACCTCGTCGGCGATCAGCTGGGCGTGCTGCTCGACGGCCTCGGCCAGCTCCCCTTCGGCGGCCCACTCCAGGCTGATCCGGTCGCTGACCTCCAGACCGGTGGCCTTGCGGGTCTCCTGCACGAAGCGGATCACCTCGCGCGCCAGGCCGGCCTGCACCAGCTCGGGCGTGAGCTGCAGGTCGAGGGCCACGGTCTCACCCTGCTCGTTGACCACGCTCCAGCCCTCCCGTGGACGCTCGGAGATGATCACCTCCTCGGCGCTCACCTCCACGCCACCGTCGAAGTCGACGCGGGCGGTGCCGTTGGCGGTCAGGTCGGCCGCCAGCTGGGCGGCATCGGCCTCGGCGATGGCCTTGGCCACCAGCGGGGTCTGCTTGCCGAAGCGCTTGCCCAGGGCGCGGAAGTTGCCCTTGGCGGAGTGGTCGACCACGTCGCCGGCGGAGCTGAAGGAGTCGATGGCGGCGATGTTGAGCTCGGCCGCGATCTCGGCCACCAGGCTCTCGTCGAGCTGCGCGTGGGCGTAGCTGGGCACCAGCATCCGGGCCAGCGGCTGGCGGGTCTTCACCCGGGCCTCGGCGCGAGCCGAGCGACCCAGTTCCACCAGACGCTTGGTCAGCTCCATGTGGCGGGCCAGCTCGGTGTCGATGACCGCGGTGTCGGCCACCGGCCAGTAGGCCAGGTGGACCGAGGCCGGAGCCTGCGGATCGCTGGCCACGAACAGGTCCTGCCAGACCCGCTCGGTGACGAAGGGCACCAGCGGCGCCATCAGGCGGGTGAGCACCTCCAGCGTCTCGTGCAGCGTGGTGAGCGCCGAGGCATCGCCGTCCCAGAAGCGACGGCGGCTGCGACGCACGTACCAGTTGCTCAGCTCGTCGATGAAGTCGGCGATCCGGCTGCCCGCGTGCTGGGTGTCGAAGCGCTCCAGCGCCTCGGTCACGTCGAGCACCAGCTGGTTGGTGGCCGAGCGCAGCCAGCGGTCCAGCACGTGCAGCTCGGCCGGGGCCGAGGCCTGGCCGGGCACGAAGCCATTGGCATTGGCGTAGAGGGCGTGGAAGGCGACGGTGTTCCAGTAGGTCAGCAGCACCTTGCGGACGGTCTCGGTGATGGTGGTGTCACCCACGCGTCGGGCAGCCCACGGCGAGCCGGAGGCGGCCATGAACCAGCGCACCGCGTCGGCACCGTGCTTGTCCATCAGCGGGATGGGCAACAGGATGTTGCCCAGGTGCTTGCTCATCTTGCGGCCGTCCTCGGCCAGGATGTGGCCCAGGCAGAGCACGTTCTTGTAGCTGGACTGGTCGAAGACCAGGGTGTTCACGGCCATCAGCGTGTAGAACCAGCCGCGGGTCTGGTCGGTGGCCTCGCAGATGAAGTCGGCCGGGTAGTTGGCCTCGAACTTCTCCTTGCTGCCCTCGACCCACGGGTAGCCCCACTGCGCGAAGGGCATGGAGCCGGAGTCGAACCAGGCGTCGATCACCTCGGGGACGCGACGGTAGGTGCCGGACTCGCCGGGCAGGGTGAAGACCACGTCGTCGACGAAGGGCCGGTGCGGGTCCATGGTGGCCACGGCCGGGTCGCCGGCCAGCTCCGCCAGTTCGGCGCGGGAGCCGACGCAGACCAGCTTGGTGGGGTCCTCGTCGTTGCGCCAGACCGGCAGCGGGGTGCCCCAGTAGCGGCTGCGGCTCAGCGCCCAGTCGATGTTGTTGCTCAGCCAGTCGCCGAAGCGGCCGTGCTTGATGGACTCGGGGAACCAGTTGGTCTTCTCGTTCTCCGCCAGCAGCTGCTCCTTGCGCTGGGTGGTGCGGATGTACCAGCTGGGCATGGCGTAGTACATCAGCGGGGTGTGGCAGCGCCAGCAGTGCGGGTAGGGGTGCTCGTGGTCCAGGGTGCGCAGCAGCAGGCCGCTGGCGCGCAGCTGCTCGATGATCACCGGGTCGGCGGCCTTGAAGAACAGGCCGGAGACGAAGCCCTGGCCCTCCTTGAAGCAGCCGTCGACGCCGATCGGGTTGACGAACTCGACGCCGTGGCGCTTGTTGGACTCGTAGTCGTCCTGGCCGAAGGCATAGGCCTGGTGGACCAGGCCGGTGCCCTCGCCGATGGCGACGTAGTCCTCGTTGACGACGAAGAAGGCCTTGCCGGGCTGCTCCATCACGTCGAAGGGGCGCTGGTAGGTCCAGCCCTCCATCTGCGCACCGGTGTAGGTCTCGCCGGCCTGCCAGTCCTCACCCAGCGCGGTGGCCAGGTTCTCGACAGCGATCACGACGGGGCGCTCGCCGTCCTTGCGGGCCACGGTGTAGCTGATCTCGGCACCCGCCGCGACGGTGACATTGGCGATCAGGGTCCACGGGGTGGTGGTCCAGATGGCCAGGTCGACCTGGCCGGCCAGCGGGCCGCTGGTGATCGGGAAGCGGGCGAAGACGGTGGTGTCGACGGTGTCCTCGTAGCCCTGCGCCAGCTCGTGGTCCGAGAGCGCTGTCTGGTCGTGCGGGCAGTAGGGCGCCACGCGGAAGTCCTCCACCAGCAGGCCCTTGTCGAAGATGGTCTTGAGCGCCCACCACTCGGAGTCGACGTACTCCGGCGCCATGGTCCAGTAGGCCTCGTCCATGTTCACCCAGTAGCCCATCCGGTTGGTGAGCTCGGCGAACTGGCCGACGTGGCGGCTGACGGACTCGCGGCAGCGGTCGTTGAAGGCCTCGACGCCGAAGTCCTCGATCTGGTCCTTGGAGTCGATGCCGAGCTCCTTCTCCACCGCGAGCTCGACGGGCAGACCGTGGCAGTCCCAGCCGGCCTTGCGGTCGACGTGGAAGCCCTGCATGGACTTGAAGCGGGGGAAGACGTCCTTGAAGACGCGGGCCTCGATGTGGTGGGTGCCGGGCTGGCCGTTGGCGGTGGGCGGGCCCTCGTAGAAGGTCCACGGCTCGCCGCCGGCGGTCTTGGCCAGGGTGGCCTCGAAGGTGTCGTTCGCGGCCCAGAAGTCCAGGACCTCGTGCTCCATGGCGGGAAGATCAACCTGCGCAGGAACCGTCCTGTAGGCAAGGGGGAGCGATCCCCCTTGGACCCCCTGCGCTCCGCGCCCGGCCTCTGGCTGCTCCTGCGTCGCAGCACGCCCACTGGGCTCCGCAGTCACGGGCGTGGCAGGTGTTGGCTCTTCGGTGCTCATCGCTGTCCTCTTCGTCGGGTCTCCAGACGAAGGGACGAGGCATCCGGAGACTCTCCGGGCGACCCGCGGTACCACCCTCCTTGGACCGGCGCACCGGTCCCCCTCTTGCTCGCCGCGGCCGGGTCTAGTGAGCCGGTTTCCCGGCCGTTCTTCCGGCAGCTCCGGGGTGATGGCCCCATCAGTGCCTTGCGACGAGCCAAGTCTAGGCGGAGCGCCGCCGCTGCCCCAAACGGTTTGTCCCTCAGGGGCAGGTGGCCCGCCACTGCGCATAGCCCGCGGTGCCCGCCACCGGCACCCCCACCTGCGGTCCCGGGCAGCGCCAGGCGTGGGCGGCCGGCGAGCCCACCAGGTGGTCCACCAGCCAGGCGACGCTGAGCTCGGTCAGTCGGGGATCGGTGGAGTGCGAGGGCAGCGGATGGCTGGCCTGGGCCACCATCGCGTAGGCACGGTCCGGCATGGTCAACGAGGCATAGGCCGGGTCGGCATACCAGGCGGGCACCGCCACGGCGTCCCGCTCACCCGAGACCACCAGGGTGGGAGCCGTGATCCGGGGGAAGCGCGGGCTCGCGTCCCAGGGGAAGACGGCCACCACGGCGTCCAGGCCGGGTAGCTGCTGGGCCGCCTCGAGTGCTCCCCCACCGCCCATCGAGTAGCCCCACAGCGCGGTACGCGAGGGATCCACCAGGGTGCGCACCGGTGAGCCGGTGAGCAGGAAGTCCTGCGCGCTGACCAGCGCGCGGGCACGCGCCGTGGGCGGGTCGATGGGCGTGACCGAGTCCACCAGTTGCACCAGCAGACCGTGGCTGGCGAGCCTCTCGGCCAGCCAGCGAACCGACTGCCGGGTGTCCGAGAAGCCGGCCACCATCGTCACCACCGGAAGTGGCCCGTCCACCCCTTGCGGCACCAGGTAGTCGATGCCGCCGAGCGGGGCCGGGGTCTGAGCGCCGCTCAGCGTCGTGGTCGTCCAGCTGTGGCTCCCCAGCCCCTGGAGGTTGGTCCCCGCATCGGCCTGCGCACTCACAGGTGCCACGACGGCTCGGCTCCCGGAGGCCAGGGCTGGAGCCGTCGGGAGGCCGGCGCCCAGCAGGCCGCAGGCGATGACCGCGGGCAGCCAGCGGCGGCTCATCGCCCCGCCTCGTCGGTCGGTGCCACCACGGCCTGCCGCTGCCGGGCGAGCCCGAAGTAGGAGGCCAGGCCGACTCCGCCGGCCATGAAACCGCCGTTGCCGCAGACCATGGTGTCCTTGAAGGACTCCCCCGCGCTCTCGTCGCCGGCCGGCGCCCCGGCGGGTGCGGCGGGCGTCGGGATGCTGGTGTCCGTAGTGGCCGCGACGTGGGCGGTTCCGCGCAACCTGAGGTCTGCGGCACTGTCACCCAGGTGCACGGCGTAGTCACCGGCGCTGCGCACCCAGCGGGTGCGGCTCACGTCCCAGTGCGACAGGTCACGTCGGGTGAGCTGCAGGGTGACGGTGCGGGACTCACCGGGGGCGAGCTGCACCTTGGCGAAGTCCTTGAGCGCCCGCGGAGTGGCGGGGACACCCGCCGGCTGGTCGACGTAGAGCTGCGGCACGGCGGCGCCTGCGCGGGATCCGGTGTTGCGCACCGTGACGCTCACCGGGATCGAGCCGTCACCCTGCTCCGCCCCGACGGCCAGGTTGGTGTAGGCGAAGCTGGTGTAGCCGAGCCCGGAGCCGAAGGCCGCCAGCGGCTGGTGGCCCTGCTGGGCGTACCAGCGGTAGCCGACGGCCAGGCTCTCCTGTCGGGTGGGCAGCTGCGCCGCGCTGGCCGGCCAGGTGACCGGGAGCCGGCCACCGGGCGCGGTACGACCCCAGAGCAGGTCCGCGAGGGTCGAGCCGAAGCTCTGCCCGGGATAGCCCATCCACAGCAGGGCCGCGGCCTGCGAGGCCGGGGTCAGGTCCACCGGGGCGCCGGTGTTCACCACCACGACGGTGCGCGGATTGGCCTTCGTGACGGCCTCCAGCACGAGCCGATCGGTGGGAGACAGCAAGAGGTCCCACTCGTCCTTGCTCTCGGTCATCAGCTTGCTCACCACGACCACGGCCACGTCGGCCTCGCGCGCGGTCTGCGCCGCGGTGGCCGGGAGTGCGCCGGTGTAGGAGCGCATCGAGACGCCGCGCGCCTCGGCCTCCCGGGCGATGCCCTGCAGCGGCGTCACGAGCCGGTCGGCCACCACATGGGCGCTCCCGCCTCCCGAGCCCAGGGCGTTGCGGCCGGCAGCCGAGCCGATCACCGCGATGCTGCGGGTGCCCTGGTCCAGGGGCAGCAGCCCCTTGTTGCGCATCAGCACCGCTCCGTCCGCGGCCACCTGGGCCGACAGGCTGGCGTGCTCGTCGGTGGTCACGCGGGCCGTGGGCGAGCCGGCCTGCTGGCCGTCGAACAGCCCGTTGGCGAACATCCGGGTGGTGATCCGCAGCACCATGTCGTCGAGCCGCGCCGGGCTGACCCTGCCCTCCTGGAGCGCTGTGCGCAGCCGGGCGTCGTAGTAGCAGGAGTCGGGCATCTGCAGATCGAGGCCTGCATTGGCGCTGGCCACGGAGGCGTGCATGCCGAACCAGTCGCTGATGGTGAAGCCGGTGAAGCCCAGCTGACCCTTGAGCACCTGGCTCATGGCGTAGGTGTCGTTGCAGGCGTGGACCCCGTTGACCTTGTTGTAGCTGCACATCACGGAGTCGACGCCGGCCTGCACCACCGGCTCGTAGGGCGCGAAGTAGAGCTCCTGCAGGGTGCGCTCGTCGACGGTGACATCGCTGGCCTCGGTATTGCGGCCGGTCTCGCGGGTGTAGGCGGACAGGTGCTTGGCCGTGGCCATCACCCCGTGCGAACGGATGCCCTCCGTCTCCGCGGTGGCCAGCGCGCCGATCAGGTCCGGGTCCTCGACGAGGTCCTAGAAGAAGCGCCCGGCGCGCGGGTCACGGGCGATGTCCAGGCCGGGACCGAGCGCCAGGTTGGAGCCCTTGCCACGGTTCTCGGCACCGATCACCTCGCCGTAGCGGCGGGCCAGGCCCCGGTCCCAGGTGGCGCCCAGCGTGATCGGGGCCGGCAGCTGCGTGACGCCGGTCTTGTCATTGCCGACGCCGGCGGGGCCGTCGGGCGGGTTGAGGGCGGGGATGCACAAGCGGGGATTGGCCGCCACCTGGCCGGCGTACGTGGGGCCGTAGGGCTGCATCACGCCGGCGGTGCCGTGCACCATGGCGATCTCGTCGTCCAGGCTCATGGCCGCCAGCAGGGCACGGGCCCGCTCCTGGGCCGGTGCGGTGGAGGAGACCCAGGGGCAGGGATCTGACTGGCTGGGGCCCGGCTCGCTGCTGGGGGCTGCGACGGCGCTCCAGGGCGCGGCGGCGACCAGGGTGAAGGACAGCGTGGCCACGGCGAGCGTGGACAGTGGGATTCGCACGATTTCTCCTAGACCTCGAATCTGGCTTCGGTGCGCAAATTCGGTGGCAGAAGGCTATCGTCATGGGGTTCAAACGCCATGAAATGTGGTGAGTTAACTATTCACCAACAAATTCTTCATCCATCAAAGGGAGCTGTCCTGCAGCTGGTTTCATCCCAGAATGGCTGCCGGAGAGGGGCTGGTGCCCACCGGGGCGTTGAAGCCGCTGCCGGGGCGGGTGGTGTACACCCGGGTGCTGCCGTCAGCGAGGCGGGCAACGACGTCGGAGCGGCCGTCGCTGTTCATGTCCCCGGGCGAGCCGATGGTGGCGAAGCCGTTCCAGCCGTTGCCGATCCGGCTGGCAGTGGTGAGGCGGCCGGCCCCGTCGCCCTGCCACGCCAGCAAGTCACCGTTGGCGGCGCGCACCACCAGGTCAGGGTGGGCGTTCCCGGTGATGTTGGCGACGGCGAAGAGTTCGGTGTAGCCCTTGCCGGCCCAGCCGGAGGGGCTGATCACGGTGGGCGTGGCAGACATGGTGCCCTTGCCGGTGGCGGCGAAGCGCACCAGGGCACCGTCGGAGCTGCGGCGGGCCAGCACGGCCGGCGCGCCGTTGGTGAAGCCAGGGGCCAAGGTGAGGTCGGTGTAGCCGGTCAGGCCGGTGGCGACGGTGACCGGCGCCGCCCAGGTGGCGCCGCGCGAGACGTAGAGCCGCAGTTCGCCGGTGCTGGTCAGGGCGAGCACGTCGCCCAGCCGGTCGGCGGTGAACTGACCGCTGAAGACGCTGGTGAACCCACCCCAGCCGGAGCCGATGCGTCGGGGTGCCGCGAGCGTGGAGCGGGAGGTGGCCTCGGCGCTCCACAGGCCACCAGAGGCGTCGCGGGACAGGACTTCTGCGCGCCCGTCGCCCGACCAGTCACGGGTCAGCGCGTCGGGGCCCCCGGCCAGGCTGAAGTAGTCCCCCTTCCAGCCGGCGACCAGGGTCGAGATCTGGCCGGGGGTGAGGGTGACGCTGCCGGCGGTGCCCCGCAGCTGCAGGGTCTTGACGCGCCCACCCCACTGGCCGTGGCCGTCGCGCGCGGTGACGACCAGCCCGGTGACGGTGCCCACCTGCGGGAAGCGGGCCTGCAGCCTGGACACCGGCAGGCTGCCCTTCCAGGTGGTGACAGTAGTGGGCAGCCGCATCTCGTAGGGGTCGGCCGTGAGGGCGGTGTAGCTGACGCCCGCGGGCGCGGTCTGGCCGCCGTTGGAGGCGGAGAATTCGCTGCGCACCACCGCACCACCGACGCTGAGCACCTTGCCGGCGGTAGCAGCGACGCCCTGGCGGGTGCTGGTGCTCTCCTGCGTGATGCCCTTGAAGACCTGGCAGGAAGTGGTGTCGCAGATGTCGTAGAGCGAGTGCTTCGGGTGGCTCAGGTGCCAGGCGCCGTAGCTGCGGGCGGCGACGGCCTGGGCGGCCTGTGCCTGCACCGGCCAGGAGGCGATGTTCTCCCAGGGCACCACCTGGCGGGTGTAGTCCTCGAGACTGGTGGTGAGCACCGGGATGGTGCTGGTGCCGGAGCGGTGGCCGGTGAAGCTGCCCAGATAGGTCACCACCCGGCTGCCGGAGGTGTTGAGGGCCACCAGGCTGCCGTCGGTGGCGGTGATGGTCCAGCGGCCTCGCTCGGTGCTGCGCAGCGGCTTGCGGCCGGCGGCGGTGGTGAACCACAACGTCGAGGTGGTGGCGCTGCCCCCGCTGGAGGGACGCCCCACCTCCCACTGGCTGATCGGTCGGCCCGCATCCGTGGTGGCCAGGGTGACGGTCTGCACGCCGTCAGTGGCCACCAGTCCCGCCTCGGGCACGACACGCACGGTGTTGCCGGTCATGGAGGTGGTGTTGACCCGGATCTTCTTGCCGGTGAGCGTGGCCAGGATCGCGCCCGGGTAGTAGAAGGAGACGATCTGGCTCCAGGAGCGCCCTTCGACGGCCTGCTGGTAGGAGCCCCACTGGCTCATCCCCCGGCCGTGGCCGTAGCCGCGCCCCACCAGCGTGAACGCCCCGTTGACCGGCGGCTGCACCGGCTCGGCGGCCTGGGCCGGGAGCGCGCCGGCGGAGCAGGCGATGGCGGTGGCCAGCAGGACGAGGGCGCTGCGGCCACGGTACGACTGGTGCGACATGGGGAATCCTCTCGACGACCACCCGAAGCTATGACGGGCGTCATAGACTGGCGGCATCGAAGCCTCGAGGCGGGGTCGAGACCCACGCGGGAACGGCACCGATGCTCAGCCGGGCTTCAACCTCACGACAGCCGAGCCTGCTCGCCCACGGTGACCTTCGCGCCACGGGCCGGGGACGGGCGAGCAAACATCCAGGGACAGCACCTCGACCGGGACCGAGGTGTCCCGGGCGAGGTGGTGGTGGGGGGTCGGCGAGTGCTGGCTCAGCCCTCGGCGTGCCAGCCCAGGGCGGGGGCGACGTGCTCGGCGAAGTTGAGCAGGATCCGCAGGTTCGGCTCGACGCCCAGCTGGGTGGGCACCGCCAGCATCAGGGTGTCCGCCTCCTGCACCGCCTCGTCGGCCTTGAGCTGCTCGATCAGGCGGTCGGGCTCGTCGACGTAGCTGCGCCCGAAGGTGGAGGTGAAGCCGTCGATCTGGCCGATCTGGTCGCCCTTGTCACGCAGCTGGAGCCAGAGCGCGTCATGGGAGTCCACCACCGGGAAGATGGACCGGGTCACCGACACCCTGGGCGTGCGACCGTGGCCGGCCTCGGCGAAGGCGGTCCGGTAGCGACGGATCTGCTCGGCCTGCAGCTCGCCCAGCGACTGGCCGGTGGCCTCGGTGAGCAGGGTGGAGCTCATCAGGTTCACGCCCTGGCGACCGGCCCACTCGGCGGTCTCGCGGGTGCCCGCACCCCACCAGATCCGGCTGTCCAGCCCCGGGGAGTGGGGCTCGACGCGCAGCCGGACACCGGGCCCGAACTGCTTCGGGTCGGCTTCCACCATGGTCTCGCCGCGCACCGCGCGCAGGAAGGTGTCGAACTTGTCGCGCGCGAGGTCAGCTCCGCGCGGGTCCGTGGAGCCGGTGTAGCCGAAGGCCTCCCAGCCACGATTGGCGGGCTCGGGGGCGCCACGGCTGATGCCCAGGGCGACGCGCCCGTCGGAGATCAGGTCGAGCGCGGCGGCCTCCTCAGCCAGCTGCAACGGGTTCTCGTAGCGCATGTCGATCACGCCGGTGCCCACCTCGATCTGCTTGGTGGTGGCCGCGATGGCGGTCAGCAGCGGCATGGGCGAGGCGGCCTGCCGCGCGAAGTGGTGCACGCGGAAGTAGGCGCCGTCCACGCCGATCATGTCGGCCCCCTGGGCCAGCTCGATCGCCTCGTGGAGCATCCGACGGGCGTCCGGGTCGTTGGGGCCGGTGCCGTTGCCGTAGTGGCCGAAGCTGAGGAATCCGAAGCTCTTCATGCCCCAAGAACCAAGTTGAAGCCTCAACTATTCCCGACGGGAGCCGACGGGGGTGGGGCGCCAAAGCACCCCACCCCCGCCCGCCGACCGGCCCCGACCTCAGTCGATCCGCACCGCCCGGGGCGCCGGGGGCCTGGCCAGCAGCCAGCCGAGTGCCGAGCAGAGCAGCGGCACCAGGACGAGGAGGGCCAGCAGGTGGAGCCACGGCAGCCCGAGCGGATAGGGCATGGCCGAGGTGACCAGCGCCATCGGCAGGGCTCCGGCGACCACGCCGAGGACCACACCGAGCCCATTGCCCAGGCCCGCCAGCGCGGCACCGACGCCGCGGATGGTGGATCCCTTCGCGCCGACGCCCACCATGGTCCGGTTGTTCTCCCGGGCGTCCTTCACGCCGAGGCCGGTGGTGATGGCCCCCACCGCCAGGCAGAGCAGCAGACCGGCACCGGAGACGTAGCGCAGCAGCCTGGGCACGAAGTCCTCGCCAGGCGCCTCCACCAGGGGAGCGGGCAGCCCGTGCTCGAGCGCGACCGTGCCGATCTGGTCCACCTGCTCCTGGCTGGGTACCGCGCCGAGCTTCATGACGCGCACCGGGAGCAGCGGACCCAGATGGTGACGCTCCACCGTCTGCCGGGTCACCATCGCCCAGCCCGGACCCAGGGCGGGCGCGACCGTGGCATGCAGGGTCACGGCGCGGGAGTTGCCGTCACTGGCCCCGGGGTCGAGGACGAACTCGTCCTCGCTGCCATCCCAGCCCTGCCCCTGCCCGAGGATGACGCCGCCTGCGGTGAGGGTGGCCATGGCGTCAGGTTCGGCCCGGTTCCCCAGGACCTGCTGTGCCTGCTCCGGGGTGACCACCAGCAGACCGGTCCCGACCGAGCAGACAGTTCGGCGGGCGCACTGGTAGTTGGCGCCGACCTCGTGGCCGGTCATGGCGGCATCGATTCCCGAGGAGATGCCCACGGTGGAGCTGATCGCCTCGTCCAAGGCCTTCGCATCGGACGACGGCAGAGCCTTGCCGTTCTCGTCGGTGGTGCGCGTGACCGCCCAGCCGAGGCGCTCGGCCGGAGTGACATCGCCTCCTTGCGCTGCCAGCGCCACCAGGGCCCCGCTGGCCAGGGCCGAGACCGCCGTCATGGCCACGATGACCGAGACCGCCCGGGAGCGCTGCCGCCCGAGCTCACGCACGGCGAGCCGCCAGGGCATCGGGCCGCCATCCATGACACCGAGGCGTCGGGCCAATGCACCGGCGGAGAGCAGGATTCCCAGGAAGACCAGCAGACAGCAGAGGATGCCGCTGATGACGTATTCCTCCTCCGGCAGCTCCCGCTGCCGGGGCAGCACAAGGGCCAGCAGGATTGCGCAGCCGAGGCCCAGCGCGATGAGCAGCAGGCCGACCCTCAGCCGGGACGACCTCCGGGGAACCGAGGCTGAAACCGGCCGAGCCTGGTCCTGCGTCACCTCACCCAGCCGGCGCGCCGGGAGCCAGGCCCCGACGAGGGCCGAGAGAACCCCCACGAGGACCAGTCCCAGCAGCCGCAGCCACGGGATGTGCACGCCGTAGTAGCTCGAGAACTCCGTACCGAGGTGCTGGCTGACCCACCAGGCACCCAGTCCGGTGCCGAGCAGGACGCCCACCAGGGCAGAGGGCACCCCGAGCAGGAGCCCCTGGGCAAGGGCAATGGCTCGCAGCTGGCCCGAGGGGGCACCCACGGCGCCCAGCACCGACAGGGAACGACGCTGGCGAGCCAGGCCCACCGTGAAGGCGGCGGCGCAGAGCGCGGCGGTGACCACACCGGCGGCCAGGGCGAAGGAGAAGAGCAGTGCGGTGACGGTGGCCTGGTCGACGCCGGCCCAGTTGCCCGCCATGGGAAGTCCGACCTGGAGCCCCTGGGACTCCCACTGCTCCTGTTGCTGCTGGCTCGGCTCGGGCCCCTGAATCCAGGCCCCGGTCGAAGCCTTCGCGGCCAGTGGGTGCCCGTGGGCGACGTAGACGCCGTCCAGGGCCTCCATGCGGAGCGTCACGACTCCCAGCACCGGCCAGCTCCGACCGTCGATGGTCACGGTCTGGGCCAGGCCCACCGTGCCGGGACGCGCCAGGCTGCTGTCCAGCCAGACTCCGTTCGGCTCCTGGCGGCGTTCCTCCAGGCTGAAACGCCCCTCGAAGACGGGATCATGCAGGTCGATGTCCTGGACCTCGATGGAGCGCTTCGTCGCATGGTCCACCAGCTCGGCCGTGCGCTGGCCGAAGGGCACGGCGCGTTGGCCCTGCTCCAGGGAAAGGGCGGGAAGCCTGCCCCCGGACGGTGCCTGCACCACCGCGCTGGCCCGCCCGAAGGTGGCCTGCTGCGTCTCCTGCTCTGTGCTGGTGGAGCTGGCGAAGGTGACTGCCATCGCCCCGAAGAGCACCATGGGCAGCGCCACCAGCAGGCAGATCAACAGTGACCGCATGGGGTTTCGGCTGATCTCGCGTCGGGCCAGCCGCATCACGGCCGGGTTCATCGCTCCCCCTCGGTCCAGGTCTGGCCCTGCCCCTCGAGCAGGGCACCGACCCGCGCGGCGGCCTCGGTGACATCCGTCGCCGCCGCGGCGCTGTCCAGCAGGCGCCCGTCGCGCAGGAAGACGACGCGATCAGCCCAACCGGCATGACGGGCGTCGTGGGTCACCAGCACCACGGCAGCACCCTCGTCGGCAAGATCGCGCAGCAGGGAGAGCACCTCGTCACCGGTGGTGGAGTCCAGCGAGCCGGTGGGCTCGTCGGCCAGCAGCAGCCGTCGCTCCCCCACGATGCCGCGGGCGACCGCCACCCGCTGACGCTGGCCTCCCGAGAGCTGCTCCACGGGCCGGTCACCCAGAGCGTCGAGCCCGACACGGCACAGGGCCTTCTCTGCCTGGGCCCGCGCCTGCTGCGGCCGCGCGCCGTCCAGCTCCAGCGGGAGCATGACGTTCTCGCGAGCGGACAGGATGGGCACCAGGTTGAAGTCCTGGAAGACGTAGCCGACGCCGCGTCGCCGTAGTTCGGCGAGCTGGTCACGGCCCAGACCGGCCAGGGAACGACCGTCGATCAGCACCTCGCCGGAGGAGGCCTCGTCAAGCCCACCCGCCACGGCGAGCAGGGTGGACTTGCCCGAACCCGACGGGCCCATCACGGCCACGAACTCCCCGGCCTCCACGCTCAGGTCCAACCCGTCGAGCGCGAGCACCTGGTTCGCGCCGGATTCGTAGTGGCGGCTCACGCCGCGCATCTCGAGGATCGCCATGGGTCAGCTCCTGTCGGTGGTCGGGGAAGTGGACTGGGTGCGCCGCCGCGCAGCGCGCAGGGCCGCGGCCTCGCAATGGTCGAGCCAGCGGACCTCGGCGTCCGCGGTGTGGATCAGCGACTCGATCACCAGCTGCCAGGCGAGGTCGTCGGGGTCGGCCTGGCGACGGGCCCGGGTGAAGGCCTGCAGGTTCTCCAGCGAGGCCCGCCGCTGGGTCTGGATCAGGGCGGCCACGTCGACGTCGTCGAGGGTGACGGCGAGTGCGATCTTGATGGCCAGCTCATTGCGGGGCGGGTTGTTCATGGCCACGGGATTGGCGAACCATTCGTCCACCTCGGCGCGGCCGGCAGGGGTGATGCTGTGCACAACCCGCCCCTCGTCGTCGGCCTCGCCACGTTGGACGAGCCCGTCGCGCTCGAGGCGTTCGAGCGTGGTGTAGACCTGCCCGATGTTCAGCGGCCAAGAGCCACCGGTGCGACGGTCGAACTCACTCTTGAGCTCGTAACCGTGCCGGGGCCGCTCGCCCAACAGGGCGAGCAGGGACTGGCGTACGGACATGAAACCTCCTGTGCATACTCGGTATGCGGTGCGGATGCTCCATAGTCACATACTCGGTATGCATGCACAAGCCTGCATGAGGATTCGGTCCATCACTGTTTGTTGCAAATGATTCTCATCTTTGATTGAATGGGGGCAAGCCACCCTTCTGGTCACCGGTGAGCGCTTGAGGGAGCGAGCACCGGACCGCCCCGGCGTCCATCACCCTGGACGCCGGGGCCTTCTCCATTCCGGGTGCTCGTGCTCCCCGCCACCTCGACAGGATGGCCGGTCACCGTCCAGAGCATCAATGTCACAGATTGGTGGGCGACTACCCCCACCAAACCGTCACACTGTGCGGTCAGCGGGCCCAGAGGCCGGACTGTGCGGTCAGCGGGCCCAAGGCCCGGACCGCTCAGATCCGGCCGGAGCGCATCAGGTCCATCAGGGTGCGAGCGACGCCGTCGTCGTCGTGATCGCCGGCCACACCGGTGGCCGCCGCCTTCACCTCGTCGTCGGCGTGGTCCATCGCGTACGAGGTGCCGGCCCAGCGCAGCATGGCGATGTCGTTGTGGGCATCGCCGAAGGCCGCCACCTGGTCGGCCTGGATGCCGAGCCCCTCGCAGAGCAGGGCGAGCCCGGTAGCCTTGGTGACACCGGCCGCGGAGACCTCGACGAAATCAGCGCCGCTGACCGTCGGCTCGACGCCCTCCAGCCCCAGCGCCTGAACCCTGGCCAGCAGCTCGGCCGGCGCCAGCTGCGGATGGCGCAGCACCAGCTTCAAGTTGGGTTCGGCCAGCACCTCGGACAGCGCAGCAGCACCCATCGAGGCCGGATCACGGTGGTGGTCGGTGAAACTGGCCATCGCGGCATAGCCCTCCTGCGCCACGAAGGCGTCGCCACGATCCCGCACCGCGACGAAGCGCACCTCCGGCAGGTCCACCGCCAGGGCCTCGGCCAGCGTCGTCGCCACGTCGACGGCAAGCAGTCGCTCGAAGAGCACCTCGCCGCTGACCAGGTTGATGCCCAGCGCACCGTTGGAGCACAGCGCCCAGCCGTGCTCGGCGGTCTCGTCCATCCCGCACTGCTCCGCAATCGGGCGCAGACTGACGGGCTGGCGGGCGGTCACCGGTACCACCAGCACGTCGCGGGCGCGGCAGGCGTCGAGGACGCTGCGGGTCCACGCATTGACGGTGCGGTCGCTGCGCAGCAGGGTGCCGTCCAGGTCGGTGGCGACCAGCCGGAGCGGCCCGGTCATGGTCAGACCCGCGGGGTGGGGCGCGAGGAGCCCTCGACGTAGCGGCGGCCCTCGAAGGCGCGGCCCAAGGTCACCTCGTCGGCATATTCCAGGTCTCCGCCGACGGGCAGGCCGGAGGCCAGGCGGCTGATCTGCAGGCCCATGTCCTTGAGCAGGCGCGAGAGGTAGGTGGCGGTCGCCTCGCCCTCGGTGTTGGGGTCGGTGGCCAGGATGATCTCGGTCACGGTGCCATCCGCGAGCCGGCTGAGCAACTCGCGGATGTGCAGGTCGGAGGGGCCCTTGCCGTCGATCGGGCTGATGGCGCCGCCGAGCACGTGGTAGAGCCCGCGGAACTCACGGGTGCGCTCGATGGCCACCACGTCCTTGCTCTCCTCCACCACGCAGATGACGCTCTGGTCGCGGCGCGGGTCGCGGCAGATCCGGCAGGTCTCCTCCTGGGAGACGTTGAAGCAGACCTGGCAGAAGCGCGCCTTGGCCTTCACCTCGCTGACCACCTGGGCGAAGCGCTGGATCTCCTCGGCGGGCTGGTCCAGCATCCAGAAGGCGATGCGCTGGGCGCTCTTGGGGCCGACGCCGGGCAGGCGGCCCAGCTCGTCGATCAGGTCCTGTACCGGGCCCTCGTACATCGTGTCCTTCCGTGCCGCGACGGCGGCAGTTGCGTCGGTGCGTCCCGGCGTGGCCGGGCAGGTCGGCCCGCCGGACCCTCACTGGGAGGGTCCGGGGCCGATGCGGCTCAGAAGCCGAGGCCACCCATCTCGGGCATGGCGGGCATGACCTCGGCGGCCTTGGTCTTGAGCTGGGCGTTGGCGTCGCGGACGGCGGCCAGCACCAGGTCAGCCAGGCTCTCCGGATCCTCGGGGTCCATCGCCTCGGGCTTGATGGTGAGCGCGGTCAGCTCGCCGTCGCCGGTGATGGTGGCCTCGACAAGGTCACCGCCGGCGGTGCCGGTGAAGCTGGAGGCCACCAGCTGGGCCTGTGCCTGCTGCAGCTGGGCCTGCATGGCCTGGGCCTGCGCCAGCAGTGCGTTCATGTCCATACCCTCGGGAAACATGGTGGTCCTCTCGTCGCCGGACGGGGCCGGTGGTGGATGACTGCGCGCGGTGTCCCGCGGTGCAGGGGCAAGCCTACGCGGTGCCGGTGACAGGCTCCTGCCCTGACGCGCTCTGCAGCGGCAGCGAGAGCAGCGCCCCGACCTGCCTTGCGGTGCGCTCGACGTTCTGCGCGGCCGCGGCCAGCACGGCGGGCAGCTCATCGAGCCGGTCGAGCACGGGCAGGATGGCGACGAAGCCCTCGCCGAGCAGTTCCTCGGCACCGTCGCCGAGGCTACCGGCGATGCCGACCACCGGCACTCCCGCACGATGGGCTGCGAGCGCGACGCCCATCGGGGTCTTGCCGAAGCGGGTCTGGCCGTCCATGCGGCCTTCGCCGGTGACCACCAGGGCAGCCCCATCCAGCTTCTCGGCCAGGCGCGACTGGTCCACGACGATGTCGATGCCGGGCCGAAGCCGGGCGTGCGGGGCCAGCGCCAAGAGCCCGGCGCCCAGCCCGCCGGCCGCCCCGGCGCCCGGGACGTCTGCCACCTCACGGCCCAGGTCGGCGGCCACCACCTGGGCGAAGCGGGCCAGGGCTGCGTCGAGCTCGGCGACGCAGGCGGGATCGGCACCCTTCTGCGGACCGTAGATGGCGCTGGCGCCCTCGGGCCCGCACAGCGGGTTGGTCACGTCGCAGGCCACCTCGATGGTGGTGCTGGCCAGACGAGGGTCCAGGCCGGAGAGGTCGAAGCGGTCCAGCCGGGCGAGCGCCGCACCGCCGGCAGGCAGTTCCTGGCCGTCGGCGTCGAGCAGCCGCGCGCCGAGGGCCTGGGCCAGGCCGGCCCCGGCGTCATTGGTGGCGCTGCCGCCGATGCCGAGCACGACGTGGTCGATGCCGGCCTGCCAGGCGGCGAGCAGCAGTTCGCCGGTGCCGCGCGTGGTGGTGGAGCGGGGGTCACGACGATCGGGGGGCACCAGCCCCAGACCGCTGGCCTCGGCCATCTCGATGACGGCGGTGGTGCCGTCGCCCAGCACGCCCCAAGTGGCCTCGACGGGCTCACCGAGCGGGCCGGTGACGGGGGTGGTGCGCAGGCTGCCGCCGGTGGCGTCCACCAGCGACTGCACCGTGCCCTCTCCCCCGTCCGCCATCGGGACGTGGACGAAGTCGGCCCAGGGCAGGTGGGTCTTCAGTCCGCGTTCCAGGGCCTCGCAGACCTGCTGGGCGGTGAGACTCTCCTTGAACGAGTCGGGTGCCAGGACGATGCGCATGCCTCATCCTGCCGCGCGGCGTGCCACGAGCGCAGGCCGGGGCAGGACATCAGAGGCCCGGCTGCTCCTCGGCGATGACATGGGCGCCCAGGGTGCGGGTGATCAGCTCGGCGGCCGACTCCCCTGACTCGTCCAGGTCCTCGTCGTCGTCGCTGACCAGCTGCGACTCGTCCACCTCGGGCTCGTCCGGTGCCGGCCCGGAGGCGGTGGGTCGGATGTTCTGGCGGGCCTGCTGGGTCCAGCGTGAGGTGTCGGGCGCCTCGTCGGGAGGCGGTGCGCTGACCGGGGTGCTGGGCCCGGGGTCGCCGTCGGGCCGCGGTGGGACGGGTGCCTGCTGGGGAGCGTCCTGGCTCGGTGCCTGCTGCGCTGCACCGTCGAAGGGCGCTGCAGGGGCTGGCTGCTGGGGCTGTGCGGAGCCGCCCGGGCCGCCGACGTTTCCGCCCGGTCCGCCGGAGCCGCCCACGGGCGCGCCGCCAGAGGGGCGGCCACCGCCGCCTTCCAGGATGGCGTTGATCCGCAGGTCTGCGCCCAGCACCTCCACCATGGCGTCGCGCAGGATGTCCTGGCTGCCGCCGGAGGTGAAGGAGTCGCGGGCCCCCTGGTTGGCGAAGCCGAGCACCAGCTGGTTGCCGTCGACGTCGACCACCTGGGCGTTCTGGCTGAGCAGGATCCAGGCGAAGCGACGGCGGCTCTTCACCACCTCGAGCACCTGGGGCCACAGCCGGCGCACGTCCACCGCGCTGATCGAGGCGCCACCGCGCGGCGGCTGCGGGGTGGACTGCTGTGGGGCGGGCTGGGGCGCGTTCTGCTGGCCCGGCGGGGGCCCGGCGGGGCGCTGTCCACCGGCGGGACGCTGACCCTGCGGCTGCGCCGGACGCTGGCCCTGCGCGGGACGCTGGCCCTGCGGTTGGGCAGGCCTCTGCCCGGGAGCGCCGGCGGGTTGCCCCTGCTGGGCCGGGCCACCTTGGGCGGGCCCTGCCTGGGCGGGGGCACCCTGCCCGGCGGGAGCCTGTGAGGCCGGCTGCTCCGGCGCCTGGGCGGGTCGCTGCTGGCCCGCAGCCTGCCCCTCAGGTCCGCCGAACTGGCCCTCCTGCTGACCTGCGTCCTGCCGGGCTGTGTTCGGCTGCGCCGCGCCTTGCGGGGGCGCGACCTGGTCCGGCACCTGCTGCGCCGGCTGTTGCGCAGCGACATCGGCCTGCGGGGCGGGCCGTGCGGCGGCGCGGGCGGCCTGCGGCCCGGCGGGCTCGGTGGGAACGCCCAGCTCGTCGGGGCTCCACTGCCCCGCCGTGGGATCGGCGGGGACGGGCGCGCCGGGCATGCCGATGCGTCGTTCCAACCGGTCGAGACGGGCGTGCACGCCGCGCTCGTCGACGTCGGCGCCGGGCAGCAGCACCCGCGCGCACATCAGCTCCAGGTGTAGGCGCGGAGCGGTGGTGCCGCGCATGTCGGTCAGGCCGGTGGCGATCACCTCGGCCGCGCGGGTCAGCTCACCGGGGCCCATGCCGTTGGCCTGGGTCTCGAGGCGTTCGGCCTGGTCCGCGGCCACGTCGATCAGGCCCGAGGAGACGGCATCGGGCACGGCGGCCACGATCACCAGGTCACGCAGGCGTCGCAGCAGGTCCTCGGCGAAGCGACGCGGGTCCTGGCCCACCTCGATCACCTTGTCGATGGTGGCGAAGACCCCGGCGGAGTCACCGGCGGCGAAGGCGTCCATGATCTCGTCGAGCAGCGCGTCGGGGGTGTAGCCGAGCAGTGCCGAGGCCTGCTCGTAGCTGACGCCCTGCTCGGCGGCGCCACCCAGCAGCTGGTCCAGCACGGACAGCGAGTCACGCACCGAGCCGGCGCCGGCGCGCACCACCAGCGGCAGCACGGTGGTGTCGACGTTGACGCCCTCGGCCTGGCACAGCGTGCCCAGGTAGTTCTGCAGCACCTTCGGCGGCACCAGGCGGAAGGGGTAGTGGTGGGTGCGCGACCGGATGGTGCCGATCACCTTCTCCGGCTCCGTGGTGGCGAAGATGAACTTCACGTGCGGCGGCGGCTCCTCCACCAGCTTCAGCATGGCGTTGAAGCCCTGGGCCGTCACCATGTGGGCCTCATCGATGATGTAGATCTTGTAGCGGCTGTGCACCGGGGCGAAGAAGGCCCGCTCGCGCAGGTCACGCGCATCCTCCACGCCACCGTGCGAGGCCGCGTCGATCTCGATCACGTCGATGGAGCCGTTGCCGCCGCGGGCCAGGTCACGACAGCTCTGGCACTCGCCGCAGGGGGTGGGCGTGGGGCCCTGCTCGCAGTTCAGGCAGCGCGCCAGGATCCGGGCGCTGGTGGTCTTGCCGCAGCCGCGCGGGCCGCTGAACAGGTAGGCGTGGTTCACCTTGTTGTTGGTCAGCGCGCGCTGCAGCGGGTCGGTGACGTGCTCCTGCCCGATCACCTCGGCGAAGGTCTCGGGACGGTAGCGACGGTAGAGCGCCAGCGGGGCGGCCGGGGCGTTGTCGACGCCGCGGGCCTCGCGGCCGGCCGGGGCCTGCAGCTCACCCGTGGGACGGGTCACCGACGGGCCGGTGGCCGGAGCAGGCTCGGCGACGACGGCGGCCGCGGGCATGACGGAAGCCTCGGCCTCAGCGCTCTCCTCCGGGATCTCCTCGGAGACCGGGGCAGCTTCCGGCTCGGGCGTCGGGGCGTTCGTGGCGACAGCCGCAGCGTCCGCGTCGGGCGCACCCTCGATGGGCGCAGCCGCCTGCTCCGCATCGGCCTGTTCGTCGAGTTCGATCCCCGCCATCTCGGCCAGACTCTCGGCATCGACCGCATCGGGGGCGGACTCGTCGTCGGGGGCCACGAAGTCGGCACCGCCGATCAGCAGATCCTCCTCGGGATCGTCGGACAGGCCGTCGTCAGGCTCCTGCGTCACGGCAGGGGCGGCGTCCGGCGGAGCCGCGGCGGGATCACCGGCAGGCTCGTCGGAGCCGAACAGGCCCGGCCCGTCCATCTCGAAGCGCTGCTCGGCGAAGAGGGCGTCACCCTCGTCCATCGGCTCGTCGTAGTCCTCGTCCACGCTGGTCACCCTATGCGAGCTCGCTGACAGTTTTCGAGGTCGCGCGGTGCAGCCCTCGACCCGTCCTCGACCTGCCGCGACGGCACAGGCCTGGATCACGGCAGACCGGTGCGCATCACGTCCCGACGCACCGCATCGCCCCTGGTGCTGCAGGGGCGATTAGCTCCGACGGGCCGTGATCCGCGGCACCCGGCGCTTGCTCCCCTGGCCGACGACCATGGGGCAGGATGGCGCCATGGCCTCCCCCGACGAGATGAGCGCGGCCGTCAGCCGCAGCCTGCAGGAACGCACCGGCCACGACATGGACCAGTGGGTGGCCATGGTGTCCGCGGCCGAGCTCGATCCACTCGACCAGCCGGCCGTGCGTCGCTGGCTCAAGGAGCAGGGCGTCAAGCAGAACTCGCAGTGGGCGATCGCCTTCGAGGCGGCCGGCCGGGCCGGCTGGACCATGCCCAGCGCCGACGCCTTCGCCGACCAGATGTACACGGGCAAGAAGGAGCCGCTGCGCCCCCTGCACGACGCGCTGGTGGCCGCGGCGGCGCAGACCGGCGAGGACGTCCGCGTGGAGGGCCGGGCGAGCTACACCCCTGTGGTCCGCGCCCGCCAGTTCGCCGCGATCGTTCCCGGCCCGCGCGGCACGGTGCGGCTGGGACGGCGCTTCCGCGAGGCTCCCGTCGACGAGAGGATCGAGCCGGCCAAGGGATTCGCCCAGGCCACCCACTGGATGCACTTCGACGCCGGAACCGAGCCGCACACGGCCGTCGAGCAGGCACGAGACCTGCTGCAGCTGGCCTACCAGCAGAATGGCTGATCCGACCACGCAAGGCGGGCACAGGTCGAGGGGGCCTTGACCGGCCCCGGACATGCAAGGGGTCCCCGCGCACCTGGAAGAGCTCACTTACCCTTGCTGTCTTTCGACCCTGGGGGAGTTGGGCGAGGTACCACCGCGCGGGGACCTTGCGGACAAGAATAGCGCCGCCGGGGCCCCAGCACGAAACCCGGGCCCCTCCCACCATGCGATCTCCCCGCCGGGACAGGCCTGCGGGCGTAGCGTTTGCACGTTCCCAGCCGGGGAGCCATTTCCTGAAGGACCTCCATGACTGACCAGTCTCCGGCCGACGAGGGCCACCTGCAGCGCAACCTCCAGAACCGCCACATCCAGTTGATCGCCATCGGTGGCGCGATTGGAACCGGCCTGTTCATGGGCTCCGGCAAGACCGTCCACGCCGCCGGTCCGTCGCTGCTGCTCGTCTACACCATCATCGGCGTGATGCTCTTCTTCGTGATGCGCGCCATGGGTGAGCTGCTGCTGCACGACCTGCGCTACAAGAGCTTCCAGGACTTCAGCGCGGAGATGCTGGGCCCCTGGGCCGGCTTCTTCTCCGGCTGGACCTACTGGATGTGCTGGGTGGTCACCGGCATGGCCGACGTCGTGGCGATCAGCGGCTACTGGGACTACTGGGTGCACGACAAGACGTTGTCGATCGTGCTGGCGGCGCTGGTGATGCTGGGCCTGCTGGCGCTCAACCTGCTGACCGTGAAGCTGTTCGGCGAGCTGGAGTTCTGGTTCGCGATGATCAAGATCGTGGCCATCGTGGTGCTGATCGTCGCCGCGCTGGTGATGATCGTGACCCACTTCAAGGCCCCCAACGGCCAGGTGGCGCAGGTGAGCAACCTGTGGAGCCACGGCGGCTTCTTCCCCACCGGCTTCAAGGGCTTCTTCGCGGCCTTCCAGATCGCGGTCTTCGCCTTCGTCGGCATCGAGCTGGTGGGCACCACCTCGGCCGAGGCGAAGGATCCGGAGAAGACGCTGCCCAAGGCCATCAACTCGATCCCGGTGCGCGTGATCATCTTCTACGTTCTGGCGCTGGCCGCCATCATGTGCGTCACGCCCTGGGACGAGGTGAACCCGGCGGTGAGCCCCTTCGTGAACCTGTTCGGCCTGCTGGGCCTGACCGCGGCCGCCTCGGTGATGAACTTCGTGGTGCTGACCTCGGCCAGCTCCTCGTGCAATTCGGGCATCTACTCCACCTCCCGGATGCTCTACGGTCTGGCCCACCGCGGCATGGCGCACGAACGCTTCGGCCGACTGAGCAACAATGCGGTGCCGGTGGCCGGCCTGGTGGCCTCGGTGACGCTGATCCTGACCGCCATCCTGCTGATGTTGAACGACTCGATCATGGGCGCCTTCACCATCGTCACCACGATCTCGTCGGTGCTGTTCATCTTCGTGTGGACGCTGATCCTGCTCAGCTACATGCGCTACCTCAAGCGCTTCCCCGAGGCGCACGCGCGCAGCATCTTCAAGATGCCCGGCGCGCGGTTCATGCCGCAGGTGGTGCTGGTCTTCTTCGCCTTCGTGCTGGTGCTGCTGACCCAGGAGAGCGACACCCGGCAGGCGCTGCTGGTGACGCCGCTGTGGTTCATCATCCTGGGCGTGGCCTGGTACCGCAGCCGCGGCAACGTCGTGGCTCCGGATGCCGACGACGCGACGCCGGCGGAGCTGCACCAGAACTAGCCGCCCCACCCCTTGGGGTCCGCCATCCATGGCCGCGAGTCTGCGAGACTCGCGGCCATGGGTTTTCTTGAGCACGTAGGGGTCAGCGCCGACGACGGCACAACGCGGGCCAGCACCGATGCCAGCAGCGAGAACGCCTCCGGCGGTGTGCACGGCGGGCTGCTGGCCACCATGCTCGACTCGGCGATGGGCTCGGCCTGCCGCGAGCAGCTGGACGATCCCGAGGCGAGCGTGGTGACCGTGCAGCTCTCGGTGACCTATCTGAACGGCGCTGAGCCCGGCGACGAGCTCGTGGCCGACGCGACGGTGAAGAAGTCCTCCAAGACGCTGTGCCTGGTGGACGGCGAGGTGCGACGTGTGGGCGACGACGAGCTGATCGCGGCGGGCCAGGCCACCTTCGCGGTGGTGCAGAAGGACTGAGCCGGTGGGCTTCTACGAGCACAACGGCGTGCAGGTGGACGAGGGTCCGTCGGTGCGGATGGTGGTGGACGAGCGGGTGGAGAACGCCTCCGGGTCCATGCACGGCGGCATGTTCGCCGCGCTGCTGGACTCCGCGATGGGCCGGGCCATCCGGCTCGAGATCGGCGACGGGCCGACGATCCTGACCATGCAGTTGTCCACCAGCTACCTGCACAAGGCGCACCTGGGCGACGAGGTGGTGGCCACCGGCGAGGTGGTGAGGCTGTCGCGCCGGACGGCCTTCGCCAGCGCCCGGCTGGTCCGATCCTCCGACGGGGAGATGCTGGCCCAGGGGCAGGGCGCCTTCGCCCTGCGGCACGTGGGCGGGTGAGCGCTGGGCCTGATTGGCGCCCCGGGCGGCGATCCCTGTAGGCTCTCCCACGGAGGATTCGCCTAGAGGCCTATGGCGCTCGCTTGGAAAGCGGGTTGGGTTCACGCCCTCACGGGTTCAAATCCCGTATCCTCCGCCACCCCCCACTAGGGGAAACGCCCCCGGCGCTCGTGAGAGAGCCGGGGGCGTTCTGGGTCATAGTCTCAGTTCTGGTCTCAGGTGCCGTCGTTGGGCGTTCGTTGGCCATCCCCAAAGTCATCCGTCCAAGAGTCAACCCACATGAGCCGCCCCCTTCATTCGGTCCGGACGTTCTGTGAGTCGTCGGTTTCCATTTGATGGGTGCACTGCCGAGCGTACTCGGCTGGGGGTAGGTAGCCGAGCGAGGAGTGCCGGCGGTGGTGGTTGTACTCGTCCTTCCAGTCGCCGATGATGACCTGTGCGTGCAGCAGCGAGCAGAAGCTGTTGATGTTGAGGCACTCGTCGCGGATCCGGCTGTTGAACGACTCGACGTACCCGTTGCGCCACGGCGAGCCCGGAGGGATGTAGGACAGGCCGGTGCGGGTGCCGGCCCAGTCGGCCATCGCCTCGCTGATGAACTCCGGCCCGTTGTCCGACCTGAGCACCGCCGGGGCGCCCCGGGCGGCGACGAGGTCCTGGAGGTGGGCGGTGAGCCGGTCGGCGGTAATCGAGCGCTCCACGAGGCCGCCGATGCACTCCCGGGTGTGTTCGTCGACGATCGAGCAGATCTTGATCGGTCGGCCGTGCTCGTCGGCGTCGAACTGGAAGTCCACCGCCCACACCACATTCGGCGCGTCCGCC